>NZ_JASCQQ010000019.1:0-6534 GCF_030012485.1 Halomonas rhizosphaerae
TGGATCATGACCACCCAGCTTGACCAACTCGAGGAACGCGTCCGCGGCGCCGTCGTCGACGACGCCGACAACGGCATCTTCCGCTGCCACCGCAGCATGTTCACCGACCCGGCCTTCTTCGAGCTGGAGATGAAGCACATCTTCGAGGGCAACTGGCTGTTCCTGGCCCACGAGAGCCAGATCAGCGAGCCGGGCGACTACTACACCGTGACCATGGGCCGCCAGCCGGTGGTCATCACCCGCGACAAGCAGGGCGAGCTGCACGGCCTGATCAACGCCTGCGCCCACCGCGGCGCCACCCTGTGCCGCCGCAAGCAGGGCAACAAGGGCACCTTCACCTGCCCCTTCCACGGCTGGACCTTCAAGAACGACGGCAAGCTGCTCAAGGCCAAGAACGAGAAGAACGGCGCCTACCCGGAGGGCTTCAAGCAGGAAGGCTCCCACGACCTCAAGCGCCTGCCGCGCTTCGCCAACTACAAGGGCTTCTTGTTCGGCAGCCTGAGCGATGACGTGCTGCCGCTGGAGGAGTACCTGGGCGAGACCACCAAGGTCATCGACAACATCGTCGACCAGGCGCCGGACGGCCTGGAGATCCTGCGCGGCACCTCGTCGTACACCTACAACGGCAACTGGAAGCTGCAGGCCGAGAACGGCGCCGACGGCTACCACGTCAGCTCGGTGCACTGGAACTACGCCTCGACCATGGAGCGTCGCAACTACGACGCCGGCGGCACCAAGGCGGTGGACGCCGATGGCTGGTCGAAGAGCCAGGGCGGCTTCTACTCCTACGAGAACGGCCACATGATGCTTTGGACCCGGCTGCTCAACCCCGAGGTGCGCCCGGTCTACACCCGCAAGGACGAGATCGAGGCCGAGCTCGGCGCGGCGCGGGCCGACTCCATCGTCAACCAGACCCGCAACCTCTGCCTCTACCCCAACGTCTACCTGATGGACCAGTTCTCCACGCAGATCCGCGTGCTGCGCCCACTCTCCGTCGACAAGACCGAGGTCACCATCTACTGCTTCGCGCCCAAGGGCGAGTCCGCGGAGAACCGCCGGGTGCGCATCCGCCAGTACGAGGACTTCTTCAACGTCTCGGGCATGGGCACGCCGGATGACCTCGAGGAATTCCGCGCCTGCCAGGACGGCTACCACGGCGCGCTGGCCGAGTGGAACGACCTCTCGCGCGGCGCCAGGCAGTGGATCGAGGGGGCCGACGAGAATGCCCAGGCGATCGACATGAAGCCGCTGCTCAGCGGGGCCTCCCCGGAAGACGAGGGCCTCTACGTGCTGCACCACAAGCACTGGGTCGAGGAGATGCTGCGCGCCATCG
Source organism: Halomonas rhizosphaerae (assembly GCF_030012485.1). NCBI lineage: Bacteria > Pseudomonadati > Pseudomonadota > Gammaproteobacteria > Oceanospirillales > Halomonadaceae > Halomonas > Halomonas rhizosphaerae. The sequence continues at coordinate 1,334 of NZ_JASCQQ010000019.1, forward strand.
ACAAGGAACGCAGCCAGTTTATCGCCACCGCGTCCGCCTGAGGAGAGAGACCATGAGCATCAGCTACCACGATATCCAGGCCTTCTTGTACCGCGAGGCGCGCCTGCTCGACGACCGCCAGTGGGACGCGTGGCTGGAGTGCTACCGCCAGGACGCCGAGTTCTGGATGCCGGCCTGGGACGACGACGACCAGCTGACCCGGGACCCCGAGGCCGAGATCTCGCTGATCTACTACCCGAACCGCGAAGGGCTCGAGGACCGGGTCTACCGGATCAAGACCGAGCGCAGCGGGGCGAGCACGCCGGAGCCGCGCACCACCCACCAGATCACCAACCTCGAGGTGCTGAAGGAGGAAGGCGACACGGTGAAGCTGCGCTTCAACTGGCACACCCTGAGCCACCGCTACAAGAAGACCGACAGCTACTTCGGCAGCGCCTTCTACACCCTGGACGTGTCGGGGGAGTCGCCGCTGATCACCAGAAAAGTCGTGCAACTCAACAACGACTACATCCACCAGGTCATCGACATCTATCACATCTGACCCGGTGCGGGAGGAGATTCGACCATGAGCTATACCATTGCACTCAACTTCGAGGACGGCGTCACTCGTTTCATCGGCTGCAAGCAAGGGGAAACGGTCCTCGACGCCGCCTACCGGCAGAAGGTCAACCTGCCGATGGACTGCTCCGACGGCGTCTGCGGCACCTGCAAGGGCCACTGCGAGCAGGGCGAGTTCGACATGGGGGACGAGTACCTGGAGGAGGCGCTCTCCGACGAGGAGGCCGCCGAGGGCCAGGTGCTGACCTGCCAGATGGTGCCGTCCTCGGACTGCGTCATCCAGGTGCCGGTAGCCTCCAGCCTGTGCAAGACCCAGGTCGGCAAGATCGAGGGCACCCTGGCCGTGGTCGAGCAACTCTCCGAGGACAGCATCGAGCTGGCCGTGGACCTGGACGAGGGGGCCGAACTGGCCTTCCTGCCGGGGCAGTACATCCACATCGACGTGCCGGGCAGCGAGGCGCACCGTTCCTACTCCTTCAGCTCGAAGCCCGGGGAGCAGCGGGCCACCTTCCTGATCCGCAACATCCCCAATGGCCTGATGAGCGGCTACCTGACCCGGCAGGCCAAGGTCGGCGATCGCCTCTCGCTCACCGGGCCGCTGGGCAGCTTCTACCTGCGCGAGATCACCCGCCCGGTGCTGATGCTGGCCGGCGGCACGGGCCTCGCGCCCTTCCTCTCCATGCTCGAGCAGCTGGCCCAGAAACGGGAAGACGGGCAGGGCAGCGACCAGCCGATGCACCTGATCTACGGCGTCAACAAGGATGATCACCTGGTCAAGGTCGATGCCCTCGACGCCTTCGCCGAGAGGCTGCCGACCTTCACCTACTCCACCGTGGTGGTGGACGAGGCGAGCCAGCATCCGCGCAAGGGCTATGTCACCCATCACATGGACGCCGAGGTGCTGCACGACGGCGACATCGATGTCTATCTGTGCGGGCCGCCCCCGATGGTCGATGCCGTGCTCAAGCACTTTGACGCCGAGGGCATCGTGCCGCAGAGCTTCCACTACGAGAAGTTCACTCCCAACCAGGCACCGGGGGAGGCGTCATGAGCGCGCAACGCTTCGACGCCCCCCGCTTTCAGGACCGGGTGATGGTGATCACCGGCGCGGCCCAGGGCATCGGCCAGCGGGTCGCCGAGCGGGCCGCCGCCGAGGGCGCCCGCCTGGCCCTGGTGGACCGTGCCGACCTGGTCCATGAGGTGGTGGCAGGGCTCGCCGAGCAGGGCGTGGACGCCATCGCCCTGCAGGCCGACCTCGAGACCTGGGAAGGGGCCGAGGAGGTGATGGCCCGCACGGTGGAGCACTTCGGCCGGATCGACATCTTGATCAACAACGTGGGCGGCGCGATCAACTTCAAGCCGTTCACCGAGTTCACCCAGGCCGAGATCGCCGCCGAGGTCAACCGTTCGCTGATGCCGACGCTGTGGTGCTGCCGGGCGGTGCTGCCGACCCTGGTGGCGCAGGGCGGTGGGGTGATCGTCAACGTCTCCTCGGTGGCGACCCGGGGCATCCACCGGATCCCCTACTCGGCGGCCAAGGGGGGCGTCAACGCGCTGACCGAGTCCCTGGCCTTCGAGGTCGCCGAGCACGGCATCCGCGTGGCGGCCGCCGGCATCGGCGGGACCGAGGCGCCGCCGCGGAAGATCTCCCGCGGCACCCCGGAGCCCCGCAACGAGACGGAGCGAGCCTGGTTCCAGGCGCATATCGACCAGACCAAGCAGAGCTGCCTGATGAAGCGCTACGGCACCCTGGACGAGATGGCCGCGCCGATCCTCTTCCTGGCCTCCGACGAGGCGAGCTACATCACCGGCAGTGTGCTGCCGGTGGGCGGCGGCGACCAGGGCTGAACCCTGCGCCAGGGTGGCCCTCGGGCCGCCCGCTCGCCTTGCCCCTGACCATCCGTGGCTTCCGACAGCAACGACAACAAGCCCCTGGAGCACAGCATGAGACACCTCGAGAAAGGCCCCGGCCTCGCGACGGCGCCGCGGGACTTCCTGCGCGACCTCAATGCCGACAACCTGAGCGCCGGCGTGGTCGCCGGCATCTTCGGCCTCAGCGCCGGCATCATCCATATCAGCGCCGGCACCGCGGCGGGGCTGCCCAAGGATTTCACCCTGCTGTGGGTGATCAGCTACCTCTTCATCAATGGCCTGTTCGGCCTGATCCTGCCGGCCTATTACCGTCTTCCCCTGCCGGTGGCCAACTCCATCCCCGGCGCGCTGCTGTTCGCCGCCATCATCCCCGTGGTGGGGCTCAACGAGGCCCTGGGGGCGACGCTGATGGCGGGCGCCATCTCGGTGGTGGTGGCCCTGGCCGGCTGGATGAGCCTGGTGATGCGGCTGATCCCCATGCCCATCGTCATGGGCATGGTGGCAGGCGTGCTGCTAAAGTTCGGCACCAACATGGTGATGCCCCTGCAGAACGCCCTGATCCCCGCGGTGGTGATGATCATGGCCTTCTTCCTCTCGGCGCGCTTCCTGCGTCGGATACCGCCGCTGGTGGTCACCCTGGTGGTGGGCGTGCTCTACATGGCGCTCTCCGGCGCGGACTTCTCAAGCGTGGAGTTCTCGTTCCGCATGCCCGAGTTCATCATGCCGGCCTTCTCCATGGACGCCTTCCTGGCCTATGGCCTGCCGCTGGCGTTGATCCTGGTGGGCATGGAGACGCCCGCCGGCGTGGGGCTGGTCAAGGGCATGGGCTACAAGGAGGCGCCGGCCAATGCCATCACCTTCGTCGGCGGCATCGGCACCATGGTGTCGGCCTTCTTCAACCTGCACAGCACCTGCATCGCCGCGCCGATGACCGGCATCTGCTCCTCCCCCGAGGCGGGGACCCACGACAAGCGCTGGGTGGCGGCGGTGATCGTCGGCCTCATCTTCGTGGTCGCCGCCCCCTTCTACGGCTTCGTGTTCAGCCTGATCGAGGCGATGCCGAGCTACTTCATCGCCATCATCGCCGGCCTCGCGCTGCTGCGGGTGATCAGCTCGGCGATGCACATCACCTTCTCCGGCAAGCATGAGGTGGGGGCGATGTTCTCCTTCCTGATCGCGGTCTCGGGCCTGCAGATCGTCGGTATCGGCGCCTCCTTCTGGGCGCTGATCCTGGGGGCTGCGATCTCGATGCTGGTGGAGTTCCGCGACTTCGACTTCTCCCAGGAGCGCGCGGCCCTGCGCAAGCGCTTCCCGGCAAAGAGTGCCGGCTGACCCCTAGCGCCGGCATGGCGTTTTCCTCCTTGGCCCGTGGCTGCTTCGGCAGCACGGGCCCTTTTTGTGCGGCCGCCTCCCGGCGCCGCCGCGTCGGCCTCTTATCCTTTTGTCTCAATCCTCGTCCCCTGGAGGGGTGAATCCGCGTCCGGGAACCCGCCCCGGGGGCGGCCGGGGCCGTCGGTTGTCACCCCCTCCCGGCCCGTCCGGTCGACATGCCGCAGACGGAAGGACTGGTCATCGCGACGCCTGGCCAGGAGTGTCTTTCAATGTATTGATTTTCATCTTGTTGTCTTCGCCGTTCCCGGGAGGAACGGGAAGGTGTCGGCAGCCCTGGCGATACCCCTAAGGTATGGAGGGGAACTCAAACGATATTGGTGACACCCCCGCTGCCTGGCCAGAATCCAGTCACCACAACAAGAACGCCTCCGTCGAGATGTGGCCTGTCAGGCATCCGGAGGCCCCGACCACTGGCCTTGCATCCCTGACGAGACCGCAGGGCACAACGACAACGACGAGAGCATGACCATGACCGTAAAGATTTTCGACACCCCCGAGGTCCAGGACTTCCTGACCACCGTCGCCGGCTTCGACCAGGACGGCGGCAGCGAGCGCGCCAAGCAGATCATACACCGCCTGCTCTCCGACCTGTTCCGGCTGATGGACGACTACGACGTCAGTGCCGAGGAGTTCTGGTCCGCCGTCAGCGTGCTCAACGCGCTGGGCAATGGCACCCAGTTCGGCCTGCTGGCCCCGGGGCTGGGCTTCGACCACTACCTGGACATGCGCATGGACGCCGCCGACCGCGAGCGCGGCCTGCTGGGCGGTACCCCGCGCACCATCGAGGGCCCGCTCTACGTGGCCGGCGCCCCGGAGGCCGAGGGCTTCGCGCGCATGGACGACGGCAAGGACCAGGACGGCGAGACCATGTGGCTGACCGGCCAGGTGCGTGACGTCGACGGCCACCCCGTCGCCGGCGCCAAGGTCGAGATCTGGCACGCCAACTCCAAGGGCGGCTACTCCTTCTTCGACCCGACCCAGTCCGAGTACAACCTGCGCCGCAGCATCTTTACCGATGCCGAGGGCCGCTACACCGCGCGCAGCATCATCCCCTCCGGCTACGGCTGCCCGCCGGACAGCCCGACCCAGCAGGTGCTCGACCTGCTCGGCCGTCACGGCCAGCGCCCGGCGCACATTCACTACTTCATCTCCGCCCCGGGCCACCAGCACCTGACCACCCAGATCAACCTGGCGGGCGACCCCTACACCTTCGACGACTTCGCCTTCGCCACCCGCGAGGAGCTGGTGGTGCCGGCCAGCCGCATCGAGGACCCGGCCGAGATCGCCCGGCGCGAGCTGGACGGCCCCTTCTCCGAGGTGGTGTTCGACATCGAGCTGGCGAAGACCGACGCCCCCGAGCTGCAGGTGCGCCACGCCCG
>NZ_JASCQQ010000020.1:0-30680 GCF_030012485.1 Halomonas rhizosphaerae
GAAGGTGGATCGAGAGGTCTGCTGGAGGTATCACGAGTGCGAATGCTGACATGAGTAACGACAAGGGGAGTGAAAAACTCCCCCGCCGGAAGACCAAGGGTTTCTGTTCGACGCTAATCGGAGCAGAGTGAGTCGGCCCCTAAGGCGAGGCCGAAAGGCGTAGTCGATGGGAAACGGGTCAATATTCCCGTACCTCACTGTATTGCGATGGGGGGACGAAGAAGGCTAGGTGAGCCAGGCGTTGGTTGTCCTGGTGAAAGTCAGTAGGCTGGGGAGTCAGGCAAATCCGGTTCCCCAAGGCCGAGAGACGAGACGAACTGACCACGGTCAGGAAGTCATCGATGCCACGCTTCCAGGAAAAGCCTCTAAGCTTCAGATACAGTGGGACCGTACCCCAAACCGACACAGGTGGTCAGGTAGAGAATACCCAGGCGCTTGAGAGAACTCGGGTGAAGGAACTAGGCAAAATGGTGCCGTAACTTCGGGAGAAGGCACGCCGGCATAGGGTGACGGGACTTGCTCCCCGAGCCTGAACCGGTCGAAGATACCAGGTGGCTGCAACTGTTTATTAAAAACACAGCACTCTGCAAACGCGCAAGCGGACGTATAGGGTGTGACGCCTGCCCGGTGCCGGAAGGTTAAGTGATGGTGTTAGCTCACGCGAAGCTCCTGATCGAAGCCCCGGTAAACGGCGGCCGTAACTATAACGGTCCTAAGGTAGCGAAATTCCTTGTCGGGTAAGTTCCGACCTGCACGAATGGCGTAATGATGGCCACGCTGTCTCCACCCGAGACTCAGTGAAATTGAAATCGCAGTGAAGATGCTGTGTACCCGCGGCTAGACGGAAAGACCCCGTGAACCTTTACTATAGCTTCACACTGGACGCTGATGTTGCTTGTGTAGGATAGCTGGGAGGCTTGGAAACCCGGACGCCAGTTCGGGTGGAGCCAACCTTGAAATACCAGCCTGGCATCATTGGCGTTCTAACTCAGGTCCGTGATCCGGATCGAGGACCGTGTGTGGTGGGTAGTTTGACTGGGGCGGTCTCCTCCCAAAGCGTAACGGAGGAGCACGAAGGTACCCTCAGCACGGTTGGAAATCGTGCATTGAGTGCAAGAGCATAAGGGTGCTTAACTGCGAGACAGACACGTCGAGCAGGTACGAAAGTAGGTTCTAGTGATCCGGTGGTTCTGTATGGAAGGGCCATCGCTCAACGGATAAAAGGTACTCCGGGGATAACAGGCTGATACCGCCCAAGAGTTCACATCGACGGCGGTGTTTGGCACCTCGATGTCGGCTCATCACATCCTGGGGCTGAAGTCGGTCCCAAGGGTATGGCTGTTCGCCATTTAAAGTGGTACGCGAGCTGGGTTTAGAACGTCGTGAGACAGTTCGGTCCCTATCTGCCGTGGGCGTTGGATGTTTGAGAAGTGCTGCTCCTAGTACGAGAGGACCGGAGTGGACGCACCTCTGGTGTTCCGGTTGTCACGCCAGTGGCATTGCCGGGTAGCTATGTGCGGACGGGATAACCGCTGAAAGCATCTAAGCGGGAAGCCCCCTTCAAGATGAGACATCCCCGAGGCCTCGAGCCTCCTGAAGGGCCCAGCGAGACCAGCTGGTTGATAGGCCGGGTGTGGAAGCGCTGCAAGGCGTTGAGCTAACCGGTACTAATGGCCCGTGAGGCTTGACCATATAACACCCAAGCGGTCTGCCGATGGCGACCGACAGCCGGATACGACGAGACGTTCTCGCCAGCATGATTCACCGTTTTTCGCCTGACGACCATAGCGTGCGGGAACCACCTGATCCCATGCCGAACTCAGCAGTGAAACCGCTCAGCGCCGATGGTAGTGTGGGGCCTCCCCATGCGAGAGTAGGTCATCGTCAGGCACTTATTCAGAAACCCCGGCCATTGGTCGGGGTTTCGTCGTTTCGGGGCCCTCCCCATGAAGCGTAGCGGAGCGCCGCCCGCCGGGAGGCCGGCCCAATCATCGTCAGGCACCTATCCCGAGAAGACCCCGTGTTCGAAAGAGCACGGGGTTTTTTCATGTGCGGCCCGTGAAAGTGTCAGCTGTTATCATGGCGTTGCGAATGACAACCGGAGATCCTTCTTTGACGCTGACCACCCCGGCCCTGCTCTTTCCCGCCATCTCGTTGCTGCTGCTGGCCTATACCAACCGCTTCCTGGTGCTCGCCCAGCTGATCCGCAAGCTGGCAGACGAGGAGCGCGATCATCATCAGTCCGGCACCGCCCGACAGATCGTGCTGCTGCGTCGGCGCATCTCCCTGACCAAGCGCATGCAGGTGGCGGGTGTGCTGAGCTTCCTGCTCTGTACGCTGTCGATGTTCGCACTCTTCCTGTCGCTCGAACTGCTGGGCATGCTGCTCTTCGGCGTGAGCCTGGTGACCCTGTCCATATCGCTGATCTACTCGCTCTGGGAGGTGACCATTTCCACCAATGCACTCAATGTCCAGTTGAAGGATATCGAGGACCTGAGGAAGGGCACTTCCTCCGTGGTGTCCGAGGAGGCCGGCCCATGACAGTGGCCGGTGAGCTGCTGCTCTATTGTCGTCCGGGGTTCGAGCCGGACCTGGCGGCAGAGCTCACGGAAAAGGCCATGGCGCTGGGCTGGCAGGGAGAGGCCGATATCAAGCCAGACGCCGGTTTCGTCCGCTTCATTGCTGCCGGGGATGCGCCAGCCAACGCGCTGCATCGGGCACTGCCGCTGGCGAGTCTGGTGTTTGCCCGCCAGAGCCTGCTCGCGCTGCCGCCGCTATTGCTTCCGCGCGAGGATCGCCTCACCCCGATACTCGACCAGGTCGTGGCGAGTGGCTGGAGCTTCGATTCGGTCTGGCAGGAGACGCCGGACACCAACGAGGCCAAGGCCCTCGCCGGCTTGATCAAGGCGCTCAAACGACCGCTGGAGTCGCTGCTCAAGAAGCGGGGCGCCCTGCGGCGCAAGGCCGGCGGGCGCCGACTTCACCTGCTGTGGAGTGACGGAGACCGGGTGCAACTGGGCATGAGCTTTCCCGGCAATCGCAGCGAACTCCCGGGGGGAATTCGGCGGTTGCGTTTTCCCCATCGTGCGCCGAGCCGCTCCACCCTCAAGCTGGAGGAAGCCTGGCACGAGTTCATTCCGCGAGACGAATGGGGCGAGCGCCTGGAGGAGGGCATGCAGGCGGCCGACCTGGGCGCCGCCCCCGGCGGCTGGACCTGGCAGCTGGTGCAGCGCGGCATGCATGTCTATGCCATCGACAATGGCCCCATGGACAAGGGATTGATGGCAACGGGGCTGGTGGAACACCTGCGCGAGGACGGCTTCGTCTGGGAACCGCCCGGCCGGCTCGACTGGCTGGTGTGCGATATCGTCGACAAGCCGTCGCGCGTGATGGCGATGGTCCAGCGCTGGCTGGTGAGGCGCTGGTGCCGGGAGGCGGTCTTCAACCTGAAGTTGCCCATGAAGCGACGCTGGGAGGAGGTCTCCCGCTGCCTCTCGGGCCTTGAGTCTGCGCTCGCAGAGGCCGGCGTCCGGGCCGAGGTGGCGTGTCGCCACCTCTACCATGATCGCGAGGAGGTGACGGTGCACGTGCGGATCCTGGGCGTGGCCTGATCCGCGAGCCGTCAGTGGGTCGTGGGCTCGTAGATGCGGATACGTTCCTCCTCGGTCAGCAGCGGCAGCAGGCTCTGCATGACCCGGGCGCGTGTCTCGCTCTGGTACCACTCCTTCCAGGCGCGCATGTCGCGCCACTTGGTGATCATCAGACGTCGATCGCTGTGGCCTAGTTCGACGAGGCTCTCGCCGCCGACGAAGCCGCGCGCACCGAGGGAATGGCGCATGGCCTCCCGGGCGGCCGCCTCGTATTCCTCCTCCAGGCCGGGCATGATACGACGTTCGATAATGATCTTGATCATCCGTTACTCCCTTACTTAACTGTCCTGAAACGAGGTCATCGATGGTTGATTCCGCGGATTCCCTGCCGGCCTGTGATGCACAACTCGATACCACGGGGCTCTACTGCCCCGAGCCGATCATGCTGATGCACAACAAGGTGCGCGACATGCACGCGGGGGAGGTGCTCAAGGTGGTCGCCAGCGACCCGGCCACGACCCGTGACATCCCCAAGTTCTGCAGTTTCCTCGGGCATGAGCTCCTGTACCAGCAGGAAGACGACGGCAGCTACCTCTACTTTATCCGTCTCGGCTGAGTCGCGACCAGTCCGTCAGTCGGTCGGGGGGTCAACGTCGTTGCCGGGCATGACCATCAGCGCCAGGGCCTCGAGGGTGTTGGGGTCCTCGTGGCGGATGCGGTTGGCGATCTGCCGCTGGAAGAAGTAGACCACGCGGTGGCGGCTGTGGCCGGGATAGAGGCAGGGGTCGCCCGGCAGGATCGGGGTGGTCTCGATGAGCCGCTCGTCGGCGAGCAGGGCCTCCACGGTACCGTCGCTGTACAGGCGCCAGCCGAAGACCTGCTTCAGCTGCCAGGGCGCATCGCTCTCGTCCATGCACAGGGCATGGGTCCCCTGGGTCTCGGGAAGCTGCTGGATCAGCGTGGTCTCGTCGGTCTCCTCGTAATCGAAGTAGGCGGCGGCGTGCTCGAGCTCCAGCACCTTGTGTTCGGGGGCCTCCTCGAAGAGCTCCTCGGTCTCCGGGTCGCGATAGCCGATGAAATGGCCGTGTTCGGCGTCATCCAGGCGATGGCAGGGCGTGAGGGCTTCCATCCACGGCACCAGGCCGACCACCTCACCATCTTCCTGCAGCCCCCAGGCCAGCAAGGGCATGCCATACAGGGTGTCGGCATCCGAGGCGAGCCGATAGACCATCTCCAGATTGTCCAGTTCGGGGGAAAGGCGAACCAACCGGCGCCGGGCCAGTTGACGTTGGCGCATGGCCTCGAGGTCGATGACCTGGGCGGGGCGTGGTGACTGCGGGATTCCCATGATGTCCCTCCAAGTGCTGCGTGGTCACGGCATCGGCCTGGTAAGCAGCGCACTGCGTCACTGTAGTCTCATCAATAGCACAGAGTGATTGCCGAGGTTAAGTCCCGGCGGTTCATCGGCAGTGATGGGCGAGCCGATTGCGCAGTGCAGCGTGGCGCTCGCGGGCCGCCGTGAAGGCCGGCAGGGGGGCCTCGGGGTCGATCAGCGACAGCCAGCGTCGCCGATAGTCGGCCACCGCCGGCGGGGGCGCCACATGTACCTCGAGGAGGGCGTCGATGGCCCCGAGCCAGTGCCGGGCGGCGCGGTCTAGCTCATCCAGCCAGGTCGCCAGTCGGGTCGCCTCGGGCGAGCCGGCCAGGCGGTCGGGCGCTTCGCCACAGGCTGCCCCGCCATCGCCTTCCAGGGCGTCCTCGATCAGCGTCGAGGCTTCGTTCAGGCGCTGTTCGGCGAGCAGCAGGGTGCGCAGCAGCTCGGCCGAGAGCGGGCGCTCCTGCAGGGTCTTGAGGTGACCCTCAAGGGTGGCCGACTCGGGAACCCAGGTCCGGTCGAACTGGTGCAGGGTCGCCTCGCGCAGATAGCTCAGGGCGGCGCTGCGTGGCTCGACCTCGTCGAGGGCCTCCGGGGAGAGGGGAGAGCTCGCCCGGGAGAAGTTCTTTACCCACTCTTCGGAGGCGAACAGGGCGTTCCAGCTGACCTGTGGCAGCTGGTCGGTCTTGGTGGCGGTGAGCCGGGCCAGGCGTTCACGGCTGTCATCGGAGAGGGCGTCCGGTGCGTCGCTGTTCCAGCAGCCGCTCAGCCGGCGCCAAAGTTCGAGCTCGTAGAGCCAGCGCTGGCTGGGGGGCGCCACCTTGCCGAGCTGGTTGTTGCGTCCCGCCACGAGGTTGGCGATATGACACTCGCGCAGTGCATAGATGTCGAGCATGCCCTCGCGGGTCTCGACAATCTCGAACAGCCGCTGGTCCTGTGCGGGGAAGGCCGCGATATTGTCCGGGACCGAGCGTGGCGGCGCCTCGAGCGAGAGGGCCTCGGCGAGGCGCTGCTGGTAGTCGCGGAGCAGGACCTCGCTGTCGCCCTCGCCGCAGCCGGCCAGCAGCAGTAACAGCATCGCCACTAGCCCCTGGATCCCGCGATGGCGGGATGCACGGTCGGCGTCACTCCGCAGGAATCTCGATCTCTCCATGGGCCTTCGCCTTGCTGATGCGCCTGAGCCGCTCGCCCAGCAGCACGGCGGCGGTGGTCAAGCCGCCAATCAGGCCGATCCAGTAGCCGTGGACACCCAGCGGGTCGATCCACCCGAGCAGGCCATGCTCTCCCAGCCAGTGACCTCCCCCCAGCCCCACCAGCCAGTAGGCCAGCAGGGTGATCAGCATGATGATGCGGGTGTCCTTGTAGCCCCGCAAGGCCCCGGCCAGGTTGACCTGCAGGGCGTCCGATACCTGGTAAAGAATCGCCAGGCCGACCAGCGTCAGGGTCAGGCGCTGCACCTCGCTGTCGTGAGTATAAAGCCTGATCACCGGCTCGGCGGTGAGCCACAGCAACAGGCTGTTGAGCCCCGCCACGGCCAGCGCCACCAGGATGCCGTGCCAGGCCACCAGTCGGGCGGCATCGGGGCGGCCCTGGCCCAGGGTGTTGCCGACCCGCACGGTCAGGGCCATGCCCAGGGAGAGCGGCAGCATGAACAGGATCGAGGTGTAGTTGAGCGCTACCTGGTGGGCCGCCACGGTGATCTCGCCGAGACTGGCGATGAACAGGGCGATCAGGGTGAACAGTGTCACCTCCACGAAGATCGCCACGCCGATGGGCACGCCCACGTGGAGCAGCTCGCCGATCAGCGCCCAACGTGGGGACGTCGGCGAATGCCAGAGCGCGACGTCACCATAGGCCCGAGAGCGCCGGGTGTAGGCGATCATCGCCAGGCCCATCACCCACATGGAGAGCGCCGTGGCAATGCCGCAGCCCAGGGCGCCGAGGGCCGGCAAGTCCTGCACGCTGCCAGGCAGCCAGTCGCCGAACAGCCCCGTCAGCCCCTCGCCGCCGTAGATCAGTACGAAGTTGCAGGGGATGTTCACCCCGAGGCCGACCAGGCTGATCCACAGCGACGGTCGGGTATGGTTCATGCCGTCCGAGAAGGCGCGCAGCGCCTGGAAGAGGGCCACCCCGGGCATGCCGAAGGCCACGGCGGCCAGGTAGGCGGCGGCGCGCCCGGCGACCTCCTCGGGCACCGCCATCAGGCGGAAGATCGGCATTACCGTGAACCACAGCAGCGCCGCGGCGACCATGCCCAGGACGAGGGCGATCCACAGTGCCTGGTGGACGCAGGGGCGGATCCCTGCCGTGCGGCCGCCCCCCAGCAGCTGGGCGACGATCGGCGTCAGCCCCATGAGCGTGCCGGTCATGAACAGCATCAGCGGCATCCACAGACTGGAGCCCACCGAGACGGCCGCGAGGTCGGTGGCGCTGAGTCGCCCGGTCATCATCACGTCGGCGACGCTCATGCCGGCCTGGGCCAGCTGTGCCCCGCAGATGGGCAGGGCCAGGCGCATCAGGGGGCGCGTTTCCTTGCGGCTGGTGGCCAGCAGGCGTGAGGCGAACGAGGCCAAGGCAGCAGCTCCATGCGTCGAGAGTGAGTCGGCAGCGTCCGGCCCGGGACGAGCGCCGGCAGGCCGCTCAGTCTATCAGGAGGCATCGATTTTCGCGCCGCGCCTCCTTGCCCCTATAATGGCGCCCTTTACGCCTTTCAGGAGCCTGCGTGAGCCACCGACTCGAGGATGTCATTGCGCTGTTCGACGGCCTCTTCCTGCCCCGTTATCAAACCCGCCTGGTGCGCGGCGGCGGCGAGCCCCTCTACCTGCCGGCCGACGATGCCTCTCCCTGGCACCGGGTGATCTTCGCCCGGGGTTTCTACGCCAGCGCCCTGCACGAGGTCAGCCATTGGTGCATCGCCGGGGCCCGGCGGCGACGGCTCGAGGACTACGGCTACTGGTACCTGCCCGACGGCCGGGACGCCAGCGAGCAGCGCGACTTCGAGGCGGTGGAGGTGGCGCCCCAGGCGCTGGAACTGCTCTTCTCGCGAGCCTGCGGCCGGCCCTTCAACGTCAGCGTCGACAACCTGGGCGAGGTGGAGGTCGACCGCGAGGGCTTCCAGGCACGGGTCGAGGCGCGCGCCGAGCGCTACCTGCGCGAAGGGCTGCCGGCCCGTGCGGCGGCCTTCCGGCGGGCGCTGGCGGCCTACTATCGTGAAGGGGCCAGCCTCGAGCAGGCCGTGGCGGCCGGGCGCCGTCGGCTCGCGTCGGCAGGGTCGCAGCCCGTCCCGGCGATCGACTAGGCTTGAGGTCAGTGTCCAGCCGATCGGAGGCCGCCCGTGGCCGACTCCCTGCCCCAGGAGCACCGCTTCCTCGCCGCCCTGCGCGATGATGAGTGGCCCGACCCCGCGAAGGCCGGGCGGCTCGACGAAGTGGGGTTGTCCCCCGAGGCGCTGGTCGAGCTCTTCGATTCACAGCTGACCAGCCGCCACCTCGACCTCCAGGCCCGGCGGCTCCAGGCACGGGGCGAGGGCTTCTACACCATCGGCAGTGCCGGCCACGAGGGCAACGCCGCCATCGCCCTGGCGTTCCGCCCCGGCGATCCGGCCTTCCTGCACTACCGTGACGCCGCCTTCCTGATCCAGCGCAGCCGAGCCGTGCCGGGCCAGACGCCGATCCGCGACCTGCTGCTGAGCGTCACGGCCTCGTCGGAGGACCCGATCTCCGGTGGTCGCCACAAGGTGCTGGGCTCGAGACGGCTCAGCATCCCGCCGCAGACCAGCACCATCGCCTCCCACCTGCCCAAGGCGGTGGGGGCGGCCCACAGCCTCGGCCTGTGGCGGCGCCTGGGTGGCGGCGGCGAGTGGGCGCCGGACAGCGTGGTGATCTGCAGCTTCGGCGATGCCTCCTTCAACCACTCCACCGCCCAGGGCGCCCTCAATGCCGCGGGCTGGGCCGCCTGGCAGGGCGCGCCCATGCCGCTGGTGATGGTCTGCGAGGACAACGGCATCGGCATCTCCATGCCCACGCCGCCTGGCTGGATCGCCGCCAGCATGCGCGCCCGTCCCGGCTTTCACTATCTCGCCTGCGACGGTCTCGACCTGCTGGACACCTGGCGGGTCGCCCGTGAAGCCGCGCACATCGCCCGCACCCGTCGTCAGCCGGTGTTCCTCCACATGCACTGTGTGCGCCTGTTCGGGCATGCCGGTTCCGATGCCCAGCAGGCCTACCTGTCGGCCGCACGCATCGAGGCCGACGAGGCCCGCGACCCGCTGCTGGTCAGCGCCGGCCTGCTGCGTCGCCACGGCGTGCTCTCCGTGGAGGCGATCGCCGAGCGCTACCGGGCGATCGGCGAGCGGGTTGCCCGGGAGGCCGAGGCGGTGATCCGGCGACCGAAGCTCGAGAGCGCCGCAGAGGTCATGGCGAGCATCGTGCCGCCGTCGCGTCCCGGCCGGCAGCAACCCTGGCAGGGGGAGGTCGATCCCACCCCGGCCCCCATGGCCAGGCTGATCAACCAGGCGCTGGCGCGGCTGATGATCCGCTATCCGCACCTGGTGATGGCCGGCGAGGACATCGGCCGCAAGGGCGGTGTCTACGGGGTCACCCAGCGGCTGCAGGCGCAGTTCGGCCCGCACCGGGTGATCGATACGCTGCTCGACGAGCAGAGCATCCTGGGACTGGGGATTGGCCTGGCCCAGAGCGGCCTGGTGCCGATCCTGGAGATCCAGTTCCTCGCCTACCTGCACAACGCCGAGGACCAGCTGCGCGGTGAGGCGGCCACGCTGAGCTTCTTCTCCGCTGGCCAGTACACCAACCCGATGGTGGTGCGTATTGCCGGGCTCGGCTACCAGAAGGGCTTCGGCGGTCACTTCCATAACGACAATGCGATTGCCGTGCTGCGCGACATCCCCGGGCTGCTGGTGGCCTGCCCATCCAGCGGGGCCGAGGCGGTGGGGCTGCTGCAGGAGGCGGTGCGCCTGGCCGACGAGGAGCAGCGGGTGGTGGTGGTGCTCGAGCCCATCGCCCGCTACCACGCCCGGGACCTGCTGGAGGAGGGGGACGATCGCGGCTGCTGCGCCGATCCGGGGCCGGATTACCGCCTGGCGGTGGGTGAGCTCGGCCAATGGGGAGAGGGGCGCGACCTGGCCATCGTCAGCTACGGCAACGGGATCCACCTGTCACGGCAGGCGGCCGTCCGCCTCGAGGACGAGGGCATCGCGCTGCGCCTCATCGACCTGCGCTGGCTGACCGCCATCGACCACGATGCCCTGCATCGCCGGGTGGCTGACTGTGCGGGCATCCTGGTGGTGGACGAGTGCCGGCGGTCGGGCTCGCCGAGCGAGGAGCTGATCACCGGCCTGGTCGAGCGCGGCGTGGCGGGCGAGCGCCTGGCGCGGCTGACCGCCGAGGACAGCTTCATCCCCCTGGGGCCGGCCGCCACGGTCACGCTGCCCTCGGTGGTGGGCATCGTCGAACGGGCCAGGGAGCTGCTGGGGCGGCCGGGGGCGTAGTGGCAGGGTCGCGCTCAGTCGTCAACGTCATCGCCGTCCAGCAGACGGCCATCGAAGGGCAGGACTTCGGGAGAGGCGATGCCCGGGGCGAGGCGCTGGTGCAGGTTGAGCATCACCGCTACCTCGTGCTCGGGGCGCAGCGGCTCGAGGCCTAGCTCGCCGAACAGCTCGCCCCGGGCCCGGGCCCAGTCGCCGGGTTCGATCTCAGCATAGAGGCTCTCTGCCGGGGCCAGTTCGACGAAGGGGTCGAGGCCGTAGGTGTCGAAGAGTCGCGAGATCGCCGCCTCGTCATCACTCACGCCTGCCGTGAAGAGGGTTTTGCTGAAGTGGTCATTCTCGAGCTCGCGGATCACGTCCAGCGGGCTCACGCCCATGCTGTTGAGCTCCTCCAGGCTGTACTCGCCCAGCGAGACCATCTCGCTGTCCAGCCAGTCGTCGTCCGGCTGGATCAGGGTGTGCTTGACCCGCCCGTCGGGCAGTGTCCAGGCGATGGCCAGCGGCAATCCGCCGTCCTCGCCGGTCTCGACGGCGATGAAGCCGGGAATCTCCTTGCTCTCGGGGCCGGCCATGTCAGGACTCCTCATGTTCGATGGCGTGGCGCGTCTCGCCTGCCGGCAGGCGGAAGAAGGCGAGCGCGGTCGCGGTGGTGGCGTGGGCCAGCGCGACCTCGTCCATGCCGCGCCAGTGGGCGATTTCCCGCACGATCCAGGGCAGCAGGGCCGGTTCGTGGCGTCTGCCCTTGAGTTTGGCAGGTAAATTGCGCGGCAGCAGGTACGGGCAGTCGGTTTCCACCATCAGCCGGTCCAGGGGAATCTCGCCGACCAGCTCGCGCAGGTGGTGGCCGCGACGCTCGTCGCACAGCCAGCCGGTCAGGCCGATGTGCAGGTCCAGGTCCCGGTAACCGTAGAGGGTCTCGCGATCGGCGGTGAAGCAGTGCACTACCGCGTCGGGGATATCGTCTCGCCAGGCATGCAGCATCTCGCGCATGCGGCGCCCGGCGTCCCGCTCATGGAGGAACAGCGGCTTGCCGCTCTCCGCCGCCAGGCCGAGCTGGGCCTCGAAGGCGCGCTCCTGCTCGGCGGGGGTAGAGAAGTTGCGGTTGAAGTCGAGGCCGCACTCGCCCACCGCCACCACCTCGGGCTGGCGGTGCAGGTCGCGCATCGACCGCTCCAGCGCCGGGTCCCAGTGGCTGGCATCGTGGGGGTGCACCCCGGCGGTAGCGAAGAGCCCCGGGTGGCGACGGGCCAGCGCCACGGCCTGTTCGGCATGCTCGCGGTCGGTGCCGGTGAGGATCAGGGTGGTGACGTTCGCCGCCCGGGCGCGGGCCAGCACCGCCGCCAGGTCCCGGGCGAAACTCGCGTGGGTCAGGTTGGCGCCGATGTCCACCAGCGGGGCGGGCGAGGTGAAGCGCAGGGCCTCGGGCAGGACGTCGTCGAAGGTGTCGGTCGGGGCAACCAAGGCGGAACTCCTTCTGGGATCAGGCGCGCATTGTACCCGTCGCCACGGCGGGCCGGCCATGCGTTACACTAGCGCCCTCGATGAATGAAGAGGTGAGCGCGTGACCCTGCTACGTCTGGAACAGCTGCAACTGGCCTACGGCACCCAAGTGCTGCTCGACGGCGCCGACCTGGTGCTGGAGAAGGGCGAGCGCCTCGCCCTGGTGGGGCGCAACGGGACCGGCAAGTCGACCCTGCTCAAGCTGGTGGCCGGCGAGATCCAGGCCGATGGTGGCCACATCTGGCGGGCGCCGGGGTTGAAGATCGGGGTGCTCGCCCAGGAGCTGCCGGATGCCACCGGCCAGACCATCTTCGACGTGGTGGCCCAGGGCCTTCCCGAGGCCGGTGAACTGCTCTCCGAGTATCACCACCTGATCCACGACGAGACGCCGGACATGCGACGCATGGCCGAGCTGCAGACGCGGATCGAGGCGATCGACGGCTGGTCCTTCCACCAGCGCATCGACGTGGTGCTGACCCGACTGGGGCTGCCTGCCGACGCCGAGATGGCCGCGCTCTCCGGTGGCTGGCGGCGCCGCGTGGCGCTGGCCCGGGCGCTGGTCGCCGAGCCCGACCTGCTAATGTTAGACGAGCCCACCAACCACCTCGACCTCGACACCATCGCCTGGCTCGAGGAGCAGCTGCTGGACTTCAATGGCGCCGTGCTCTTCATCACCCACGACCGTGCCTTCCTCTCGAAGCTTGCCACGGCGATCCTCGAGCTCGACCGCGGGCGCCTGGGCCGCTATCCCGGGGATTACGCCGCCTACCAGGAGCAGAAGACCCACGAACTGGAGGTCGAGGCCCGGGAGCATGCCGAGTTCGACAAGAAGCTCGCCCAGGAGGAGGCCTGGATCCGCCAGGGCATCAAGGCACGGCGCACCCGCAACGAGGGACGGGTGAGGGCGCTGGAGCAGCTGCGCCGGGAGCGCAGCGAACGCCGCGAACGCCAGGGCAAGGCCTCGCTCTCCGTCGACAGCGGCGCCCGCAGCGGCAAGCGGGTAGTGAGCCTCGAGCACGTCACCCAGCGCTTCGGCGACGAGGTGGTGATCGACGACCTCAGCCTCGAGATCCAGCGCGGCGACCGCATCGGCTTCATCGGCCGCAACGGTGCCGGCAAGACGACCCTGCTCAAGATCCTGCTCGGCGAGCTCGAGCCGACCGAGGGCAAGGTGCAGTTCGGGACCAAGCTGCAGGTCGCCTATTTCGACCAGCTGCGCGCCGGGCTGGAGCCGGAGAAGAGCGTCTACGACAACGTGGCCCAGGGCAGCGATCGCATCGCCGTGGGCGGCCGCGACCGCCACGTGATGAGCTACCTGCAGGACTTCCTGTTCACCCCGGACCGGGTGCGCCAACCGGTCAAGGCGCTCTCCGGCGGCGAGTCCAACCGCCTGCTGCTGGCCAAGCTGTTCACCCAGCCGGCCAATGTCCTGGTGCTCGACGAGCCCACCAACGACCTCGACGTCGAGACCCTGGAGCTGCTCGAGGAACTGCTGCTCGACTTCGACGGCACCCTGTTGCTGGTTTCCCACGACCGCGCCTTCATGGACAACGTGGTGACCAGCGTGCTGGCCTTCGAGGGCCAGGGCCGGGTGCGCGAGTACGTGGGCGGCTACAGCGACTGGGTACGCCAGGGGGGCAGGCTGCCCCCGGCCCCCTGGGAGGGGGCGGCGCGCCAGCAGGCCGAACCCGCGGCCCCGGCGGCGAG
The DNA here is from genome assembly GCF_030012485.1 of Halomonas rhizosphaerae. Classification (NCBI taxonomy): domain Bacteria; kingdom Pseudomonadati; phylum Pseudomonadota; class Gammaproteobacteria; order Oceanospirillales; family Halomonadaceae; genus Halomonas; species Halomonas rhizosphaerae. The sequence continues at coordinate 13,676 of NZ_JASCQQ010000020.1, forward strand.
CAATAACGCGGCAGAGGCCAGGTCGGCCTCCGAGTCCGCCACGGCGAACCGGCCGGCCAAGCTCTCCTACAAGCTGCAGCGCGAGCTCGACGGCCTGCCGGCCGAGATCGAGCGCCTCGAGGGCGAGGTGGCCGCCTTCGAGGCACGGGTCGGCGACCCGGCCTTCTACCAGCAGGATGCCGAGACCGTGACCGCGACCCTGCAGTCGCTGAACGATACCCAGGCCGAGCTGGAAGCGGCCATGGAGCGCTGGATGGAACTGGAGGCGATGGCGGCAGGAGAGTGACAGGGCGAGGCGTCGCCGGCGTAGGGCCCGAAACAGCAAGGGCGCCCAAGGGGCGCCCTTGCGGTCTATCGGGTCGAAGCGGGCGGTTACTCCTCGCTCTTCTCGCCCTTGGCCCCCACCCGCACGGCCAGTACGTCGCACTGGGCGCCGTGCAGCACACCGGTGGAGGTGGAGCCGAGCAGCAGGGCGAAGCCATGGCGGCCGTGGGAGCCGACCACGATCAGGTCGACGTCATGCTCCTCGGCGAAGCGGTGGATCTCGGTATCGGGCATGCCCACCACCACGTGCTGGTTCTCCTTGGGCACATGGGTGTCGGCGATCTCGGCCAGGCGCTGCTTGGCGTGCTCGTCGAGCTGGTCCTGGATGCTGGTGAGGTCCATGGGGATGTCGCCGCCATAGGCGAAGCCCAGCGGCTCCAGGGTATGCATGATGGACAGCTTGGCCTGGTTGCGGTCGGCGATCTGCATCGCCCGCTCCAGGACCTTGTGGGAGTCCTTTGTCAGGTCGACGGCGACCAGGACATGACGATATTCGTTGCTCATGGTGTGACTCTCCGTACAGCATCCAGCGTGTTTGGGGATGCTTCCACTCTAGGACGGCTCGCGTGACAAGACAACGACTTGCATCAAGATTCACAGGGAGAACGGCATGGCATGGTTGATCATTCTCGTCGCGGTGATGCTGGTGATCTCGCCGCTACTCTGGCTCAAGCCGAACCCGCGCCAGAAGCGGGTGGCGCGGATGCGAACGGCCATGAGCCGGGCGGGCGTCACCGTCAAGCTGGACAAGCCACCCTTTCATGAAGCCAGGGGCGTCATGCCCCACTACCGCTGGCCCTATCCGCCGCAACAGCCGGGGCCCGACTTCACGCTGGTGCGAGATTCGAAGGCCGGGCCGGCGCTCAAGCCGTTCCGGCATGGCTGGTACTGGCGCTTCGAGCCGCTGCGGCCCCTGCCGGCGGCGGCCGAGGCGCCCCTCGAGGCGCTGCTGACGCGCCTGCCGCTGGATGCCAGTGTGCTGGAGTCGAACCGGGCCGCCCTCGGGCTCTGGTGGTGGGAGTCGCAGGATACCGAGCGCTTCTCCAGCTATCTGGAGGACTTCACGGCCCTGCGCGACGCCCTGGCCGGGCGTCCCGACCATCCCGAGAAGGAGGTGCCCCTGGAGGGCCCGCGCGCCTGAGCGCGGTCACTGTGCATCCTCGCGGGCCTGGATCGCCAGGCCGTTCTCCTCGATGCGCGACAGCAGGCTCGCCAGCTGGTCGACCTCCTCGTCGTCGAGGCCGGCCAGCATCTCGCTGCGCGCCTGGCTGACCACCGCATCGATCTGCTCCAGCAGCGGCGTGGCCTCGGGCGTCAGGTAGATGCGCTTGGTGCGGCGGTCCTGGTCGCAGCCGCGCCGCTCGATCAGTCCCTGCTCGGAGAGCTGGTCCAGGGTACGGACCAGTGAGGGCGCCTCGACGCCGATGGCGCGGGCCAGGTCGCACTGCGGCTGGCCGTCACCGAGCCGCCAGAGGTGGTAGAGGGTGATCCAGCGGGTCTGGGTCAGGCCCAGCGGCGCCAGTCGCCGGTCGATGACGGCGCGCCACAGGCGCGGCACGCGGGACAGCTGGAAGCCGATGTTCTGGTGCATGGGTCTGTGCATCCGGGATGAGCCTGAGCGGATTGTCCGAACCGCCGCCGTGTAATGCAAGCAGGCTTATCATTGCACGCCCTCGGCCGATCCGGCGTCATCCTCTGCCTCGCCTTCCTCGCCTTCCTCGCCTTCCTCGCCTTCCTCGCCTTCCTCGCCTTCCTCGTTCGCTCGCGTCTCTTCCTCCGGGGCCTCCTCGCCTCCCGGGGAGCCGGGCGCCTTCGCCGCCGCCTGCTGGACCTCCTCCTCGGGTGCCTCCTCGGGTCCCGCCTCTGTAACGGACTCGGGCCGGGGCAGGAGCCGCCGGACATCCAGGCCAGGAATGCCCGAGGGCCGCTGTATCGTGCCGTCGGCCAGGGTCGCCGCCCCGGCGTCGTCACTCACCGTGAAGCGCAGCATCCCGATCCGCTGGCCGCTGTCGGTCATCACGTCGATACGCCATCTGCCGCCCGCCTCCTCGGGGAAGTTCTGCTTGTGGCTCCAGGCCCGGTAGCCGGCCGCGCGTCCCCCCTGGATCTCCAGCGGGATGCGGTCGACCTCCTCGCCGTCCTGTCGCCATACATGCACCACCTCCTCGCGTAGGCCGCGGGGGGCATGGATCGCCGTGAAGGCATAGAGCCCCTCGCTGGCCAGGGCCGCCGGGGTCAGGGAAGTGCTGCCGACCGGTCTCCTGGCCTCGGTATCGAACTCGGGCGAGAGGGCACTGCCCGAGATCCACAGGCTGGCCGGCGGCACCCAGGCGCGTCCCGCCCAGGCCACGCCGGCCAGCAACGGCAGCAGGGCCAGCATCGCCAGCCAGCGCGAGGGACTCATGGGCCGCAGCAGGTGCATCAGGCTCGGCAGGCTGAACAGCACCATGGCGCCGATGGCCAGCAGCAGGCTCTGGCCGGTGGTCAGGTGGAGCAGGGTGGGTAGGGTGACCAGGACCACCAGGAACACGCACTGCGCATGGAAGGCGAAGTAGACCCAGCGCAGCCGACCGGCCAGCCGATAGTAGAGCGGGTCGAGGATCGACAGCAGCGCCATGGCCAGGATCAACAGGGTGAAGAACGCCTGGCCGCTGCGCCATACCGTAGTGGCCAGCAGGAAGGGCAGGGTGAAGAACAGCGTCTCCTGGTGGATCAGCTGGGCGATGAAGGTGGTCACGCCACGGGGCAGCGTGGGGTAGCCACGTCGGGCCAGCAGTCGGCCGATGAGGCTCTCGGAGAGCAGCAGTACCCAGGCCAGCAGCATGCCCAGTGCCAGCATCGCTCCCAGCCACTGTTGGCGCTCCACCAGGAAGAAGCTTCCCAGGCCGGCGGCGAGGGCCATCGGTGGCCACAGCCAGCTCCAGGGCCGGGCACGCTCCACCAGGCGTTCGATACGTTCCTGCCAGGCGCTGAGGCGCGGCCACTGCCTGCCGGCAGCAGGGGAGGAAGGGGAATGGGGCGCGCCCATCGACGGTTCTCGGTTCATCCATCGAGTCTAACAGCGCGGGCCTCCCTGGGGTGAGTCGCCATGGACGTGCCATGCTGTCGATAGGGGCTTGACGTTAGGGCTCGGCTGCACCAAGCTGTCGAAAATCAAACGGCCGTATGAATTCCTGCATGGAGGTTCGTGGATGATCTATCAAGGCAATGCCATCACGGTGGCGCGTGGTCTCGAGGACGGTGGCGATGCCATCGCCACGCTCACCTTCGACCTGAAAGACGAGTCCATCAACAAGCTCTCCAGCGCCGTGGTCGCGGAACTGGGCGAGGCCGTTGCGGCCATTCGCGCCGAGAAGGGCCTCGAGGGCCTGGTGATCGGCAGCGCCAAGGAGGCGTTCATCGTCGGCGCCGACATCACCGAGTTCCATGGCATGTTCGAGCAGGGCGCGGAGCAGATCGAGGCCATGCTCGAGCGGGTGCATGGCATCTTCAATGCCATCGAGGACCTGCCGTTTCCCACTGTCACCGCCATCAATGGCCTGGCCCTGGGCGGTGGCTGCGAGATCACCCTGACCACGGACTTTCGCGTCATGGCCGAGTCCGCGAAGATCGGCCTGCCCGAGACCAAACTCGGTATCCTGCCCGGCTGGGGCGGCTGCGTGCGACTGCCGCGCATCATCGGTGCCGACAATGCCGTGGAGTGGATCGCCGGTGGCACCGAGAACCGCGCCGAGGCCGCCCTCGAGATGGGGGCCGTGGACGCCGTGGTGCCGGGCGAGCAACTGGACGCCGCGGCCCTGGATATCCTGGCGCGCGCCCACCGGGGAGAGCTCGACTACCAGGCCCGCCGCGCCGAGAAGAGCGCGCCGCTCACGCTCGGCCCCATCGAGCAGATGATGGCCTTCGAGACCGCCAAGGGCTATGTAGCCGGCAAGGCGGGGCCGCACTACCCGGCGCCGGTGGAGGCCATCAAGGTCATCCAGAAGGGCGCCGGCGAGTCGCGCGCCCGTGCCCAGGCCATCGAGGCCAAGGCCTTTGCCAGGCTGGCGCTCTCCGAGGTGGCCTTCAATCTGGTCGGCCTGTTCATGAACGACCAGGTGGTCAAGAAGAAGGGCAGCCAGTACGAGAAGCAGGCGCGGCCCGTCAAGCAGGCGGCGGTGCTCGGCGCCGGCATCATGGGGGGCGGCATCGCCTACCAGAGCGCCTCCAAGGGCACGCCCATCCTGATGAAGGACATCAAGGAGGAGGCCATCGAGCTTGGCCTCAAGGAAGCCCGCAAGCTGTTCGCCAAGCAGGTGGAGCGGGGCAAGCTCTCCACCGGGCAGATGGCCGAGAAGCTCAGCAACATTCGCCCGACCCTCTCCTATGGCGACTTCGGCCACGTCGATCTGGTGGTCGAGGCGGTGGTCGAGAACCCCAAGGTCAAGGACGCGGTGCTCACCGAGGTGGAAGGCCAGGTGGGGGAGGAGACGATACTGGCCTCCAACACCTCGACCATCTCCATCACCCGCCTGGCCGAGAACCTCAAGCGGCCTGAGAACTTCTGCGGCATGCACTTCTTCAACCCGGTGCACCGCATGCCGCTGGTGGAGGTGATCCGCGGCGAGAAGACCTCCGACGCCGCGGTGGCGGCCACCGTGGCCTATGCCCGGGCCATGGGCAAGACGCCCATCGTGGTCAACGACTGCCCGGGGTTTCTGGTCAACCGGGTGCTCTTTCCCTACTTCGGCGGCTTCAGCCAGTTGGTGGAGCAGGGCGCCGACTTCCAGCATATCGACAAGGTGATGGAGAAATTCGGCTGGCCCATGGGACCCGCCTACCTGCTCGACGTGGTGGGCATGGACACCGCGGTGCACGCCGGCGAGGTGATGGCCGAGGGCTTCCCGGAGCGGATGGCCGGCATGGCCGGTGAGCGGGGAGACGGCCAGGGCAAGAGCGCCATCCAGGTCATGGTGGAGCACGACCGCCTGGGCCAGAAGAACGCCAAGGGCTTCTACGCCTACGAGGAGGACCGCAAGGGCAAGCCCCGGAAGGTCACCGACGAGGCCGCCATCGAGCTGGTCAAGGGCGTGGCCAGGGAGCGCCGCGAGTTCTCCGACGAGGAGATCATCGCCCGCATGATGGTGCCGCTCTGCCTTGAGACCGTGCGCTGCCTGGAGGACGACATCGTCGGCAGCCCGGCCGAGGCCGACATGGCGCTGATCTACGGCATCGGTTTCCCGCCGTTCCGCGGCGGTGCGCTGCGCTACATCGATGCCATGGGCGTCGACGCCTTCGTCGCCCAGGCCGAGCGCCTGGCCGAGCATCTCGGCCCGCTCTATGCGCCCACCGAGAAGCTGCGCCAGATGGCCGCCTCCGGCGAGAAATTCTACGCCAGCAAGGCCCAGGGCTGACGCGTCCACACGAGATGCCACGCAACGGTCAGGACGTTCCGGACATTATTTAAGGAGTTATCGATGAGCTTGAATCCGAGAGACGTGGTGGTGGTCGACTGTGCCCGTTCCGCCATGGCCAAGGCGAAGCAGGGGGCCTTCCGCCACGTGCGCGCCGAGAACCTCTCCGCCGCGGTGATGCAGGCGCTGTTCGACCGCAACCCGGGGCTCGACCCCGCCGAGGTCGACGACGTGATCTGGGGCTGCGTCAACCAGACCCTGGAGCAGGGCATGAACATCGCCCGCAACGCGGCGATCCTCACCGGCATCCCACACACCGTGCCGGCGCAGACGGTCAATCGCCTGTGCGGCTCCTCGATGAGCGCGCTGCACATCGCCGCCGCCAACATCCGGGCCGGCATGGGCGAGTTCTACATCATCGGCGGCGTGGAGCACATGGAGCACGTGGGCATGACCCATGGCGTCGACGTCAACCCGGCGGCCAGCAAGCACGTGGCCAAGGCGGCCATGATGATGGGGCTGACCGCGGAGTTGCTGGGCAAGATGCACGGCATCTCCCGCCAGGAGCAGGACGCCTTCGGCGTGCGCTCGCACCAGCGGGCCCAGGCGGCGATGGAGAACGGCGGGTTCGACCGCGAGATCATCGGCATCGAGGGCCATGATGCCAATGGCTTCCGGGTGCGGGTCGACCGCGACGAGGTGATCCGCAGCGACGCCAGCCTGGAGAGGATGGCCGAGCTGAAGCCGGCCTTCGACCCCCGCGGCGGCACCGTCACCGCCGGCACCTCCTCGGCGCTCTCGGTGGGGGCGGCCGGCATGGCGGTGATGAGCTACGAGCGCGCCCAGGCCCTGGGCCTTGAGCCCATCGCCCGGGTGCTCTCCACCGGGGTGGCCGCCTGCGATGCCTCCATCATGGGCTATGGCCCGGTGCCGGCCTCGAAGAAGGCGCTGAAGGCGGCGGGTCTGACCATCGACGACATCCAGACCGTGGAGCTCAACGAGGCCTTTGCCGCCCAGGCGCTGCCGGTGCTCAAGGACCTGGGCCTGCGCGACGCCATGGACGACAAGGTCAACCTCCACGGCGGCGCCATCGCCCTGGGCCACCCGCTGGGTTGCTCCGGGGCGCGCATCAGCACCACCCTGCTCAACGTGATGCAGGAGCGTGAGACCACCCTGGGCCTGGCCACCATGTGCATCGGCATGGGGCAGGGCGTGGCCACGGTGTTCGAACGCCTCAGGTAACCCGCCCGGCCTGAAAACGGTCGCGGTGATACGCAGAACGGCACCCTTCGGGGTGCCGTTCTGCGTTGCGGGCACGGGTTTCATTCGAGCCTTGCTGCGGCGTGCTCGGCCAGGCGGGGTTGGTCGTTGCGTTCGGACATCATGCTCTCGGCCTCGACCCATCCCTGTTCTCGGTAGAAGCGCAGCGCCCCTTCGTGCAGGGGCGCGCTGAGCCCCTCTCGGATCATCGCCTGGGGCGTCAGCTGGCCCAGGGCGGGATGGGCCGCCTTGAAGCGTGCGAAGTTGTCGAACACGCTGGAGACCAGCCGGTAGACCAGGTCGGCGTCGGTGTCCGCCTTGGTGACCAGGGTGGCCTTGACCCCGAAGGTGCTCACTGCCTGCTGGTCCGGGCCGTAGAGGCCGGCGGGGATCGAGGCCCGCGTGAAATAGGGGTAGGCGTCCACCAGCAGGTCGACGAACTCGCCCTGCACGTCGACGATCTCGGCATTGCACAGCCGGATGGCCTGGGCCACCGAGGCATTGGGATGGCCCACGGTATAGACCATGGCATCGATGTTGCCGTGGCAGAGCTCCATGGACTGCTGGTCGGCCGGCAGGTCGTGGATCTGGCGAAAGTTGCTGCGGCTCCAGCCCCGGGCATCCATCAGCCTGAGCATGGTGCCGCGCTGGCCGGAGCCCGGGTTGCCGATGTTCACCGAGCGCTGCTGAAGGTCCTCGAAGTCCCGAATCCCGGCATCGCGTCGCACCACCAGGGTGAAGGGCTCGCTGTGCAGCGAGAAGATGGAGCGCAGCGCCTCGTCCGGGCCGTCGTTCCGGAACCCCTCGGTGCCCAGGGTGGCATACTGGTGCAGATCCGACTGGGCCATGGCGAGCTGAAGATCGCCGCGTCGCAGCCCGCGCAGGTTGGCACTGGAGCCGTCGCCGGGCTGCGCCCGGCAGGGCGTCTCGACGACTCGGCACAGTGCCCGGCCGACCACGTGGTAGACCCCGGCAGGGCTGGCGGTGGCGATGATCAGGGGATCGTCGGCCTGCGCCGACGGCGGGTTCCAGAGGAACAGGCTGGTCAGGCCGATCCCCAGCAGCCTTGCGGTTGGTTTCATGACTCACCTCGCGTCAGTGAGTCGGCCAGAGGCACTCCCGGTCCAAGAGGGGGGCCGGGCGGAAGCCGGAGGGAGGGACTTCTCATCGCGTCTGGTCGACGTATCGTGTTGTTCTGTTGATCTTGTCGTTGTCTTGTTGTCGCGCGATCAGCCGATGCGGCGTTCGACAAGGCCCAAGAATCCCTGCGAGTAGACGGGCCTCCTTGAGGTATAGCAGGGGCTTAAGGATCGGAAGGGACTATCGACGGAATTTAATCGCATATGGTTAGAGCACGCCGGCGTCCAGCCCCGCGGCCATTGCCATGCCCAGTTCCTCCACCTGGTCGACGAAGTCCTCTTGCCACTCGCCGCGCAGGGTCAGCGGTTCCTGCACCCACTTCCAGCGCAGGCCGGTGACGATCCCCTCCACGGCCCGGCGGGTGCCGGTGCCGTCGCGGCCGGCGCGGATATAGAGCGCGCAGGGCAGCCCCTGCTTCTCCTCCAGCACCGGGTAGTAGCTGCGGTCGAAGAAGTCCTTAAGGGCGCCGCTCATGTAGCCCAGGTTCTCGGTGGTGCCGAGCAGGATGGCATCGCAGGCCAGCACATCCTCGGGGCCGGCCTCCAGGGGTGGCTTGACGGTGACCTCGACGCCCTCGATATCGGGATGACGTCCCCCGCGCTCGGCGGCCTCGCGGAGCCGGAGGGTATTGGGCGAAGGGGCATGGGCGACGATCAGCAGGCGAGGCATGGCGGTCTCCCGGGTTGAACTCGTGGCTTGCGACCATCATGCCATGGAGAAGTGGCGTTGACAGGCGCCGGACTTTCTCCGACGCTGAGTCGGCGCTCTCGCACCGTCACGTCGAAACGTAGACATCTTGGATATCCAGGGAGGTTGATCACCATGGCCTTTGCTCTCTCGACCATGCAGCTCGAAAGCTCCGCCTTTGCGGCGGGGGGTGCCATTCCGACGAAACATACCGGGGAGGGGGACGACGTCTCGCCGGCCCTCAGCTGGCAGGGCGCCCCGGAGGGCACCAAGGGCTTCGCGGTGATCTGCCATGACCCGGATGCCCCCCTGGTGCAGAACGGCAGCTACGGCTTCGTGCACTGGGTGCTCTACAACCTGCCCGCCGCCACCAGCGAGCTCAAGGAGGGCAGCGGCGAGGGGACTCCGGGGCTCAACGACTTCGGCAAGACCGGCTATGGCGGCCCCATGCCGCCGGAGGGCCACGGGGTGCACCACTACTACTTCTGGGTGCTGGCGCTGGACAAGGCCACCGACCTGCCGGAAGGCCTCTCGCTGCCCGAACTGCTCAAGCAGGCGGAGCCTCACCTGATCGGCATGAACCGCCTGGTGGGTACCTACCAGCGCGACTGATGGACGCGGCGCCTGATCGCGCCCCGGCTGAGCAAGGCGGGCCCGCGTCGCTGGACGACGCGGGCCCGCGGCGTCTATTGCCCATGGCTCAGGTGACGGCCTCGCTCGGCTCCGGGGCGGCCACGTCGTCGTGGTCGATCACCAGGTGCTCCAGTTCCTCGCAGAAGGCTTCCAGGGCCTCGCTGGTGTGCCCCGGCCGGCGGTGCAGCTCGATCTCCACCTGCCCCAGGGGCGGCAGGCCCTCCGCCTCGCCGACGATGCGACACCCTTCGGGAACACTGCGCGGGGTCTTCACCGTCATCGCCAGGCCCGCCTGGACCGGCAGGTTGATGCCGGTAGGCGACTGGCTGGAATAGTGGACCTCCCAGCGCCGCTCCTCGCGCCCCAGGGCCGAGAGGGCATGGGCGCGGAAGATGCATCCCTCCGGGTTGAGCGCCAGGGGCAGGGTCGCCCAGTCGGCCGGCGAGACGCTCTCGGCCACCACCCAGACCATCGGCTCCCAGCCGAGCAGCTGGCCCGACTGGGTCGGCAGATGACGGATTGACAGCACCACGTCCAGCAGCCCCTCCTGGAAGCGCTTCACCAGGCTGGCGCTCATGTCGCAGTGGATCTCGAGGCGCGTGTCGGGGAAGCGCTCGGCGTAGCGGGGCAGCAGGGCGGGCAGGTAGGCGGCGGCCTGCTCCTCGGAGGTGGCGAAGCGGATCAGCTCGCCGCGCCGCGTCTCGCCCAGGGCCTCGCGGGCCTCGTCCTCGAGCTTGAGCATGTGGCGGGCATAGGGCAGCAGACGCTCCCCCGGGGCGGTCAGCAACACGCTGCGGCTGGTGCGCTCCAGCAGCGACTGGCCCATCTGGTCCTCGAGACGCTTGATCTGCAGGCTCACCGCCGACTGGGTACGATGCAGCACCTTGCCGGCGGCGCTGAAGCCCTGGCACTCGGCCACGGTGACGAAGGTGCGAAGCAGCACGGTATCCATGATCAATGAGCTCTTGAAATTGATTGTATCTCAATCATTCATTTTCATTATGAATGAGGCGTCACTATGCTGTCCAGCGACATCCCGCAATACTCAGGAGCAGGAGAGCCATGCAGGCAACCGCTGACGTCCAGACGACGAACCCCCTCGATGGCCTGATCGACCTGGCCCGCTATCCCGTCGATGACCTGGACGGCGAGGCCGGCCGCGCCCTGATCGAGCAGTGCCGTCGCCAGCTCGACGAGGACGGCTGCGTGGTGCTCAAGAACTTCGTCCCAGAGGACGCCCTGGCTCGGCTCGAGCGCGAGACCGAACGCCTCTCGCCGGAGGCGCACTACAACCAGACCGAGACCAATCCCTACAACAGCGCCGGCGATGCCGAGAAACCGGCCAGCCATCCGGTGAATCGCTTCGACGACCGCACCAACGGCTTCGTGGCGGGCGATCGCATCGATGGCGACACCATCATCCGCCAGGTCTACGAGCATCCCGACTTCCAGCGCTTCATCGGTGCCGTGGTGGGCATGGAGGAGATTCACCAGTACGCCGACCCGCTCGCCGACCTGGTGGTCAACGTGCTGCGCGAGGGCTGCCAGCATCCGTGGCACTACGACACCAACGAGTTCATCGTCACCATGATGACCCGCCAGTCCCACGGCGGCGGCCGCTTCGAGTACGCCCCGGGCATCCGCAGCCCGGAGGGCGAGAACTTCGCGGAGGTGGAAAAGGTGATCGACGGCGACCGCACGCGCCTCAAGAGCCTCGACCTCCAGCCCGGCGACCTGCAGGTCTTCTTCGGTCGCTACTCGCTGCACCGGGTCACCCCGGTGGAGGGCGACAAGGAGCGCCACACCGTGATCTTCGCCTACGCCAAGGAGCCGGGCTTCATCGGCCGCCCCGAGCGCGCCCAGCGCATCTTCGGCCGCATGGCGCCGGTCCATGAGCGGCTCCTAGAGGAGGGCATGGACCGCTCGGACAGCCTGGCCGACTGAGCCCCGACGTCGCTTCCTGCTACTTCCCTTGCCGATGGCCGCGCGTGCAGGCGGCCATCCCACTGACGACACAGCGAGAGACCCCATGAGCATCGTAGAGTCAGAGAAACTGACCGACAGCGAACCGGACCACATTCCGGTCGTGCCGTCCGCGCCGATGGCCAACGGCGACAGCATCCCCACCGCCTTCGACCCCGTGCAGCTGCGCGCCGGGCGCCTGGCGCGCCTGCGCGCCATGATGGCCGAGCAGGGCTACGCCGCCCTGGTGCTGTTCGACCCCAACAACCAGCGCTACGCCACCGGTTCACGCAACATGTTCGGCTACTTCCTGCGCAACTCCACGCGCTACATCTATGTGCCGCTGGAAGGCCCGATCATCCTCTTCGAGTACCCGGGCAGCGCGCACATCTCCACCTGGCTGGAGACCATCGACGAGTCGCGCACCTCCAAGGTGGTGTGGTCGGCGGTGAACCAGCGCGACAACCTCTCCTCGGACCCCTTCGGTCTGGAGATCGCCGAACTCGTCCAGGAACACGGCCGCGGCAACAGGAAGGTCGGCCTGGACCGCTGTGCGCTCAACCTGGCCCGCTCCCTGGAGGCCCAGGGGCTCGATGTCTATGACTGCATGCAGGACACCCTGCACTGCCGTCGCATCAAGACCCCCGAGGAGATCGCCTGCCTGGCCCAGTCCATGGCGGCAAGCGAGGCCTCGGTGGCCGAGGTGGAGACCGCCATCAAGCCCGGCGTCACCGAGAACGAGCTGTTCGCCATCATGTACGGCGAGGTGATCCGCGGCGGCGGCGAGTTCATCGAGACCCGCCTGCTCAACTCCGGGCCGCGCACCAACCCCTGGTTCCACGAGGCCAGCGACCGCAAGATCCGCCCCGGCGAGCTGGTGGCCCTGGACACCGACACCATCGGCTGCCACGGCTACTACTCCGACTTCTCGCGCACCTTCCACGTCGGCCCCGGCCGGCCCAGCGCCTACCAGCGCGAGCTCTACCGCATGGCCTATGACCAGGTGCACCACAACATGGGCATCCTCAAGCCCGGCATGAGCTATCGCGAGATCGCCGAAACGGCGTGGAAGATCCCCGAGCGCTTCCTGGATCGCCGCTACCCCTCGATCATCCACGGGGTGGGCATGCACGGCGAGACGCCGCTGGTGGCGCACCACATGGACTTCGACCGCTTCTCCAAGGATGGCGTCCTCGAGCCCGGCATGGTGGTCTCGGTGGAGAGCTACATCGGCGAGGTGGGCGCCGCCGACGGCGTCAAGCTCGAGGAGGAGGTGCTGATCACCGACACCGGGGTCGAGAAGCTCTCCCGCTACCCCTTCGACGAGGCCCTGCTCGGCCGTGAAGTCTGACCCACAAGGACGCGACATGCAGACCCTGACCCACTGGATCGGTGGCGAGCGCCTGGACGGCGACCGCCACCTGGACGTGACGAACCCGGCCAGCGCCGAGGTGATCGGCCGCGTGCCCCTGGCCGACACCGCCACCGTGGAGCGCGCCATCGACGCCGCCCGGGCGGCACAGCCCGCCTGGCGCGACACCCCGCCGGCCAAGCGCGCCCAGGTGATGTTCCGCTTCAAGATGCTGCTGGAGCGCGAAGCCGACGAGCTCTGCGCCCTGGTCGCCGAGGAGCACGGCAAGGTGCTCGAGGACGCCATGGGCGAGCTCAAGCGCGGCATCGAGAACGTCGAGTACGCCTGCGGCGTGCCGGAGCTGCTCAAGGGCGAGTACTCCCAAAACGCCGGCCCGGGCATCGACACCTGGTCCAATCACCAGCCGCTGGGCATCGTCGCCGGCATCACGCCGTTCAATTTCCCGGCCATGGTGCCGCTGTGGATGTATCCCATGGCCATTGCCTGTGGCAATGCCTTCATCCTCAAGCCTTCCGAGCAGGTGCCCTCCGCCGCCCTCAAGATGGCCGAGCTGCTGGAGGAGGCGGGCCTGCCCGCTGGGCTCTTCCAGGTGGTCCACGGCGACCGCGAGGCCGTGGAAGCGCTGATCGACGCCCCCGAGGTGAAGGCGCTCTCCTTCGTCGGCTCCACCCCGGTAGCGAAATCGATCTACCGCCGCGGTGCCGACAACGGCAAGCGCGTGCAGGCGCTGGGCGGGGCCAAGAACCACGCCGTGGTGCTGCCCGACGCCGACCTGGACAACGCCGCCAGCACCCTGATCGGCGCCGCCTTCGGCAGTGCCGGCGAGCGCTGCATGGCGATCTCGGTGGCGGTGTGCGTGGGCGATGCCACCGCCGATGCCCTGGTGGCGAAGGTCGGCGAGCAGGCGCGCACCCTGAAGATCGGCCCCGGCACCGAGAAGGGCCTCGACATGGGTGCCCTGGTCAACGCCGCCCACCGCGACAAGGTGGCCGGCTATATCGAGCAGGGCGAGGCGGCCGGCGCCGAGCTGGTGGTCGATGGTCGCCAGCACCCGCTGGTGACGGAATCGCCGGGCTACTTCCTGGGTGCCACCCTGTTCGACCGGGTGACGCCGGAGATGGGCATCTACCGCGATGAGATCTTCGGCCCGGTGCTCTGCGTGGTGCGCGTCGAGACCTTCGAGGAGGCCATTGCGCTGATCAACGCCCACCAGTACGGCAACGGCACCTGCGTGTTCACGCGCGACGGCGAGGCCGCCCGGCGCTTCAGCGACGCTATCGAGGTGGGCATGGTGGGCATCAACGTGCCGCTCCCTGTACCGGTGGCCTTCCACAGCTTCGGTGGCTGGAAGGAGTCGCTGTTCGGCGACCTCCACGCCTACGGCCCTGACGCGGTGCGCTTCTACACCCGCCGCAAGGCCGTCTCCCAGCGCTGGCCCGCCCGGAATGCACAGGAACAGGCCCAGTTGAACTTCCCCTCCAACTGACGCACCCGCCACCCCCAGGCACGCGCATCGCCCATCCCCGAGGATGGGCGATGGTGTTTCTGCCAGCCGAAACACCCCATGGCACAGCCCTCTTTCGCGTGGCCCGCCATCCATGCCCGTGTCCGCTCAAGGCGGCTCCCCCGACTCAGGCATGTGCTGCTGTCCTTGTCGTCAAGAATCACAGAGGGCAGTGGTAAATGGAGCACATCGGGTAAGTCATCGCTTACCTTGTTCGTTGCCGCCGTGCTCTGGGGAGCGTACTTCGCCTTTCCCGAGCCTGACGCCAGCCCATGGAAGGCTGCACAAATTCGAATGCACTCACGTCTATCAGGCTGGCTCATGCCCCTAGCCGCGGGCACATTTGGTCTCGTGCAAGTAGAACTGATCGCCAGAAAGCGAGGGAACATGGCCTGGACCCGGGCAGGCGGGGCGCTGAATCCTGGCATTATATCAGGTATAGCTGAACTTGCTATTTGGCCGAATGGAGGACGTTAGTCTACCCTCATGGTATGGTTAAAGCAGCTTATGACCCAGAGGGAATGCCTTGGTAAATGCAACATTCACGTTCGTCCCTGTTATACAGCATTCACGAATCGGTTCAGGTAGTAGATATTTAATTAATTTTCAAGTATTTCAATAAATTGAAGACGGGCGGTGTGCGTTATAATTGCTGCGCGTACGTACGCATTGCAAGTCACTATATACAAGAACGAAGTGTAACTCCTGTTGGGTGCCTGATGATTGGTTAAACCAGGCTAGTCGGATCGAAGCTATGAAAAAATCCAGGAGTGAATCAACTGATCGGGAGTCTGAGCTCGGCTCCCCTGCCCGGCAACCGGTGACGCGACTCCCCATGGCTGTTCGGTGTGTAGCATTGTCGGCAGTGCTGATGCTTGCACATTTTCCCGCTATCGTCTTTGCCCAGTCATCATGCCCCGGAATTCACGTGAAAATCCCCAACATTCGTAACAATGCCGGGAGTGTGGCTTGCGCGCTTTTTGAGTCGCCAGCGGGTTTCCCTACGGAATTTCTTCACTCCGCAACCAATATAATGATGATAAAAATTCGGGATTCCGAGGCGCGTTGCCACTTTTTAGATATCCCCCCGGGAACCTATGCGTTGGCCGTCATTCATGATGAAAACGTGGACGGCAAGCTTGCCACTAACTTTCTAGGGGTCCCTACGGAAGGTTATGGCTTTTCAAGCGGCGCAAAAGCCACGATGAGTGCGCCTTCGTTCGAAGCCGCTAGCTTTTCGTACAGTGGGCAAAACCTGAACCTGACGATTAGATTGAATTACTGAGCTGCCTTTCCATGGATGCCGAGGCATTCCTAGAACCCGGATTCAACGTCACCATGATCAGCGAGTAAAAGGCTTCGTCGAGGTCGCTCGTCTGGAGGTCTTGCCACATGTCAAGGTGATTGCGAGGATTTGCGATTGAGGCGTCCGGATGAACCAGGCGTTGCGAAGCTGGCGAAGGCTTCGGGTGTAGGTGGGCATCCGTCTGGCCATGACGTGTGATCCTCTGCGACCGTTGGATGGAGAAGTCAGCGTAGCACTGGAACAGGAGGCAGATGCGGCCATGCCTATAACGCCTAACTCCATGAAACGCGGGAAATAACTATCCAATAATAAGGTAAATTGGCCGCTGGAGCGGTTGAAGGGAATCGAGCAGGTGAGTATTCGAGCGGCTTCGCGGACAAGTATAGCCGATTACTATACACTGTGTTGTACAAGGCATTTGCTGCTGGATTCTTTCAACGCGGTGGTTCCAAGGTTGGGTAGCAGCACGACGAGGCGCCAAGACAGCCTTGGCAGGTGATATTCTATTGACTCTGACTAAGGAGAAGTCCATGCAAGATATACGACGCCTTGAGGTTGGCATGACCACAAAGATTGGCACGGATCAGGTGAAGGAGCCTGAGGTGGGCAGGGAATATGTCCGGGGGCTCGACTCCAATAGCTGGCTCCTGTTTACCGAAGACCCGGCTGAGGATCGGCCAGTTGTTGTTCGTATTGATAGTATCGACGGCGATGTGTGCCACTGCACCGTCACAAGAAAGCTAAGTTGATGGCTGATCAAACCTTTATTCCCCCTCTAGCCTGAAGACCCATCGGCCGGCAGAGATGCTGCTGGTGAGTGGGGCGCCATCCTCGGGCGACGGTCAAGCATGGGAAGCCTGGCGGACCCTGGTCGACAGTCCTGTCCTTGGTCAATGTTGCACTGCACAAAAATCCCTGCTATAGTGTGTAATGTTACAGGACGGGAACTCCCGTTCCATAGCATTCAGAACCCTGGAGGTTCTCATCATGACCAACGCATTCGCATTTGACGCCAAGCAATTTGACACCGCCCAGCTTGAGTCCGTTTTCTTCGCCCCGGCGCGGGCTTTCGCCGCCCTCTCCGTCGACTTCACCGAGAAGCTGGTCAATACCCAGCTCGAGGCCACCAAGGTCTATGCCGACATCAACCTGGCGCAGCTGCGCAGCCTGACCGAGGTCAAGGACGCCGAAGGCCTGAAGGGCTATCTGGAAGGCCAGCAGCAGGTGGTCCAGGACCTGACCGAGCGCCTGAAGGGTGATGCCGAGAAGGTGATGGCCCTGCAGCAGGAGTTCGTTCAGGAAAGCCAGAAGCTGACCGAGGGCAGCGTCAAGCAGGCCCAGGAAAGCGCCAAGGAGACCACCGAGACCGCCACCAAGGCCGTCAAGGAAGCCACTCCCAAGGCCAAGTAACTCCTGGCCCGCCG
>NZ_JASCQQ010000021.1:0-31658 GCF_030012485.1 Halomonas rhizosphaerae
GGGTCTTCTTCATCGCCGCTGCTTGCCTTGCCATGGGGTCACCTCGTTCAGTGTACTGCCTTAACGGGGTGTCCACTGTTGCTGGGCAAGATCAAAACACCAAGCGCCCCCACCAAGGGAGCAACATGAAGGGGATGACACTCTATGCCGTTTTCAAGAAGGGGGGCCCCAAACCGACGAAGAAGGAACGTAGGAAAAGGCAGATAACACTGCTTAACTATAGAGAGCCCGCGGAGCTTGTGTCAGGTTAATACTGTCTCTGTAAAAAACCTTGCTCATTATATGTAAAGACAGAATACCAACACAAGCATCTCTATTTACAAGATAGGATAAAGGCGCCGATCATCTTATATGAAATAAATAATCAAAGCCATTTATCCAAAACTTTCCGCCACATTTGTGCAATCACTATGTGGCTATAAAACCTCTCAGCAACCTTTCTAGCCTCAAGTCCCATTTCAAAATTCAATCTATCATCAGATAACATTGAGATTAATGACTCAGTCCATTCCCGGCTATTATCAGCAAGATATCCCACGGGCCCTTTCGTCATGACATCGACATTCATACCTACAGGGGAGACGATTGCAGGTATACCAGCTGAGAGATATTGGAGTAGTTTGAATGAGCACTTACCTCTAGTCCATTCATTATTAGGAAGAGGCATAACACCGACAGACCAATTTGGCATCTCATCAAACTCTATGCCTGGATACCATTTAACAAATTTTACGTGGGGGGCAAGGCTATTGGGAATATCGTTATAACTTTTTGTTAAAACGCGGAGTTCAAAGTTTGGATTTTGTTTGATGGCAGTTAACAAGCTTTGCGAAATATCATCCAGATACTTAAGATTACCAGGAGTTCCAATCCATCCAACCGTCCGTCGCTCAGAACAATCAAGACGATGAGTATTTATCTTCATCTGATTAACATTAACGCCAGTTGGTATAATCTCGACGCTAGAGTTCCATTTGGAAAAGTTTTCCGCTAACACCTCATTCCCGCAAACCACCCCTAAAGAAGCACTGGCAGCATTTCTTGCGGCCAAGCCACCCCTGTGAAGGTAAATTGCATCATCAACGTCTAGTATTTTATTTCCGGGTAAAAGCTTTTCAATAGTGGGGATCGTTGATATTAGTTCTTTCTGAAGTATCACTGCATCGTAACCCAAAGATTTCTGAATGAAAGATAGGCGCTCTAATAATGCTGCGAACAACCAAAACGGCCTTAGAAAATTGGATTTTGGTGGGTACCTAGATGTAGCAGGACAAATTTCCTTTAAACAGATTCCAGCTTCATTCAAAGAGTCAGTTATTACTCTGATGCGATATCTCGACGAAGGAGCGTTTATTCCACCCGTTATTGCAGCAATCTTATACATTCAAGGACACCGCTTGCTCACAAATTACAAAACCTATTAAGTTTGTGCGCTATAGAAACAATTAGCATAGGTTAATATGCGCCCACTTACAACAAACTAAAAAACCGTTAGCAAATTTTCTCTTTGACATTCTCCCTGAGTTAGGTCAATCCACAATATGAGTCACCGCTCCTTCATGCACACCGCTGGGCATAGGTGATGGGTGGAATATAGCCCAACGAGCTGTGCGGCCTGACATAATTGTAGTGGGTTCTCAATTGGTCGATTCCATATCTGGCATCAGCCAGGCTAAGAAACCAGTGATCATTGAGGCAACCATCGCGGAACTTTCCGTTAAAACTATCTGCCGGGCCCCATGTGATTAACAACCTTCTTGTTAAATAACTCAGGATATTTGGCCTGCCATTCCTTCATCCCCCAATGGGTGATTGATGGTGCAGCGCCTTTTGCGGGACGTGGTGATTATACAGCCAGGTGTAGCGTTTCAGCGTCTGCTCCAGGTTCTCGCCTGAGCTATAACGCCGAGTCGCCACCACGTCGCTGATGCGGCCGTTGAAGCGCTCCACCATGCCGTTCGTCTGCGACCGTCCAGGCTTGATCCCTGAATTCAAACAATAAGCGCAGCACCTGTGGTATCCAGGGCTCCTGAGTATCCCTGATCTTACCCAGCAATCGGGGACACCGATCTAAGCGATCATTAGGGCCTCGAAGGATTACCCCAATCGCACTGTGCCGGCTTGCCATGGGGTCACCTCGATCAGTGTACTGCCTTAACGGGCTGTCCACTGTTCCTGGGCAAGATCAGTGACGTGTGTGCGGACGATCATAGACATCGTCACGGTATTGCCAGCGCCGGATGGTCGCGGTTGAAACGCCATATTGGCGAGCCAACTCGCTATCCGTGATGCTGGAGAACGCTACCTGAATCTCGGCTTCGGATCTTCGGTGTTGTCGTTGCTTGCTTGTGCAGCTTGATGTCCATGAACCTGCTCCCGGATGAATTGCTGTAGAAGCTCCCTGGCTGCTATCAGAGGATAACTTCTATAGGCGATCCGATCATCCGGGACCTTACATCTAGTCAGTAAAAATATCTCTTCTACCAAGCTTACCGTTCAGGTTGTCCAAAAACCCAAGGAATACAGCCTTCAATTTTTTATACTTTGCTTTCTCAAAAAAAATAATAAAAAAAATGTCTCTCAGCATCATATAAAAGTAGGGCCTTGGAAACTCGGGGAAATTTCGGCGCAAATACAACCGGTTTCGAATTATATAGTATCTCCTCTGAGCACTGTGGTTTGTCGATACGAGCTCCTTTCCCAAGAATGATCTACTAATAGGCAACCCGATTACATGTTGCATGTAAACGTTATTGAGTTTTATAATAAAAAAACCTAACCTTCGTAGACGATAGCAAAATTCATGGTCGACTTGATCAATAAAAAGATCTTCATTAAAGCCTCCGACTTCACGCCATAGATCAAGCATAAATAGGTTTCCTGACGTGATAACATAATCACAGAAGGAAACCCCTGAGGTCTTTGGTAATCGATGACTAGGTGCAACTATAGCAACGGCGTTTTGCTTTACTAGGCTAACACCTTGCGAAATCATAGTCGAGAGCTCATTTTCATCGAAAGCACTATCCTGGTCCAAGGTAAGAGCAATTTTGAACCCTTTTAGCATTGCTATATTGCAACCAGTGTTCAAAGCTGCTGCTATACCCATGTTCTCCTTGAGCGATACATACTTCAGACGGCAAAAATGGCTAATTAAATGAGAGTTATCATGTGAAGAGTTGTCTACAACAACAACAAAATCAACAAGATTATAATAGCTGCTAATATTTTTTACGAATCTTGGCTCTGGGTTGTACCAAATCACGATGGCGCAAATTGAATTTGCATATTGATCCATAACCATATTGCACCACTGAAAATTAATTTAAATAAACACCTTGCTGCAAAACATTTCAGGTTAACCTGAAATCATAATTAATTTCACGCTATTCTCAATAACCATATGTCAACAAAAAACAACACATCCGCCATAGAGCTTCATCTATCTTTTGATAACATATATAAAGCTGTTTTCTTAAAATTTCTTTTGTGGGGTTTAAAGTATTATAAAAAACAACAAACCCAAATATTTATTTGAGATTTTCTTTGCTGCTAGATATTATATATCGAGCAATCATTTTATGCGCGCCAAACTTTATTTTTTTGTCCCAACTTGGCGCTAAATTTCTAGAAGAATAAGGGCGTGCCTCATTTTTGAGCAAGGAATTAAGTTAGCACATCAACAATCAACCTGATATATATAATTTATATTTATGTTATTTCAACTTTCTCTGGAAGCATGAAAAAACAATTTTTGGTTGATAATAAGGATGAGAGCCCCACAAACGCATAACTTTCCACTTTATTGAAAGTCCGTTCTGTTTTTTACTATTAAACAAAATACGCTTCACTCGGCAAGAAAATGAGAGGTCTGCCCATTTAATTTTTTCACGAGTGGCGGACTCTACTCTCTGAACTTCTTGTACATTCACATCAGCTTTTTTTTTGAGCACCTCTGCGATGTGCAAAAAATCGTTTAGCATTTGCAATTTATTATGCGCGGAGCGCAAACTATAAACTTCTTGCTCTATTACAGAGAAATTGGCACCAACTCGATTACTCAATGCTTCTTCATGTGCGCGATATTTTACCAAAGGCACATCCAAACGGCGAATATCAGCTTCATTGAGGTTTATGTAAAAAGAAAAGAGCAAATCCTCTGCGTAACTCTTACCATTAGGCTGAATAGGTACTGAAAAAACCCAACTACGATAGGCAGCGGAACAACCTTGGATAACCGGATACTCATTTTTAGGTTCTCGCAAAAAGATTTCTGGCTGCGCAAGATGAAGAGGCCTCTCAGCACTTGGGGAAATCTCGTGACCTCTACCACTAATTATTGATGTAAGCGAAAAGACACAGCCAGTTGTAGCCGAAAATGAATTCGCAATCATCTCTGTACGAACGGGAAGAGAAATGTCGTCACCCGCTGCCACCACTACAATGTCACCCGATGCTTCTTTTCCGCGCAGCAAGACATGCGCCACTACTCCAATATTATGCGCTGTTTGAACTACTCGCACCTTATGTGGCCCAACATAGTCTTCCGCAAGCTCCTGCATTATCTTAAATGTCTGATCCTGCGAGCAGTCATCCGACAAGATAATTTCAAGAGGTTCATATGTCTGAGAAAAAGCGCCCTCAACAGCCTCTCTTATATATTCTTCCTGATTGTAGGCAAACAGGACGAACGTGATGAGCGGGCGCTCCTGGGTTGTCTCTTCCATTATCCCTCACTCCTGATCGACCAGCCGAGCCGGGCATAGGCCTGATAACACTTTTCTGCCAGCCGCCCTTCTGGCCCGGTCTTGCTCAGCACGATGCGCAGGCCGACGAGGCCCGTCACGGCGGCAATGAGCGGGGAT
The DNA here is from genome assembly GCF_030012485.1 of Halomonas rhizosphaerae. Classification (NCBI taxonomy): domain Bacteria; kingdom Pseudomonadati; phylum Pseudomonadota; class Gammaproteobacteria; order Oceanospirillales; family Halomonadaceae; genus Halomonas; species Halomonas rhizosphaerae. Next base: position 4,866 of record NZ_JASCQQ010000021.1, read on the forward strand.
ACCCCCATCGCCAGTTTGGGGGCGAGAAGCGCCAGGGCCAGAAGGCCAAGGGCGAGACCTCCATGAAGCACCAACAAACCGAGCGAAAGGCGCTGCCAGCGGAAAGCATGAATGCGATACACAAGAACATTCAACAAAGCAAAATGCAGCATATAAGCGACCATGAAGGACGGTCCGGCCGCCATGATTCCGTAATATGAAAGCGTTGGCCAAAGCATGGCCAAGAAAAGAATATTAAAATTTAATTGGACCAAAAGGAACGTGTTTCCACGAGCGGCGGCTGCAAGCGAAAAACCCAAAGGCCAGCTCGCGAGCTTGAAGACATTGCCCACCGTCTGCCATTGCAGCAGTGTGGCAGCAACTGCAAATTCAGACGAATAGAGCAATGTGATCACCCAAGGCGCACAACCGATCAGCAGCAGCAGGACGGGGCCACCAATGGCCAGCCCCAACTGCGCCTGATCGTTCATCAGGCGGTGGGCCGCCTGGTGATCGTGAATCACCTCGGTGAGGCGTGGGTAGTAGTCGGCCCCCATCGCGCCGAGTAGAAAGCCGACATAGGTCATGGTGATGCCCCAGGAAGCGGCAAACTGACCTGCGGCGTCCAAGCCAATCTCCTGGGTGATGCGCCCGCGCACCAGGAGAATTGTGGCGGCTGTCGCCAGCCCACCCAGCATGAAGGCTAAACCCAGTCTCGCCATGGGTTTCCAGATTTCCCAGGCTTCGGAGCTGCTGAGGCGTGGAGTGGTTGGTTTCGGCAATTGTCGAGTGAAATAAAGCGCCGCCGCCAACCCCATCAGCGGCTGTGTCAGCACGAACCAGACCAGCCCTGCTTCACCATAGATCGAGACCGCCGCAATCCCGAGCACCGTGCCGCCCAAGGCCCCCAGCACAGTTACCCGGCCGAGATCCCCGATCCGCCGCAGCCCTTGGAGCAAAGCCGTCTGTGCACCCATCATCAACGTCAGCAGAATGGCGATACCCAGCAGTGCGACTTCTAGGGCGTAGCCTGAATCTCCAAGCAGCCAAACCGAGATTTGCTCTCGCAAGAGCCAGACACCCAGCATCGCCATCACGCCCTGGATCAGGTGCGCAGCCAAAAGCACGCGCCTCACGCGGCTGAGAGTCTGTTCCTCGCCTTTCGCGCTGGCGATCTCGCGCACACCACTGGACTTCATGCCAAGACCAGCAGCGTTGCTCACCATATCCTGTAGGTTATTGTATATACTCAGCAGGCCAACACCGTTGGGCCCGAGCAGCACCGCAAGCACCTTCATGCGCAGAATGGACAGGAGAATATTGACTGCCTGGGCGCTACCAATGATCATCATCGAGCGGATGAGGCCACGAGAGGTTGACATCTTATTTCAGGCTAAAAGTAGACTTAAAATAATCTATATCATCACACAGGGCTTCTTTTACATAACCTTCTTCTTCACTTGTCATATTTCTTGGGGCGTCTGGCGCCAATCCCACCAATAACTTTCTGCGCAAGATTTGATATGCCGAAGACGTTTTCACCTGACTTGGTATCAAGGAAGCCAGATTTTTCATAGTTGAACTAGACATTGACGGGGCCGTATCAGTTTGATTGGAAAACACAGCATCAACACTTTCTAAAGACGGAAGTCTCAAAAATCTGAAACATTCGTTCACTATTTTGCTTGGCTCATTCTTGAGATCGGCAGAAGATACCAAAAGACAGTTACTCCGTCCAAACTCTTCAAGCCACATAGGGCAATATTTTGAATACTGCGAGAACTGAAGATATGACGTATAGCCGAACTTATCGGGCTTCTCTGGATCGTATCCAAAGCCATCTTTAGAAACAGCTTCCATAAAGCTTCGCTTTTCGAGACCAAGGCGAACACGCCACCTATAATGAGAAAAAGCTCTCTCCACAGGATCTCTCAAAACCATTATTATTTTCGGATTATCAAGACTTATAGATATCTTTTTTATAGAATCAGGCCATATCATATAACCTGTCGATGACTCTCCAAAAACCTGCGCTCCACAAGACTCATCAAATAATTCATTATGACTCCTAGCCCCTAGCTCATACTTTTTTATTCTGCAAAAATGATGTGGCTCCTTGCTTCTACTCATGCAGATTTTAGGGTGCTGGCTTAGATACTCATGCAAGGAGCTTGTGCCAGATTTAGCCGCTCCCGGAACAATAAGATTACAAAGATAATCAGACGGCACTTCGCACCTCACGAACAATTTTTTCCACGTCTTTAAATTGCAAGTGCGGGCCCATCGGTAAGCTGATCACTTCTCCAGCCAATTGGTTTGCGATAGGGAACGCTTCATTTGCAAAACCTAGGTCAGCGTAGGCCTGCTGCCGATACGGTGGGATGGGATAGTGAATCAGCGTGCCGATGCCGGCCTCCTTGAGCGCGGCCTGGAGCGCGTCGCGCCGAGGACTGCGCAGCACATAGAGATGCCAGGCGGAGTCTGACCATTCCGGCACTGCAGGAAGCACCAAGCCAGTCTCGGCCAGATGTTCGGAATAGAGAGCGGCGATGGCACGGCGGCGCTCAGTCCACTTATCCAACACCTTCAGCTTCACTCTCAGCACCGCGGCCTGCAGCGGGTCGAGGCGGGAGTTCACTCCCCGCACCTCATTGACGTACTTCTCCCGAGAGCCGTAGTTGCGCAGCATGGCGATGCGCTCGGCCAGGTCGGCGTCATTGGTGGTGATGGCGCCGGCATCCCCCATGGCGCCGAGGTTCTTACCCGGGTAGAAGCTCCAGCAGACGATGTCGCCATGTCCACCGATGCGCTCGCCCTTGTAGAGCGCGCCATGGGCCTGGGCGGCATCCTCGACCACATTGAGGTCATGTTGCCGCGCTATGGCCAGGATTGGATCCAGGTCAGCCGGCTGGCCGTAGAGATGAACAGGCAGCAAGACCCGGGTGTGAGGAGTGATGGCCGCCTCGATGCGGGCCGGATCGATGTTGTGGGTGGCAGGGGCTGGCTCCACCGGGACCGGGGTCGCGCCCACGTCAGATACCGCCAGCCAAGTGGCGATGTAGGTGTTCGAGGGCACGATCACCTCATCGCCAGGCCCCACCTCCAGCGCACGCAGCGCCAGCGTCAGGGCATCCAGGCCATTGGCGACGCCGACGCAGTGCGCCGTGCCGCAGTAGTCGGCAAACTCGGCCTCGAAGGCTTCGGCTTCAGGACCGAGAATATACCAGCCACTGTTGAGCACACGGGAGACTGCCTCATCAATTTCATGCTTGAGCTCGAGATAGGCAGCGCGAAGATCTAGAAAAGGAATCATCTCCTCCCTCCGGCGAGTTGCTTAAACTCCTCATAGCTCCGAATATAGTCCTCGGCATCGTAATATTCCGAGGCAAAGACAAGCAACAGTGCATCCGGTGAGTATTTATACTGAATGCCCCAGATCATCGGTGGCAAATGAATACCTATATCCGGGCGATCAAGAACGAACTCCTGCCGATTATTGCCATCGTCAGCAACAACAGAGCAATTTCCACGAACACAGATAAGAAACTGATGACATTGCCGATGCGCGTGCTCACCACGCGTCTCTATGCTAGGAACATCGAAAACCATGAAGTACCGCTTTGCGGAAAATGGAATCGTACGTTCAAACTCACCAACCGTCAAACTTCCCCGAATGTCAGTGACACGGTTTAAATGGTATAAATTAACTCTTGGGACTTGTGTATTATGGACACCTATCTCTGAAGACTGACTTACTTCCTCAGCGCCCGTTTTATGGTTAGAGCCAGCGTCAACATAGCCCATTATCCTGGCAGGATTTCCTACTACAATGGCATTGGGAGGTACAGAGCGAGTGACTACCGCCCCGGCTGCAACCATCGCATTGTTACCAATTCTAATACCTGGCAGGATTACAGCCCCCGCTCCTACAGAAGCCCCACTCTCCAGCACTGTTTCCAAAAACTTTTGAGGGTGCTGTTTACTGCGCGGCATGCGGTCATTTGTAAAAGTCGCATTCGGCCCGATAAAAACATCATCAAAAATGCGCAACCCATCCCAAAGTTGCACACCACTCTTAACGGTTACGCGATCACCAATTAGGACATCATTTTCAATAAGGCAATGCGAGCAGATATTGGTATCAGCACCTATCTCGGCTTCCGGGAAAACGACAACAAACTGCCAAATCCGACTGTTCTCGCCAATTTTTTTCGTTTTAACATCTGCAAGGGGGTGAATGTAATAACCCATTTGCGTTATTCCTTTTTAGCATACCGAATTCTAATTTCTTAAAATATTTCGACGTGTTTAATTATAGAAGAAAATATTCGGCATCTAAAAAACTTAAACCTTGCGAGTCTTTTGAAGACACAATGGGCTTTTCACCGTCTGACAGCTGCCAGTCGATCGCTAACTTATTATCATCCCAGCGAATGCACCGCTCGTGATCAGGCGCGTAAAAGTCGGTGCACTTGTACTGGAAGTCAGCGCTCTCGCTCATCACGTAGAAGCCGTGGGCAAAGCCCGGTGGCACCCACATCTGGAGCTGGTTCTCCTCCGAGAGTACCTCCCCTACCCACTGGCCGAAGGTGGGAGAACCCTGGCGAAGATCCACCGCCACGTCGAACACTTCGCCGCGGGTAACGCGTACCAGCTTGCCCTGGGGCTGGCGGATCTGGTAATGCAGGCCGCGCAGGGTGTACTGCACCGAGCGGCTGTGGTTGTCCTGCACGAAGGTGGCGTCGATGCCGGCCTCGGCGAAGGCCCGCGCGTTCCAGGTCTCCATAAAGAAGCCGCGCGCGTCGCCGAAAACCCTGGGCTTGATCAGCTTGACGTCGGAGATGCGGGTGGGAAGTACTTCCATTTCAGTACCCGTAGTCGGCAAGTTGCTTGAGGTAGGCGCCGTAGCTGTTCTTCTTCAGCTCATCGGCCTGGATCAGTAATTGCTCGCGGCTGATGTAACCCATGCGGTAGGCCACCTCTTCCAGGCAAGCTACCTTCAGGCCCTGGCGCTTCTCCAGGGTCTCGATAAAGCCGGAGGCCTCGTGAAGCGAATCGAAGGTGCCGGTATCCAGCCATGCATAGCCGCGGCCGAGCAGTTCGACGTTGAGGTCACCGCGCTCCAGGTAGGCCTGGTTGACGCTGGTGATCTCCAACTCGCCGCGGTGCGAGGGCGTCACTGACTTGGCGATCTCCACCACATCGTTGTCGTAGAAGTAGAGCCCCGTGACCGCATAGCGGGACTTGGGCGTCTCAGGCTTTTCCTCAATGGAGATGGCGCGCTGATTCGCGTCGAACTCGACAACGCCGAAACGCTCGGGGTCAGTGACCTGGTACCCGAACACCGTGGCACCACTCTCGCGGGCGTTGGCCGCCTGCAGTTGCTTGGAGAGGCCGGGCCCATGATAGATGTTGTCGCCCAACACCAGGCACACCGGGTCATCGCCGATGAACTCTTCGCCAATGATGAACGCCTGGGCCAGGCCATCGGGGCTCGGCTGCACGGCGTAGCTGAGGGAGATGCCGAACTGGCTGCCGTCACCCAGCAGGCGCTGGAAGCCTTCCTGGTCCTCGGGGGTGGTAATGATCAGGATCTCTTGGATGCCCGCCAGCATCAGCACTGAGAGGGGGTAGTAGATCATCGGCTTGTCGTAGATAGGCAGCAGCTGCTTGGAGATGCCCTTGGTGATGGGAAAGAGACGCGTGCCGGAGCCGCCGGCCAATACTATTCCTTTGCGTGGCATGGAGATTCCTGTATCGAGCAACATGTTACCGCCTTGTTCGCCGACCGTGCTTGGGGACAGACCCCACAGGTTGCAGCAATGCAGCGTATGACGATTGTGGTTGGCTGCGTTAGGCCTGGGTGTCTGCCCCCAAGCACTCGGCCAGTGTGCGCTCGACCCCATTTTGCCAATGCGGCATGACCAAGCCAAAAGTGCGCTTGAGCATGGTGGTATCGAGGCGGGAGTTGAGCGGACGCTGTGCTGGAGTGGGCCATTCCGTGGTGCAGATGGGGGCGATACATTCCGGAGTGGCCTGGATCGCAATGCCCTGTACTTGCAGCCACTTGGCGATGAAGGTGGCAAAGCCGTTCCAGCTGGCCTCACCGGCAGGAGCCAAGTGGTAGAGGCCTTCCTTGCTAGCATCGCCCAGCGCCTGAACGATGGCGTGGCCGGTTACATCGGCGATCAGCTCGGCGCCGGTGGGGGCACCAATCTGGTCGTCGATGACCTGGAGAGCATCGCGCTCCCGAATCAGTCGCGCCATGGTAGCCAGGAAGTTGCCACCGCGTGCGGCATACACCCAACTGGTGCGGAAGATCAGGTGCCGGCAGCCGCTGGCCTGGATACGGCGTTCACCGGCCAACTTGCTGACCCCGTAATGATTCACCGGACCGGGGGTGTCGCTCTCTTTCCAGGGCTCGTCGCCGCTACCGTCGAACACATAGTCGGTGGAGTAGTGCACCAGCAGGGCACCCAGCCCCCTCGCCTCTTCCGCCAGCACGGCTGGGGCCTCGGCATTGATCAGGGTGGTCAGCTCATGCTCTTCCTCGGCGCGATCCACGGCGGTGTAGGCCGCGGCGTTGACGATCACATCCGGATTGAGCTCGCGGACGGTCGCCCGTAGCCCATCGAGATCGGCCAGGTCGCCGATGAGGCTGTTCTGACCGTGGCGATCCAGAGCCACGACGTCGCCAAGGGGCTCCAGGGCACGCTGAAGCTCCCAGCCGACCTGGCCGTTCTTGCCGAGAAGCAGGAGCTTCATACCGCACTCCCCGTTCCCAACCTCTCGCGCTGGTAGCTGCCGTCCTGCACACGGCGGCACCACTCCTGGTTGTCCAGGTACCACTGCACCGTCTTGCGAATGCCGGACTCGAAGGTCTCTGCCGGTCGCCAGCCAAGCTCACGCTCGATCTTTCCAGCATCGATGGCGTAGCGCATGTCGTGGCCGGGGCGATCTGCCACATAGGAAATCAAGTCTGCGTAGGGGGAATGCTGCGACGGGGCCAGCTCATCCAGCAGCGCGCAGATCGTGCGCACCACCTCGATGTTCTGCTTTTCGTTGTGACCGCCGATGTTGTAAGTCTCCCCTACCTCACCTTTCGTCACTACCTTGTAGAGCGCCCGGGCGTGGTCTTCCACATAGAGCCAGTCGCGTATCTGCTCCCCCCTGCCGTAGACCGGAAGCGCCTTGCCTTCCAGGGCGTTGAGGATCATCAACGGAATCAGCTTCTCGGGGAAGTGATAGGGGCCGTAGTTGTTGGAGCAGTTGGTGATCAGGGACGGCAGGCCGTAAGTACGCTGCCAGGCGCGCACGAGATGATCCGAGCTCGCCTTGCTGGCCGAATAGGGGGAACTGGGGGCATAGGAGGTCTCTTCAGTGAACAGCCCCTCAGGCCCTTCCAGGTCTCCATAGACCTCATCGGTGGAGATATGGTGGAAACGGAAGGTGTCACGACGCTCAGCATCCAAGCCGTTCCAGTAGGCGCGGGCGGCTTCCAGCAGCGTGTAGGTGCCAACGATATTGGTCTGGATGAACTCTGCCGGCCCATCGATGGAGCGGTCCACATGGCTCTCGGCGGCCAGGTGCATCACGGCATCCGGCTGGTGCTCGCGAAGCACGCGCTCGAGTGCCGCCTTGTCGCAGATATCGACCTGCTCGAAGGCGTAGCGGTGACTGTCCTCCACTTCCGCGAGCGACTCCAGGTTGCCGGCGTAGGTGAGCTTGTCAACGTTGACCACGCAGTCGGCGGTATGCTGGATGATATGACGAATCACGGCCGAGCCGATAAAGCCCGCACCGCCGGTGATGAGTAATTTCATGGCTAAGACTTCAGCAAAAGGAGGTTGCGCAAATTGGGTGAGAGCAGCCTGCACCATCAATCTCGCCCAGAAAAGCTTCGAGCACGCTACCGCCCGGGGATTGTCCGGGCGCATTCCCATGCCCTGAGAGACGGGGATATCGCCGGGTAGCCCCAGCCCCGTGCAAACAGCCTTCGATGATCGGCCTATTCTACGCAACTGTGCCGGCCCGCTCCACGCTGAGCGCCGAATACGAGCCGGGTACCACAGCCAGGGGCTAAGGCGACTTGGCTTGTGAAGGATACAGCCCGGCTGTGGTGTAGACAACGGCGCTGCAGCATGCCCCTCCTCAGAAGGGGAACACCAGCGGCGTGAGCAGCAGCACAGCGGCCGAGTAGGTCAGGCTGACTGGCAGGCCGACCCGCATGAAGTCACCCATGCTGTAGCGGCCGGGGGAGTAGACCATCAGGTGGGTCTGGTAGCCGTAGGGGATAAGGAAGCAGGCACTGGCGCCGTAGGCCACGGCCATGATGAAGGGCATGGGATCGACGCCGAAGGCCTGGGCGGTGGTCCAGGCCACGGGGAAGGCCAGCGCGGCGGCGGCGTTGTTGGTCACCGTCTCGGTGAGCAGCAGGGTCAGGAAATAGCAGCCGATGAAGGCGGCATAGACGCCGTGGCCGCTGAACAGCCCCTGCATGCCCTGGGCCAGCAGGTCGGCGGCCCCGGAGGACTCCAGCCCCTGGGCGATGGCCAGCGCCGAGCCGATGATGACCCACAGTTCGAAGGGGAAGCGGCGGCGCAACTCGGCCGGGCTGAGCACGCGGCCGGCCAGTAGCCCGGCCATCAGCAGCAGCAGCCCGTGAAACAGCGGCAGCAGCTCCAGGGCGGCCAGGCCGATCACGCTGATGAAGCCGGCCAGGGTCAGCCAACTCTCCACGCGGCTGAGTTGGGGACGGGTGAGGCTGCCGCTGAGCAGGTGGAAGTTACGGTCGAGATTGCGATGCTGGCGAAAGTCGCTGCCCACGGCCATCAGCAGGCAGTCGCCCGTGCGCAGGGGAATTTGCCCGAGTTGGCCTTCCAGCCGCTTGCCGCCGCGGCGAATGCCTACCACCCCCGCATTGAACATGCTGCGAAAGTCCACCTCTTGCAGGGTCTGGCCGGCCAGCTCCGATTCATGGGAGATCACCACCTCCACCAGGTTGGTAGCCAGCAAGGCGTCGGCCTGGTGGCCGAACAACTTGAGCCCGGCAAATCGCTGCAGCGCCTGGACCTTGCTCACATCACCGGTGAATACCAGGGTATCGCTCTCGTGCAGGATCTCCTCCGGCCCCACCGGGCTGATCAGCCGCCCCTGCCGCTCGATCTCCAGCAGGTAGAGCCCATCCAGGCTGCGCAAACCATTGGCTTCGATGCTGCGGCCGATCAGCTCGGAACCAGGCTGCAGGTCGGCGGCAAGGAAATAGGAGAGCTTGTCGGCGGTCTCCTCGGGCATGTGGTGTGGAAGTGATCGGGCCCGCCACAGGAGCACGCCGAAAGTGAGCAGCGCCACCGGAATACCGACGAGGCTGAACTGGAACATGCCTAGCTCGAAGCCGCCACTGCTCAGGGTAAAGGAGTTCACCACCAGGTTGGTGGAGGTGCCCACCAGCGTGGTCATGCCGCCAAGGATCGAGGCATAGGAGAGCGGAATCAGCAGCCGCGAGGGTGCGATACGCTTCTGCCGGGAAATAGCTCCAAGGAAGGCGGTAACCACGGCAGTGTTGTTGACGAAGGCCGATAGTACGGCGCTGGTGCCCATCAGGCGGACAGTGGCGCTGCTCGCCCGGCCCCGCAACAGGCGCTTGGAGAGCCAGTCCAACAGGGGGGTGCGTTCCAGCGCCAGCGAAACCAGCAGCAGCAGCATGAGCGTGGCGAGCGCCGGATTGCTGTACTGACGCAGCAGCGTGGCGGTATCCACCAGGCCGGACAGCAGATAGGCCCCGGCCAAGCTGACGAAGGCGATGGCCGGACGCACCCAGCCGCTGATCAGTAGGGTCAGCAGGCCGGCGATGGAAATCAGTACCGCCCAGGTCATCATGGTCGCTCGTCCTTGAGGGGTCCGGGTTGGAATTCTCGGCTTGTGGGATTCTACTGTCAGTTTTATGATGAAGTCGAATCATGGGTTATTCTCTTTTCAAATTCCATTATTTTTCTTTTAAAGTCAACATTTTGGTGCAATATTGAGCACTAAACATTTATCGCCCGAACTGCTGAACAAACGCCGCCTTGAGGCCGTTCGGCTCCGGTTGGATGGCCATACCGTGGTTGAGGTGGCCACGCGGACCGGGCTTTCGGCACCCACGGTATCGGCGGCCTGGAAGGCCTTCCGGGAAGGTGGATGGGATGCCGTACCAGTACGTCGGCGTGGCCGCAAAGTGGGCCAAACTGAGCGGCTGGGTGAGGTGGCTCAGGGCATCTTGATGGCCCTGATGGCCTCGCACCCTGAGATGCCCGACCCGGCCTGGAGCAGCAGCGCCCTGGCGGATGCACTGGCGAGCGAAAGGCACAGGGTATCGGCGCGAGCCATCGAGCACTGGCTTGAGGCCCAGGGCCTTAAGCCGGCCCCGCTGCCTCTGGAAGGGCTGGCGCGTAGGCGTTCCCCGGGAGGGCGCTGGTATCGTCAGCAGGTGCAGCCGGTGCTTGAGCAAGTCCATCAGGCCGGCGGCGCGATCTGGGAGGGCGGCGTTCGCGTGGCAGTGCCGGCGAAGTCGGTAGCAAGCACACCCCGCCGCTATCAGCTCTACCTGCATGGCAAGCGCGGCGCGCTCTACACGCGTTGCCTCCCGACATCGCCGGTGGCCGATGATTACCTGGCGATCTTCGAACGGCTGCTCGCCGATACCAAAGGCCCCGTCGCCCTGCTCTTTCGCGGCGCCTTCTTCCAGGCCAGTCCGGAGATACGCCGGTGGCTTGAACAGAATCCGAAAATGCATCTGGTGACGGTGCCTCCCGGGGCTTTGCCCCGAGCTGGAAGCGAGAAGCTGGAAGCTGGAAGACAACCCTCGGGTTGAAAGCATGGGGCTGCCGCGCAGCGGCTTTCTTACAGCTTCCAGGCGCGAAGCGCCGCTCTTCCAGCTTCCAGCTTAACAACCAAGGATTGAAACACATGACCTCATTGACCCATCTTCAACGGCTCGAGGCCGAGAGCATCCAGATCATGCGCGAGGTGGTCTCGGAGACCGAGAACCCGGTGATGCTCTACTCCGTCGGCAAGGACAGCGCGGTGATGCTGCACCTGGCGCGCAAGGCCTTCGCGCCCTCCCCGCCCCCCTTCCCGTTGCTGCACGTCGATACGCGCTGGAAGTTCCGGGCCATGTACGAGTTCCGCGACCGCATGGCCGAGGAGATCGGCATGGACCTGCTGGTGCACATCAACCCCGAGGGCGTCGAGAAGGACATCAATCCCTTCACCCATGGATCGGCCATCCATACCGACGTGATGAAGACCGAGGGTCTCAAGCAGGCGCTGGACAAGTACGGCTTCGATGCCGCCTTCGGTGGCGCACGTCGCGACGAGGAGAAGTCCCGCGCCAAGGAGCGCATCTTCTCCTTCCGCACCGCCCAGCACCGCTGGGACCCGAAGAACCAGCGCCCGGAGCTGTGGAAGCTCTTCAACACCCGCAAGCACAAGGGCGAGTCGATCCGCGTCTTCCCGCTCTCCAACTGGACCGAGCTGGATATCTGGCAGTACATCTACCTGCAGGACATTCCCATCGTGCCCCTCTACTACTCGGCCGAGCGCCCGGTGGTGGAGCGCGACGGCGCGCTGATCATGGTCGACGACGAGCGCATGCCGCTGAAGCCCGGCGAGGTGCCGATGATGCGCAAGGTGCGCTTCCGCACCCTGGGCTGCTACCCATTGACCGGCGCCATCGAATCCGAGGCCGACACCCTGCCGGCGATCATCCAGGAGATGCTGCTGACAAATACCTCCGAGCGCCAGGGCCGGGTGATCGACCATGACAGCGCCGCGTCGATGGAAAAGAAGAAGGCCGAAGGTTACTTCTAAACTACGGGCTTCGGGCTTCGGGCTTCGGGCTGCGGGCTTCGGGTTTCGGGTTTCGGGTTTCGGGCTTCGGGCTTCGGGCCGAGATCTACGAACCCCGAAACGCGAAGCTCAAGGAGAATGTCATGCGACACGAGCAGATGGAAGTCTGGCAGCGAAGCAAGCAGCTGAGCGTCGGGGTCTACCGCGAGCTGAGGGATTTGCGAGATTTTGGCTTCAAGGACCAGATCACACGCTCAGCCTTGTCGATACCCAGCAATATCGCCGAAGGCTTTGAGCGCTATACCGAGCGAGAAAAGTTTCGCTTCGTCTCCATTGCCAAGGGTTCCTGCGGTGAGTTCGCCACTCAGACACTGATTGGTATCGAAGTTGGCTACATCGCCGAGCCCATTGGCCAGCATTGGCGCAGCGAAGCCATGGTGATATCGCGGATGCTGGGCTCGCTGCTCAAAGCCCTTGATGTGCGCCATCAGAATTAGCCACCAAACATGAAGAGTGTACGGTCTGCTCGTAGCTCGTAGCCCGGAGCTCGCAGCGCTCGTGCTCTCATCATAAGGAGAAAGTACTGTGTCACACGCCTCACCGATGATATCGGAAAACATCGAGACCTATCTGAGAGAGCACGAGCGGAAAGGCCTGCTCCGCTTCATCACCTGCGGCAGCGTCGACGACGGCAAGAGCACGCTGATCGGCCGCCTGCTGTTCGAGTCCAAGCTGCTGTTCGAGGACCAGCTGGCCGCCATCGAGGCCGATTCGAAGAAATATGGTACCCAGGGCAACGAGATGGACTTCGCGCTGCTGGTCGATGGCCTGGCCGCTGAACGCGAGCAGGGCATCACCATCGACGTGGCCTACCGCTTCTTCTCCACCGACAAGCGCAAGTTCATCGTCGCCGATACCCCGGGGCACGAGCAGTACACCCGCAACATGGTGACCGGCGCCTCCAATGCCGACGCCGCCATCCTGATGGTCGACGCCCGTCTCGGCATCCTTACCCAGACCCGCCGCCACAGCTTCTTGATGTCGCTGATCGGCATGCGCCAGGTGGTAGTGGCGATCAACAAGATGGACCTGGTGGACTACTCGAAGGCGCGCTATGACGAGATCGTCGAGGAGTACCGGGCCTTCGCCAAGCAATTGGGGCTCGAGTCAATCACCTTCATCCCCATGTCGGCGCTCAAGGGCGACAACGTCATCGAGCACGGCCACCACATGCCCTGGTACCACGGCCCCACCCTGATGGCCTACCTGGAGACCGTGGAAGTCGACGACGAGCGCCTGCAGCGCGATCCCTTCCGCCTCCCCGTGCAGTGGGTCAACCGCCCCAACCTGGATTTCCGCGGCTTCACCGGCATGGTGACCAGCGGCACGGTCAAGCCCGGCGACGCCATCCGCGTGCAGCCCTCCGGCAAGACCAGCACGGTGTCGCGGATCTATACCTTCGACGGCGACCTCGACGAGGCCGTGGCCGGCCAGTCCATCACCCTGCTGCTGGACGACGAGATCGACATCTCCCGCGGCGATATCATCTCCGGCGTCGAGAAGCCGGCCCAGACCGCCGACCAGTTCGAGACCACCGTGGTGTGGATGCACGAGCAGCCGCTGCTGCCCGGCCGCCCCTACCTGATGAAGCTGGGCACCCAGACCGTCTCGGCCACCGTCACCGACATCAAGTACCAGGTGAACGTCAACACCCTGGAGCACGCCGCGGCCAAGCAGCTGGACCTCAACGCCATCGGCATCTGCACCCTGAGCCTGAACAGGGCCGTGGCCTTCGACCCGTACCAGGAGAGCCAGGATACTGGCGGCTTCATCCTGATCGACCGCATGACCAACAACACGGTCGGCGCCGGCATGCTGCACTTCGCCCTGCGGCGCAGCCAGAACATCCACAGGCAGCACGTGGATATCGACAAGCAGGCGCGCGCTCTCTCCAAGGCCCAGCAGCCCGCCGTGCTGTGGTTTACCGGCCTCTCCGGCGCCGGCAAGTCGACCATCGCCAACCTGGTGGAGAAGAAGCTGCACGCCGCGGGCCAGCACACCTACCTGCTGGATGGTGACAACGTCCGCCACGGCCTCAACCGCGACCTGGGCTTCACCGATGCCGACCGCGTCGAGAACATCCGCCGCGTGGGCGAGGTAGCCAGGCTGATGGTCGATGCCGGGCTGATCGTGCTGACCGCCTTCATCTCGCCCTTCCGCAGCGAGCGCCAGCTGGCCCGCGACCTGGTGGAAGAGGGGGAGTTCATCGAGATCTTTGTCGACACGCCGCTGGACGTGGCCGAAGAGCGAGACCCCAAGGGGCTCTATCGCAAGGCACGCCGCGGCGAGCTGAAGAACTTCACCGGCATCGACTCCGCCTACGAGACACCGCAAAACCCGGACCTGCACATCAAGACCCAGACGATGAGCAGCGACGAGGCTGCCGATGCCATCATCGCGCTGCTGCGGAAGCGCCAACTTATAAGCTAGAAGCTGGAAGACCCGGGCTTCGCCCGGATCTGTAAGCTTGAAGCTGGAAGCTGGAAGTTGGAAGTTGGAAGTTGGAAGTTGGAAGCTGGAAGTTGGAAGTTGGAAGCTGGAAGAATCCCCCCACAACCCAAGGTTTGGGGGTTATGCCGCGCAGCGGCAATCTTCCAGCTTCCAGGCGCGCAGCGCCGCTCTTCCAGCTTCCAGCTTGCCCCAATCTTGGCAGAGGAAGGTAATAGATGGACCTTGCAACACTCCTGGATAGGATCCACAACATTGCGTTAGACGCCGGCCAGGCCATCATGTCCGTCTACGCCCGCGACTTCTCCATCGAGGAGAAGGCGGACAAGAGCCCGCTCACCGAGGCCGACAAGGCCGCCCATGACGTCATCGTCAAGGGGCTTCACGCCCTGCCGGTAGAGATCCCGGTGCTCTCCGAGGAGCACACCGAAGGCTTCGACGGGGCGAACGCCGATGGCCGCTACTGGCTGGTGGACCCGCTGGACGGCACCAAGGAATTCATCAAGCGCAACGGCGAGTTCACCGTCAACATCGCGCTGATCGAGAATGGCAAGCCGGTGCTCGGTGTAGTTGTCGCGCCTGCACTGGAGGTCAGCTATCTGGCCGCCGAAGGCATTGGCGCCTTAAAGGAGGACGCCAGCGGCGAGCGTCAGCCGATCCAGGTCGCCGGCAAGCCCGCCAAGGGCACCACCTGGCGCGTGGTGGGAAGCCGCTCCCACCCCAGCCCGGATCTGGCCGAGTGGCTGGGGCAGCTCGGCCCGCACGACATGGTGCCGATGGGCAGCTCGCTGAAACTCTGCCTGATCGCCGAGGGCGCGGCGGATGTCTATCCTCGCCTCGGCCCCACCTGCCTGTGGGACACCGGCGCCGCCCAGGCAGTGGTCGAGCAGGCCGGTGGCCGGGTGGAGACCCTGGCAGGCCAGCCGCTGCGTTATGCCACGCCCCAGGAGCACCTGAACCCCTACTTCATCGTCTGGGGGAGCGCCTGAATCCTTTTGATAACCCGGCTGCTCTGTTACACACTTCGAGCCCTGTTCTCACCGCAGCCGGGTCGACCAGGCGCTACAGGCCTCTCTCAGCAGGCGATGCACCTCTTCAAACACGGCGGTGGACTTGCGGTAGGGGTCGGGGATCTGCCTTTCCTGGCGCTCCCCCAGCCAGTGCCCCAGCAGCATGGACTTGCCCAGGGCCTCGGGCACCAGCTCGCCAACGGCCTGGCGCTGCCCATCGCTCATCACCAGCACGATATCGGCGCCACTGATCATCTCGGGCGTGAGCTGCCGGGCACGGTGCTCGCTCACCACCAGGCCATCGGCCTCCGCCAGCGCGCGGGCGGTTGGCTCGACCCCCTGCCCGACCAGCGCCCCCAGGCCAGCGGATGCCACCTCGTGCTCGGGCAGTGCGCGAGCGAGCATCGCCGCCGCCACCGGGCTGCGGCAGATATTGCCGGTGCAGACGACGAGGATGTGGTGGAACATCGGAAACCTTCCTCTATGGCCAGTAGGCAAATGTATCAGTGTCCGCCGCGGGGGGGGGGTCAGATCCGAGGTCATCGCCGTGCGAGCCGAAGCGTCGAACCGACGGCTCCTACGAACACCCAAAGTCTACATAGACGCGCGGCATCACCCTTCACTCCGCCAAATAATCTTTACCGAGGGTAACCTCGACTTCGCGGCCTGCTTCCCTTGCGTACTGCTCGATCCTGGCCTTGAGGGCGAGCTGGGCATCACCTTCGCCGTGCACCAGGCGCACGCGACTTGGCGGATCGCGCATGCGGCGGATGAAGTCGAGCAGGTTCTGCCGGTCGGCGTGGGCGGAGTAGCCGCTGACGGTCTCGATATGGGCGCGGATGTCGATGCGCTCGTTGTCGAGGACCACCCAGCCGCCACGCGGCCCATAGCGCTGGATGTCGCGGCCCGGGGTCCCGGCGCCCTGGTAGCCGATGAACACCACGGCGTGGCGCGGATCGTTCAGCATGCGCTTGAGGTAGTTGACCACCCGCCCGCCGGTGACCATGCAGCTGGCCGCGATCACCACCGCCGGGCGGTGGGTGCGGGCCAGGTAGTCCACGGTCTGCTCGTGCTCGGCGTGGTCATTCACGGTGTAGAGGTTGTCGAAGCTCAGCGGGTGGCGGCCACTGCGCAGCCGCCGCTGGGCCTCGGCGTCCCACCAGAGCCTGAGCTCGCGATAGACCCGGGTGAAGCGCGCGGCCAGCGGCGAGTCGACGATGATCTCGAGCTCCCGCCAGCGAGGATCCGTGGCGCCATGAATCAGCCCCTCGAGTTCGTAGAGCAGCTCCTGGGTGCGGCCGATGCTGAAGGCGGGAATCACCACGCTGCCGTCGTTCTGAAGGGCCCGGTCGATGGCGCCCTTGAGCCGCGCCCGGCGGGTAGTGCGATCCTCGTGGCGGCGGTCGCCGTAGGTGCTCTCGATCACCAGGGTGTCGGCGCGATACGGCGGCCTCGGCGCCGGCAGCAGTGGCGCGTAAGGCGCGCCCAGGTCGCCGGAGAACACCGTGCGGTGGGACTCGCCCGTGCCGTGGTCGAGCGTGTCGACCTCCGCATAGGCCGAGCCGAGGATATGCCCGGCGCGCTGCAGCTTGACGCGTATGCGGTGGCAGTCGTCGTCGATCACGGTATGCCACTGCCGGTAGTCCAGCGGCACCAGTCGCCCCTCCACCTCGGCCAGGAAGCGCTCGATCAGCCCCCGGTCGCGGGTGAAGCCGATCTTCAGCGCGTCCTCGATCACCAGCGGCAGCAGCCGCGCGGAGGGTACCGAGCAGAGGATCGGTCCCCGGTAGCCCGCGGCCAACAGGTAGGGCAGCCGGCCGATATGGTCGATGTGCACATGGGTGACCACCAGCGCCAGCACGTCGTCCACCGGAAAGCGTACTCGGTGCTGATCAAGGCTGTCGAGATGGTCGGCGTCCTGGCCCTGGAAGAGTCCGCAATCCACCAGCAGTGCGCGATCCTCGCTTACCTGCAGGCGGTGGCAACTGCCGGTGACGCCCTCGGCGGCCCCATGGTGAACAATCCGTGGATATTGCATCCGGGTGGCCTCCCTGCCGAATCTCCGATGTTCACAGTGTAGGCAAGGCGGCCTTCGGGGCTAGCCGAGCCCTGGCGCGTCCCTCCACCCCGGCGATCAGCCGCTCGATGGCGTCCCGGCCCAGCCTCATGCATTGCTTCCGCTGCCACCGTCTACGACCTAAGTCGTAGACAAACGTTTGAACTCGGGTATAATGGAAAACACTTTCACATATATTAGCGGGCCGCCATGGCCCCGGAGCGCCAACATGACCGATACCACCTTCGCCACCATCTGGGACCAGTCCCTGCCCGCACGCCCGCTGCGCTCGGCCCGTCGCCGCCGCAGCACCGAGCGCTTCCTGACCATCTGGAGCCGCCCCGAGTCTCGCCTGTCGAAGAAGAGCGCCCAGGCATCCCGTGCCCGTCGCCTGCCGCAGTTCTATATCTAAGCGCTCTCTCTGCTAGCCTGGCCTCGTGCCGGGCCAGTTTTTTTGGTAACCCTGGCGTCTGACCTTACAAGGAGCCAGGAGCCACCATGACCGCCACCCTGCTGTTACTGCACCTACTGGGCGCCACCATCTGGACCGGCGGACATCTGGTGCTGGCGGTAACCATTCTGCCACGGGTGCTGCGCGGGCGTGACGTGGGCTCCCTGACCTGGTTCGAGGAAGGCTACGAGAAGCTTGGCATGCCGGCGCTGGCGGTACAGGTTGTCACCGGGCTGTGGCTGGCATGGCAGAAGCTGCCCTCCCTGGCGCTATGGTTCTCGGCCGAGGGCGGCCCGGTAGCGGAGCTGATCCAGCTCAAGCTCGCGCTGCTCGGACTTACCGCCCTGGTGGCGGCCCATGCCCGCTTCCGGGTCATCCCGCGCCTCTCGCCCGCCACCCTGCCGCTGATGGGCTGGCATATCCTCGCCGTCACGCTGCTCTCGGTGCTGTTCGTGGTGGTGGGGCTGACCTTCCGGGTGCGCTGGGGGTTCTAGGCGATGTCCGAAAACTGGCTGCGCTCGGCCATACGTCGTTAAAAATCGACTCAAAGTACTCATTTACACCCAGTAAACTCCGTCTTCTCGCCGATTTTTGCCTTGTCTGGCCTTCCCTCGCCGCCTTTTCAGACAACGCCTAACACCTGGCTCCCCTTCAATCACCCGATGATTCCAACGACGCCTGCTCCCTGCGCAGTTCATCGCGTATCTCGCGCAGCAGCAAGATGTCCTCCGGCGGCGCCGTGGGTTCCGTGGGCGCCGCGGCCTGCTGGCGGCGAAGGCGGTTGACGCCCTTGACCAGGAGGAAGACCGCGATGGCCACGATCAGGAAGCTGATCACGTTATTGACGAAGACCCCGATGTTAAGGGTGACCGCCCCGGCCGCAGAGGCCTCGGCCAGGGTGGTATAGGGCCCCTCGCCCTTCAGCACCAGGAATATCTCCGAGAAGTCGACGCCGCCCATCAGCAGCCCGATAGGCGGCATCAGCACGTCGTTGACCAGGCTCTGGACGATGGTGCCGAAGGCCCCGCCGATGATGATCCCCACCGCCATGTCCACCACGTTGCCGCGCACGGCGAATTCCTTGAACTCCCTCAGCATGCCGGCTATCTCCTTTCCGTTGCGTAATGGTCCTGGCGTCGTCCGTGGGTGGCCACCCGGCGCGCCTTTTCACAATTGTAACGTGGAAGCGCCAGCGGCCGGGATCGCTGCCGGCCGCCTAAGGGTTGAGGCCGGGGGGAACGGGGACCTGTCCCGCCTGGCCGGGCCATCAGCATCACGGCCACGGCCACGGCCAGAACAGCCAGTGATCCGGCGCCACTATCTGCATGCACTCCAGTCGCCCCTGGGCCCAGAAACGAGGGAAATAGGCGGTTTCTTCAAGGATCTGGAAACAGGGCCTCGTGGAGTCCAGGGAAAGCTGATAAAGCGACCACCCTGCAAAGAAGAGATAACCCAGTACGAGCATGCCCGCGGCCCAGAGAACGACCGGGCCGACGCCACCGACTTGCCTCGGAGTTGAGGCCGCTGAAGGGAGCGGCTCCAGACCGCGAAAGCCAAATACCAGACCGATGGCCAGCATCATCACCAGGCTGCTGAGAGGGATGATCTGCGCACCGGAGAATTGGACATTGACCATCACACCCACGAACGCCATCACCAGGCAGGCATACAGCGGCTTGTCCGTATTGGGGAGGGATTGACTACGCCGGTAGATCGTCCAGCATCCGTACAGCACGAAGGCAAATAGCACTAGAGCCAGGGGGAGGCCCCACTCCGCGGCAGTATTCAGAAAGAGATTATGGGCATGGGCGTAGGAGCCCACATGGTAGTCAAGACCATCACCGGCCAGCCCCATGGGGCCGATGCCCAAGGGGAAATGTTCCATGGCGTACTGCCATGCTTCCTGCCACAGGTAGATCCTGTCGTTGGTCACCGTAATATCGCCGGTCAATTCACCCGCGCTATCGGACAGGGACTTCGGCGTAAGATCGTTCGATGAGAGTTCGCGCAAGGGGTTTACCCGCCACCAGGCCGCCAGTGCAGGTAACGCCGAGAAGAGAAGGGTGCCCACCGGCCAGGCCGCCTGGCGGCGGAAGAGCACGATGACCACCAGCACGGCCACCGTCAGGCTCAGCACCCCCGAACGCCCCACCGTGAGGAAGAGCAGGTACCACCACACCGCCAGAGGCAACGCGGCCAGCAGCGCCACGGACAAGGAAAGCTTCTTGCGCGCCACCACATAGACCAGCCCCAGCGGCATCAGGCCCACGGCAAGATCCGAGAAGTAGCGGATATTGCCCAGCCCAGGCGTGGCATCGCGCTTGGTAAAGATCGGCCAATGAAAATGGATGCTGTCGAGGGCCATGAGGGCATAGACCGTCAGTAGCAGCACTGCCATACCGCCAGTCAATTGCCAGAGAAGCAGCGATGCCTGGCGTACGGAGAGTGCGACCAGTCCCGTCATCATCACCAGAGCCAGCAGATAGACTAGCTCCAGCGAGGACAGCGCCGGAAAAGGCGATACCATCAGGCTTGCTGCCACCAGCAACACGACAGTAGCCGTGCACAGGGCCAAGAGTCGGCTGCTGCCACACCTCAATCCAGCAAACAGGCGTTTTCGCTCCCGCCCGCCAGCCAGCCCAACCACCCCCAACAGCGCAATGAGCATAGCCCATCGCTGGAAATCAAGGGAATACAAGGGAGGTGACACCCAGGAAAAGAGCAGAGTTACAAGCAGGAATGCCAACAGTAGGATGGGCATCAGGTCGGAACACCCTGTCAAGAAAATGGCCGGCTGAAGCCGGCCATGCTGAGATTGAAAATCTTAGAATTATCAGGAAGTGGTTAGACCAACGTATACTGTCTGATCTTCAACGCCTGGTTCTTGAGGGTCACCAAGCAAAATGCCAGTACTATTCGTGAAACCAATGCTCTGGCAAGCTCTTTCACCTCCATCTGCTGAAGCATCGTCAAAATAATCACTTTCAGTGTAAGTGTATGTTCCAGCTTCAATGATATCCGCGGCGACTAGAGACGCAATTGATCGAACTTCTGCTTTACACGCCCGCTCAGCTGAACTCACCAAATAGTCTTGATATCTCGGAATCGCTATCGCCGCCAGAACGCCGATGATCGCCACCACGATCAGCAGTTCGATCAGGGTAAAACCGCCCTGCCCGGTCTTCACATAGTTCTGCATGCCCTGTTTCTTCATGGCCCTGCCCCTTGCTCCTGTCCGTCGTGGCGCGTC
The DNA here is from genome assembly GCF_030012485.1 of Halomonas rhizosphaerae. Classification (NCBI taxonomy): domain Bacteria; kingdom Pseudomonadati; phylum Pseudomonadota; class Gammaproteobacteria; order Oceanospirillales; family Halomonadaceae; genus Halomonas; species Halomonas rhizosphaerae. The sequence goes on from NZ_JASCQQ010000021.1 coordinate 25,949, forward strand.
TGGCGTGTGCCTTCTTCTCGTCGCCCGTACGGGTTTACGTTTGATGGCAGATCAGAGTCGGTAGCCTCGTCATCGCGCTGCAAGCAGCGCTCCCACAAAAAAGCCCCTCGCCCTGCCACCGGGTTCATCGAGCGTCATGCCGCCCGGTAAGAGTTACATTAATTTACGATCTGCAACCCTGCAAGGCCCATTGTAGCCGAAAGGTGAGTGAGTAGCAGGATTTTCATACTAGTGTATGAGCCGAAGTGCGAGGAAAAGGTTGAAGGAGCGTGGCGTGGTGCTGGGCGGGGGTAGGCCACAGGGGCTAGAATCAGCCCAGACGACACACTCCAGTTCCCGCTGCCCCTTGCGGCGACACCACGAGGCGCCATGAACGACTACCGCCCCCCCTCCCCCGAGATACCGCCGGCCGCGCCGGAACCCACGCCCTCGACGCTGCATGGCGCCACCCACCGCAGTGGGCTGCGCGGGCTGGCCCGGCGGCTGGTGACCGATGGCCTGCTGGGCGAGGCGGCGGCGGTACGCGCCGAGAGCGAGGCCCGCGAGGCGGAGATGTCGCTGCTCGAGCACCTGATCGAGGCGGGCATGGTGCCGGCGCGCAAGGCCACGCTCTCCGCCGCCTGGGAATATGGCCTGCCGATCATCGACCTGGACGCCATCCGCCTGGAGAGCCTGCCGCCGGCGGCGGACTACCCGGACAAGATCCTGCGCCGGCTGGGGGTGCTGCCGCTGGTGCGCCACGGCCATCGGCTCACCGTCGCGGTGCCCTACCCCTCCACGCTCGCCCTGCTGGACGAGCTGCAGTTCGCCACCGGGCTGACACCGGAGGGGGTGCTGTCCCCGGTGGACCAGCTCGGCCCGGTGCTGGAGGGGTATCTCGCCCGCAATGAGCGCAGCATGCTCGACGAACTGGCCGACGTCGACGATGCCGTGGGCCAGCTGGCCTACGACGAGGGGGTGGTGGACGCCACCGACGAGCAGGCGGCGGTGGCCGCGGCCGGCGACGACGCCCCCATCGTCAAGTTCGTCAACAAGATCCTGCTGGACGCCATCCACCGCGGCGCCTCGGACATCCACTTCGAGCCCTACGAGACCAGCTACCGGGTGCGCTTTCGCATCGACGGCATCCTCCACGACGTGGCCCACCCGCCCTTCGCCATGCGCTCGCGCATCTCCGCACGCCTCAAGGTGATGTCGCGACTGGATATCTCGGAGCGCCGCCTGCCCCAGGACGGCGCCATCAAGCTCAAGCTCTCCACCACCCGCTCCATCGACTTTCGCGTCAACTCGCTGCCCACGGTGTATGGCGAGAAGGTGGTGCTGCGTATCCTCGACCCCAGCTCGGCGCAGCTGGGCATCGAGCAGCTGGGCTTCACACCCGAGCAGCGCGACATGTACGAGGGGGTGCTCGACGACCCCCAGGGTATGATACTCGTCACCGGGCCCACCGGCAGCGGCAAGACGGTGACCCTCTACACCGGCATCAACATCCTCAACCAGGTGGAGCGCAACATCTGCACCGCCGAGGACCCGGTGGAGATCAAGGTGCCGGGGGTCAACCAGGTGAACGTGCTGCCCAAGATCGGCCTGAGCTTCGCCAGCGCCCTGCGCGCCTTCCTGCGCCAGGACCCGGACGTCGTGATGGTCGGCGAGATCCGCGACCTGGAGACCGCCGAGATCGCCGTCAAGGCCTCCCAGACCGGCCACCTGGTGCTCTCCACCGTGCACACCAACTCGGCAGCGGAGACCCTGACGCGCCTGGCCAACATGGGGGTGGCGCCCTTCAATATCGCGAGCTCCGTGAGCCTGATCATCGCCCAGCGCCTGGCGCGGCGGCTGTGCAAGCGCTGCAAGCAGCCGGCGGATATCCCCCGCGAGGTGCTGCTGCAGCAGGGCTTCACCGAGGAAGAAGTGGCCGGGGCCACCATCTACGAGCCGGTGGGCTGCAAGCACTGCACCCAGGGCTTCAAGGGCCGGGTAGGCATCTACGAGGTGGTGCCGATCAGCGATGACATGAGCCACCTGATCATGACCCAGGGGAATTCCAGGGACTTCGACACCCAGGCGCGCAAGGAGGGCCACCCGGACCTGCGCCGAAGCGGGCTCCTGAAGGTGATGCAGGGGCTGACCAGCCTGGCCGAGGTGAACCGGGTGACGAAGGACTAGCGAGAAGCGGCCAAGCGGCCAAGCGGCCAAGCGGCGCAGTATTGTAGGAGCGATGTGTTGATATTGTGGGAGCCGTGCTTGCACGGCGATTTGTGTATTTCGGCAACCAATCGCTGTGCAAGCACAGCTCCCACACTGGATTCAGGCCACCTGCAACCTTGAGGGAGCGGGCGTTTCGGCGGCTCCTACAAATAACACAACCAACCGCCGTACAAGACGCTGACAAACCACAACGCGGGGACAGGGAAATGAACATGGCAACGAAGCCCATGCGCAAGTCACAGAAGACCAAGCTCTACCGCTGGCGCTGGAGCGGCAAGGGGCCCGGCGGGCGCAAGGTGGGGGGCGAGATCATCGCCGCCCGCAAGGCCGAGGTGGAGAAGACCCTCGGTGGCCAGAACATCATCGTCAAGCAGATCCGCCGCAAGAGCAGCTTCGGCGGCGGCATGGGCAAGATCAAGCCGCGGGACATCATGCTCTTCGCCCGCCAGATGGCCACCATGATCCGCGCTGGCGTGCCAGTGCTGCAGGCCTTCCAGGTGGTGGCCGAGAGCCTCAAGAAGCCGGCGATGAGCGCGCTGGTGCAGGAGCTGATGAACGACGTGGCGGCCGGCGCCAGCTTCTCGGAGGCCCTCAAGCGCCACCCCGAGCACTTCGATCGGCTGTTCGCCAACCTGGTGGAGGCCGGGGAGCAGTCGGGCTCGCTGGACCGCATGCTGGAACGGGTAGCGGCCTACAAGGAGAAGATCGAATCGCTCAAGAGCCGGGTCAAGAAGGCGCTCTGGTATCCCGCGGCGGTCATCCTGGTGGGCGTGGCCGTCACCGCCCTGCTGCTGATCAAGGTGGTGCCGCAGTTCGAGAGCCTCTTCCACGGCTTCGGTGCCGAGTTGCCCGCGCCGACCCGTATCACCATCGGGCTCTCCCAGTTCGCCCAGCAGTACTGGTGGTGGGGAGTGCTCGGCGTCGCTGCCTTCATCTACTTCCTGCGCACCGGCATGAAGAAGTCCGAGGCGTTCCGCTTTCGCATGCACAAGCTGTCGCTACGCATTCCGGTGATCGGCGACATCCTCGACAAGTCCGCCGTGGCGCGCTACTCACGCACGCTGGCCACCACCTTCGGCGCCGGCGTACCGCTGGTGGAGGCACTGGAGACCGCCGAGGGCGCGGCGGGCAACATGGTCTACGAGCGCGCCATCGCCCAGATCCGCGAGGACGTGGCCACGGGGCAGCAGCTCAACTTCGCCATGCGCCTCACCGAGCAGTTCCCGGCGCTGGCGGTGCAGATGGTGGGGATCGGCGAGGAGGCAGGCTCGCTTGACGCCATGCTCAACCGGGTGGCGGACTACTACGAGGAGGAGGTCGACAACAAGGTGGATACCCTCACCTCGCTGCTCGAGCCCTTCATCATCGTGGTGCTCGGCGTGCTGGTCGGCGGCCTGGTGGTCTCGATGTACCTGCCGATCTTCGAACTGGGCAGCGTGATCGGGTAAGCGGCCAAGCGGCCAAGCGGCCAAGCGGCCAGCCGAGGATATATGCGATCAAGAGCCAGAATCAGTGGTCTGAGATAGTTAATGCACTGCCATAGGTTTGAACGGGACGTTCACATCACCCGCCACGCCAGAGAGCGTATGGCAGAAAGGCGCATCGCAGAGAGTGAGTTGATCAACCTGCTCGAAACCGGCATAACCCGGTACAAGGATGATGTCCGACTATGGATCGCCAAGGAAGTGCCCAGTCGCAAGGACAATCTGGTCTGTGCAGCCGTGATCTTGGAAGATAAGCTGGTCGTCAAGACCGTGATGCATCATTTCCAATGGGAGGATTGAGCATGCGCACCACCTATGACGAGGCGGATGACATCCTGGTCCTGCACCTTGCCGACAAGCCGATCGTTCGTGAGCGCTCCCAGGACTGGAATACCCATATCAGCTATGCAGAGGATGGCACCATCGTGGAGGTGGTAATCCTGGAAGCCTCGAAACAGGGCGCCTGGCCGCTGCTAAAGACCGAGGCGGCGTGATTTAGCGGCGCGCTTAGTGTAAATCGCCGCTCCCACAAAATGCAGGTGGTCCTGTGGGAGCCGTCGGTTCGACGCTTCGACTTGCACGGCGCTTTGGTGCCTCCGCCTTTCGCGGTGCAAGCACCGACCCCACGAAACCCTGCCACCCAGAATCCAGCACTCACATCGTCAGTCGTGCAGCCATACCGGCATGCCCGGCAGAGCGATCTCGAACAGCGCCAGCAGCTCACTATCGCGCACACGGATGCAGCCATGGGAGCGGGCCACGCCCATGGGCTCGCTCGGCGGGGTGCCATGCAGGTAGATATAGCGCCGCTGGGAGTCGACCTTGCCGCCGCGGTTGCGGCCGGGCTCCAGGCCGCTCAGCCAGAGGATGCGGGTAAGGATCCAGTCGCGCCCGGGGTGCTCGGATGCCAGGGCCTCGCTATAAACCTCGCCGGTGGGCCGGCGGCCGCGGTAGACGGTGCCGGGAGGGTTGCCCGCGCCGATGGCGGCGCGCACCTGGTGCCAGCCCAGCGGTGTGGCCCCGCTGCCCTCCTCCTCTCCGGTGCCGTTGGCGGCCGTGGAGACCTCGCATGACCACTCGACCTCGCGCCCCCGCCAGACGGAGAGCCGCTGGGCGGCGGTGTCGATCTCCAGCCACACGCCTTCCTCCGGCGGCAAATTGTTGAGAAGCGGCGTGCGCATCAGCCGGCCTCGCGCTGGGCCGGGGCGGGCTCGGGCAGCGGCGCGTTCATGGCCGCCACCACCACCGGGCGCAGGCGACGCACCAGGTCGCGCACGCTGACATGCTCGCCGTAGTCCTTCTCGGCGATGTCGCGCAGGGCATCCAGGCCGGAGAGGGTGAAGATCACCGTGCCCAGCATGAAGTGCAGCCGCCAGAAGCGCTCGGCGTCGGGCAATTCAGGCGTGGCCCGGCGCACCAGTTCCGTAAACCGAGTGAAGACGCTGCCATACTCCTCCTGGATGTAGCGGCGCAGGTGCCCCTGGGCCTGGCTGTAGGCGAGCCCCAGCAGGCGCATGAACACCTTGAGGCTGTGGCGCTCCGCCGGCACCTCGAGCACGCTGCGCGCCATGGTCTCCAGCAGCTCCTCCAGCGGGATGACACCGCCCTCGTGGCGCGCTTCGAGCTCGTCGAGGGCGGCGTGGAAGCGTACGGTGAAGGGGTCGAGGTAGCGCGCGAACACCGCCTGGATCAGCGACTTCTTGGAGCCGAAGTGGTAGTTGACCGCCGCCAGGTTGACCTTGGCCTTGCTGGTGATGTTGCGTAGCGAGGTCTCGGCGAAGCCGCGTTCGGCGAACAGCACCTCGGCGGTATCGAGGATGCGCGTGACGGTGTCGGGCTGCTGGGCCATGGGCGACGGCTCCACTTCATTGGAAACAATTGTTTGAATGTAACGCGAGTGTATGACAGCCATGGGCGCGGCTCAATGCCGCAGGGGGGCGGGTGTTTTAAACGGCGGCGAGCGCCAGGGCCCTGTAGGAGCCGTGCTTGCACGGCGATTGGTTGCCGGAATAAACAAA
>NZ_JASCQQ010000023.1:0-71439 GCF_030012485.1 Halomonas rhizosphaerae
GGCGGCACCCTGGCCGAGCACCTGGCCCGGGAGGAGAACGACATCACGGTGGTGGACACCGACGGCGAGCGCCTGCGCGAGCTGCATACCCGCCTGGACATCCGCACGGTCTCCGGGGCCGGCTCCTACCCCATGGTGCTTCGCCAGGCCGGCTGCGAGGACGCCGACATGCTGATCGCAGTGACCAACTCTGACGAGGTCAACATGATCGCCTGCCAGGTGGCCCACACCCTGTTCCGCACGCCGACCAAGATCGCCCGGGTGCGTGCCACCGCCTACCTGACCCGCAAGGGCCTGTTCGCCCACGAGGCGGTGCCCATCGACGTGCTGATCAGCCCCGAGCAGGTGGTCACCGACCATATCCGCCGGCTGATCGAGCATCCCGGCGCCCTGCAGGTGCTGGAGTTCGCCGGCGGCCTGGTGCAGCTGGTGGCGGTGAAGGCCTTCTACGGCGGCCCGCTGGTCGGCCAGGAGCTGGGCTTCCTGCGCCGCCACATGCCCAGCGTCGACACCCGGGTGGCGGCCATCTACCGCCAGAACCGGCCGATCATTCCCCGCGGCGACACCGTGATCGAGGCCGACGACGAGGTGTTCTTCATCGCCGCCCGGCGCGACATCCGCGCGGTGATGAGCGAGCTGCGCCGCCTCGACCGCGACTTCCGCCGGGTGATGATCGCCGGCGGCGGCAACATCGGCGAGCGCCTGGCCGAGCACCTGGAGCACAGCCACCAGGTCAAGATCATCGAGCACAACCTCGAGCGCTGCACCCAGCTCTCCGAACGCCTCGACCGCACCGTGGTGCTGCACGGCAGCGCCACCGCCAAGCGGCTGCTGGAGGAGGAGAACATCGAGGAGTGCGACATCTTCTGTGCGCTGACCAACGACGACGAGGTCAACATCATGTCGTCGATGCTGGCCAAGCGCATGGGCGCCAAGAAGGTGCTGACGCTGATCAACAACGCCGCCTATGTCGACCTGGTGCAGGGCGGCGAGATCGACATCGCCATCTCGCCCCAGCAGGCCACCATCGGCAGCCTGCTGACCCACGTGCGGCGCGGCGACATCGTCAACGTCCACTCGCTGCGCCGCGGCGCGGCCGAGGCCATCGAGGCCATCGCCCACGGCGACACCCAGTCGTCCAAGGTGGTGGGGCGCGCCATCGGCGAGATCGACCTGCCCCAGGGCACCACCATCGGCGCCGTGGTACGCGGCAAGGAGGTGCTGATCGCCCATGACGACGTGGTGGTGGAGTCCGGTGACCACGTCATCCTGTTCGTGATCGACAAGCGCCGGCTGCGCGACGTGGAGCGGCTCTTCCAGGTCGGGTTGACGTTCTTCTGAGCATGGCAAGGCCTCGAAAGCCAGGGCACGGGCGCCCCTGCCCGGTCTCCTGCCATGAAAAATGCCTCTGGTGATCGTATGCTGGGAGACAACCGTCATGCGCAGAGTGGAGAACGCGACGATGATCACCGAGACGGACAGGCACCACCTGCAGCGCTGCGTGGAGCTGGCGGAGGAGGCCCTGGCGGCCGGCGACGAGCCATTCGGCTCGGTGCTGGTGAGCGGCGATGGCGCGGTGCTGGTGGAGGATCACAACCATGTGGCCGGCGGGGATGCCACCCAGCATCCCGAATTCTTCCTGGCGCGCTGGGCCGCGGAGAACCTGACGCCCGAGGAGCGCGGGCGGGCCACCGTCTACACCTCCGGTGAGCATTGCCCCATGTGCGCGGCGGCCCACGGCTGGGTGGGGCTGGGACGGATCGTCTATGCCAGTTCGTCCGAGCAGCTGGTGGACTGGCTGGAAGAGCTGGGTGTGGCCCCGCCAAGGGTGCGCCCGCTGCCTATCCGGGAGGTGGTGCCGGACGCGGTGGTCGAGGGCCCGGTGCCGGAATTCGCCGACCGCATCCGTGAGCTGCATCGCCGGCTGCATGGCGCCTGACGCCGCTATTCGTCGGGCCGGCCGAGGATCCGGTAGGTGCGGGGCTTCGCCTTGTCGTCCTCGGCCCGGGGCGTCTGAGCCTCGAGCTGCCCCGTCAGGGTCACGGCGCCGGCAGAGGCCGAGGCCTCGAGCGAGGCCTGCATCCGCTGCCGGGTCTGGCCGATGGCGTCACGCATCTGGGATTCCATTGCCGGCCGATGGAGCGCCTCCTGTACCTTGAGCAGGACAACCTCGCTTCCCGCGATACCGGCCAGGGTCACGGCGGTGGTGACCGTGCCCATCACCAGGGCGCCCGGGCCCGCAGGCGCGGTGGCCGCTGACGCGGTTCCACCGGCGGCCAGCGAACGCAGGGTACCAGTCCCCAGGCGAGTGACCAGGCCGCGCAGGGCCAGGCGGCTGCCCTGCGAGGCGGCGGAGGCACCGAGCCGCCGGGCCAGGGCACGCCCCGCCAGCAGGGCGGTTCCACTGCCGCCCACGGCGGCAGTGCTCCAGCGTGCCGTATCCCGGCCATCCTGCAGGGCCTTCTGGAGCTCCCCATCCAGATCGAGTTCATGGATGGGCCGCTCGCTCTCCCTTCCCGACGACACCTGTCGCGGGGCGTAGCGTTCCTGGAGCGTCGCGGCCATGTCATCGGCCAGTCCCTGTTGTTCGCTGGCCAGGCGCCGAGGATACTCCGCCTGCAGTTCGGCCAGGGCCGACTCGAGGCCAGTCGCCTCGACCAGCCGTTGGTGAAGCTGCCCATCCAGCCAGGCATCGAGGTCACCCATGAGTGCCACGCCGAGCCGCGTATAGCTGCCGACGGGCGAGAAGTACCAGTCCAGGTAGTCCGGCACCGCCGCCTCGAGAGGCGCAAAGGCCCGCTCGAGCCGCTCGTCCAGCCAGGGCCGCATGCGCGCCTGGAGCCGCTCCTCCGCCTCCGTGGAGAGTGCCGACAGGTCGCGTGAGAAGTCGGCGTGGGTCTCGGCATCCAGCGTCAGGGACTCGCCTGCCACGATCACCCGGAACAGCGGCGACTGACTGCGCGACGCCAGCCAGCCATGGCCGACCTCGAACAGCAGCAGCAGCACCATGACCACCAGAACCGACAGCCCCCATCCGCGCCAGGGATGGATCGCGAGAGCCAGACGCGCCCAGCCGGTTGACGGTCGCCAGGCATGACTCATTTGGGACCCTCCTCATGGTGGATGTGCAAGGCCGCATGTTGATGCCGACGGCCACCCCGACGCAGGGCCTCGGCGCCGATCAGCAAGCGCACGTAGGCCCAGGCAAAGGTGCTCTGGGTGAGCAGCAACAGTGACCAGCCCAGCATCGCCACGGGCGTGGCGAGCCCGAAACGCTCCTCGGCATTCTGCATGGTCCAGTGCTGGCTGATCTCGGCGATGGCCACCAGTCGCTCGAAGAACCCCAGAACGGCTCCCCCCGTATCGCCCGGGAAATGACGCAAGATGGCCTCCTCCCAGCCGAGCCCGACCAGCCATGGCTGGGGCAGCCAGAGAGTGGCCACCACGAGGATCAGGGCCAGCAGGCCGGCGGTCGGCACCACCACCAGGCGCCTCGTTACCGCCGGCAGGTGCTCGGTAATAACGTGGCGTGCCAGGCGTCGGCGCAGCAGCTCCTGCGCTACCACCAGCCCCGGCACCCCGGCCAGCACCACCGGCCAGAGGGGCGGCGCCAGCAGGCGCAGCTTGACCAGCAGCACCAGCGCCAGCAGCGCCCCCACTAGCTGATGACGCACCACCATCATCGCCCCGCCACGCAGCCAGCCGTACCAGGGGGAGTCATCGCGAAGGTACTGGTCCAGCCAGGCACGCCGCCGCAGCCGGGCGGCCTCCAGGCTGCCGGCCACGATCAGCTGGGTGGCCAGCACCCAGACCGGCAGGAACATCACCCCGGCGAGATCCCTGCCCGACAGCGACCAGACCAGCAGCACCAGCACCGTCAGGGCCAGGTGGGCATGGCGCCAGAGGGTTGCGAGTCGTCGCCAGCGCCCTGCCATCAGGCCTGCAGCGAGAGGGCCCGCTCGACGTATGCCTCGCAGCGCAGCCGCGCCGGCCGGTCCTTCAGTGCCGCCCAGTAGGCCTCGAACTCGGGCCGACGGGGAATGGTGCCGAAGTGCATGCCCCAGCCGAGGTGCGAGCCGACATAGACATCCGCCGCGCTGAACGCCGTCCCCGCGATATGGCTTCGCCCGTCGAGGGCACCTGCCAGGGCGTCGAGCACCGCCCAGTAGTCACCACAGCCGATCTGCCTCTGCTGCTCGGCGGTGGGCTGCACGCCGAGGGTATTGAGCGAGATGACGGATTCCAGGGGACCGGCCGCAAAGAACAGCCAGCGGTAGTAGTCGCCACGCGCGGCGGGCGGCGGCGCCAGACCGGCCTCCGGGAAGGCATCGGCGAGATAGGCGCAGATGGCGGCGGCCTCGGTGACCACCACGTTCCCGTGGCGGATCGCCGGCACCTTGCCCATGGGATTGAGGGCCAGGTACTCCGCTGACTTCATGGTGGTGCCGTACTCGAGTAGCACCGTGCGATAGGGCACACCGAGCTCCTCGAGCATCCAGTGGACGATCCCGCCCCGGGAGAGCGGGTTGGTATAGAAGGTGAGCTCGGCCGGCTCCCGCGGGACGGGTTCGGCCAGTGCCGCAGGCGGCAGCACGACCTCGGGTGGCAGCACATAGCCCTGTCCGGGCGCGTTGACGACCTCGACCCCCACCGCCCGCAGTGCGGCGATGTCCTGATAGAGGGTGCGCAGGGTGATCCCCAGCCTCTCGGCAAGCTCGGGCCCGCCGATCGGGCCCGTATGGTGACGCAATACCCGGATCAGGTCTTGCAGGCGAGTCGTTCGTGACATGGGCGGTCCTCGTGCGCGTGACGACAGTATCTCGCCGCCCTAAGGGGCGCCGAGGGGATCATCATGCCTCCGACGCGGCATCCGATGCCAGTCACTCGGCCGTGAGTCTGCACGCGCAGGACCGAAGCGCCAGCAAAGGGGCCGAATCCGAGACATGCCGCGTGCCCCCCGGCACTCTCGCGGCAATGCCTCCTGCCCGGTTCAAAGCCCCTGGGCACCTCGGCGCAGCCAGTCGTGCACGAAGGCAAGCTTCTGGCGCGCGACATCCGAGAGCACGAAGGGATAGAGGTCGGACAGCCCCATAGAGCGATTGACGTGGTTGACCCCCGCCACCAGGCTGGCCGCGACATGAATCAGGCGGTCGGCGTCCGTTTCCATGTAGGGGTCCCAGCCGTGACTCGGCAACTCCGGCGAAGAGAGGCCTGTCGCGACGAAGCTGTCGGTGATATCGGTCAGGTGCAGCAGGTGGGCCGCGGTCTCGGCCCAGTCCTCGTGCGGATGCGCGGAGGCATAGGTGGTCAGGAAGCGCAGCCTCCAGTCGGGCGGCGGGCCGTCATGGTAATGACGCTGGAGCGCGGCGGGATAGTCCTCTCGCTCATCACCGAACATGGCCCGGAAGGCCTCGAGAAAATCTTCCCGCAGGCTGAGACGCCACCAGAGCATATGCGAAATCTCATGACGCATATGGCCGATCATGGTGCGGTAGGGCTCTTCCAGCGCCTTTCGACGGGTGGTGCTCAGGACCGGGTCCGCCTCCGCCACGCTGATCGTCACCACGCCCCCGACATGCCCCATGGGCACCGGCGTATGCCCCTCGGCCAGCATGTGGAAGACGGGGCGAGCGCCGGGATCCTCGGGCCGGAACCAGTGCCAGCGGCCCAGGTTGTCGAGCACCCAGCGCTTGGCGGCCTCGGTCTGCGCCCAGTTGGGCATGGCATCGGTGATGGACGGATCCGGCGCCAGCTCGGTCATGGCGCAGGATCGGCAGAAGGCGCCCTGCTTGGGAGCGATCCAGTTGCAGCCGATGACCTCCCGATTGACGCAGAACGGCGGCATGGGCAGGAAGGCCCTGGCCTGCGGATCATAGGCAACGGGCGTTCCGTCGGCGGTGGCGAGGTTGTCGAACCAGAGGGATCCGGCACCGACCGGGTTAGCAAAGACACGCATGAGGCTGTCACTCCGCAAGAACCGCAAGGCAGATGGCCCGACGCATTAGGGTGCATCCTGCTCTTTCCAGCTCCACCAATCAAACCATCGATGGTGTAAAGCTAGACCGCACCCGAAAACACCGCACACGAGGTGAAAAAAGACGGCGAGGGAGTCCCCCGCCGCCAACCATCGATCGCTACCGACCGAGAGAGTGCTCGCTGGTGCGTCGTTACGTCATTAGATCTCGAAGCCCAGTCCCAAGTCCTCGGCGCTGATCGCCATCAACGGCTCGGCACCGGCTTCCAGCGCTGCCTGGTGGGCGCGGGTGCGCGGCAGCAGGCGCTGGAAGTAGAAGCGCGCGGTGTCGAGCTTGGCGCGGTAGAAGGCGGCGTCATCGTTGCTTTCCGCCAAGGCCATGCGGGCCTGCCTGGCGGCGCGGGCAAACAGGTAGGCCAGGGTCACGTAACCGGCGTACATCAGGTAGTCGACGCTGGCGGCGCCCACCTCCTCGCGGTCGGCCATGGCCTTCATGCCGATGGCCATGGTCAGTTCGCCCCACTCCTGGTTGAGCTTGACCAGCGGGCGCACAAATTCGGCGAGCTCGCTGCTGCCCTCCTCGGCCTGGCAGAACTTGTGGATCTCCCGAGTGAAGACCTTGAGGCTCTCGCCCTGGCTCATCAGCACCTTGCGGCCCAGCAGGTCGAGGGCCTGGATGCCGGTGGTGCCCTCGTAGAGGCGGGTGATGCGCGCATCACGCACCAGCTGCTCCATGCCCCACTCCTGGATGAAGCCGTGGCCGCCGAAGACCTGGACGCCCTCGTTGGTCGCCTCGAAGCCCACCTCGGTAAGAAATGCCTTGACGATGGGGGTCAGCAGACCCAGCAGGGTCTCGGCGCGCGCCTTCTCGGCGGCATCCGTGCCGTGCTCGACGATATCGATCATCTGCGCGGTGTAGAGCGTCAACATCCGACCGCCCTCGGCGAAGGCCTTCTGGGTCAGGAGCATGCGGCGCACGTCCGGGTGGACGATGATCGGGTCGGCAGCCTTCTCGGGCGCCGTGGCACCGCTGAGCGCGCGCATCTGCAGGCGGTCGCGGGCATAGGCCAGGGCATTCTGGAAGCTCGCCTCGGTGAGGCCCAGGCCCTGGATGCCGACGCCGATGCGGGCGGCGTTCATCATGGTAAACATGCAGGCCAGGCCCTTGTTGGGCGCGCCCACCAGGAAGCCTTTCGCCGAGTCGAAGTTCATCACGCAGGTGGCGTTGCCGTGGATGCCCATCTTGTGCTCGAGCGAGCCGCACACCACGCCGTTGCGCTCGCCCGGGTTGCCATCGGCATCGGGCAGGTGCTCATTCGGTAAATACTTCGGCACCACGAACAGCGAGATACCCTTGGAACCCTCGGGAGCATCGGGCAGCTTGGCCAGCACCAGGTGGACAATGTTCTCGGCCAGGTCGTGCTCGCCGGCGGAGATGAAGATCTTGGTGCCGGTGATCTCGAAGCCACCGCCATCGGTAGGCACGGCGCGGGTCTTGATCAGGCCCAGGTCGGTGCCGCAGTGGGGCTCGGTGAGGCACATGGTGCCGGTCCAGGTGCCCTCGACCAGCTTGGTCAGGTAGGTGGCCTGCTGCTCCTCGGTGCCGTGGTGGCGCAGGGCGTCGGCGGCGCCGTGGGAGAGCCCGGGGTACATGCCCCAGGCCAGGTTGGTGGAGCAGATCATCTCGTTGAGCACCATGGCCAGCGAGTGGGGCAAGCCCTGGCCGCCGTGCGCGGGGTCGGCGGCCAGGCTCGGCCAGCCACCCTCGACGTACTGGGCATAGGCCTCCTTGAAGCCCTTCGGCGCCTTCACCTCGCCGCCCTCCAGCAGGCAGCCCTCGCGGTCACCGCTCTGGTTCAACGGCAGCAGCACCTCACGGGCGAAGCGTGCGCCCTCCTCCAGGATGGCGCTGACGGCGTCGGGCGAGGCCTCATCGGCACCGGGCAAACGGGCGTAGTGGGCGGGATAGTCCAGCATCTCGTCCATCACGAAGCGAAGATCGCGCAGGGGGGCCTGGTAATCGGGCATCTCGAACTCTCCACAAGAAGGGGCGCCAGCACTCGGGCACCGGAAGGCGGCGGCGGCCACTTTCAAACATTCGTTTGAAATTATCCCTCATCCTGGATGCAGTCAAGCGTTCGTTTGAAGAGGCGGAAAGGATCAAGGGGTCAAGGAGTCAAGGGACACCTCCCCTTGCTCCTTGACCCCTTGTGACTGGCCGAAGGCCCTACTGCATGCGGATGCCGCCGTCCAGGCGAATCACCTCACCGTTGAGCATGGGATTGGTGACGATCTGCTCGGCCAGGCGGGCGAACTCATCGGGCTTGCCGAGCCGCTTGGGGAACGGCACAGCGGCGGCCAGCGCCTGGGCGGCCTCGTCGGGGATCTCGCTCATCATCGGCGTCTCGAAGACGCCGGGGGCGATGGCCATCACGCGCACGCCATGGCGCGAGAGCTCCCGTGCCGCCGGCAGGCTCATGCCCACCACCCCGGCCTTGGAGGCGCTGTAGGCGCACTGCCCCACCTGGCCGTCGAAGGCGGCGATGGAGGCGGTATTGATGATCACCCCGCGCTCGCCGTCCTCGCCCGCGGGGTTCTTGGCCATGGCGGCAGCGGCCAGGCGCATCACGTTGAAGGTGCCCACCAGATTGATCTGGATGGTGCGGGTGTAGGCGTCGAGGTCGGCGGGGCTACCCGCGCGGTCGACCAACTTGCCGACACTGACCACGCCGGCACAGTGCACCACGCCAGCGAGGCCACGGCCATCGCTGAGCGCTAGCGCCGCGTCGACGGCGGCCTGGATGTCCTCGCCGGAGGTGACGTCGCCGCGCACCGCCCGAGCGGCGTCGCCCAGGCGCTCGGCATGGGCCTCGACGGCATCGCTGAGGTCGCAGAGCACCACCCGGCCGCCGGCGGCGACCAGGCGTTCGGCGGTGGCCGCCCCCAGCCCGGAGGCGGCACCGGTGATCAGGAAGGTGTTGTCCTTCACTTGCATGTCAGGGTCCTCGGAGTCATTTGGCCGGGGCCTCTTCGGCCTTGTCGACGGCATCGGCGCGCAGCTTGAAGCGCTGGATCTTGCCGCTGGGGGTCTTGGGCAGTTCCTCGACGAACTCGATCACCCGCGGGAAGGCATGGGTCGAGAGCCGCTCGCGCACCTGCTTGCGGATCTCGTCGGCCAGTTCATCGCTGGGCTCGAAGCCCTCGCGCAGCACCACGTAGGACTTGATGATCTCGCCGCGAATCTCGTCGGGCTGGCCCACGGCGGCAGACTCGGCCACTGCCGGGTGGGTCATCACGCTGTTCTCCACGTCGGTGGGGCCCACGCGGTAGCCGGCGGTGGTGATGATGTCGTCGTCACGGCCGGCGAACTGAAAGGTGCCATCCTCGTTGCGGATCACCACGTCGCCGGTCAGATAATAGCCTTCGGCAAAGGGGTGTTTCTCCTGCCAGGTGTAGCCGGCGAAGAAGTGCGCCGGCGAGTTCGCGATGTCAACGGCCAGCACGCCGGGTTCACCCGGGGGCAGCTCCTTGTACTCGGCATCGAGGATCGCCAGGCGGTAGCCGGGCATCGGCACGCCCATGGCCCCGACATGCTTGGGGTGGTCCAGGGCATGGTGGTTGTTGCAGGTCATGCCGGTCTCGGTCTGGCCGTAGTGGTCCATGACCGGGCAACCCAGGGAGCGCTCGACCCAGGTCACCACCTCGGTGTTGAGCGGTTCGCCGGCGGAGCTGGCCGCGCGCAGCTCGAGGGTCTGGTGGGCGTCATCGAACAGGCCCGAGGCCTTCATCAGGCGGTAGGCGGTAGGCGCGGCGGCAAAGTTGGTGATGCGGTGGCGCTTCATGAAGGCCAGCGCCCCCTCGGCGCTGAAGCCCGCTTCGCAGAAGTGGGTGGTCACGCCCAGCAGCAGCGGCCCGGCGATGGCGTAGTAGAGGCCATAGGCCCAGCCCGGGTCGGCCATGTTCCAGAAACGGTCGGTATCGCGCAGGTCCACGGCCAGCTCCATGTAGAGGGCGAAGGCCGGCATGCCGGCCAGCGGCACGGCCACGCCCTTGGGCTTGCCCACGGTGCCGGAGGTGAACATCTGCAGGAAGGGCTCGTCGCGCGCCAGGCGGGGCGGAGTGGCTTCGATCGGCGCATGGCTCAAGGCCTCGTCCCAGTTGAGGTCCTCGGCGTGGTCGGCATCGGGGCCGCCCACGGCGAGCACCGGCGGGCACTGGGTCAGACCATCGAACTTGAAGCGGTTGGCGTGATCGGTGATCACAAGGCGAGTGTCGGCGCGCCCCAGGCGGTAGTCCACGGCGTCCGGGCCGAAGGCGGTGAACAACGGCTGGTAGACGGCGCCGATGCGCCAGGTGGCCAGCACCGCCACCAGCAGCTGCGGCGAACGCGGCAGCATGCAGGCGATGCGATCCCCCACCCCCAGGCCGCGCTCGGCGAACCAGCCGGCGAGCCTCGCGCTTTCGGCATCGAGTTCGGCGTAGGTCAGGGTGTTGACCTGGCCCTGGGTGTCCTCGTGCACCAGGGCCAGGACGTCGCCGCGCCCGGCGCGCAGGTGGCGCCCGCAGCAGGACTCGAAGGCGTTGGCCTTGCCGTCGCGATGGTCATCGAGGCGCGCGATGACGTCATCGATGGAAAAGGTCTCGAGATATCTCTGGTAGTCGGGAAGGGTGCTCATGTACTGCCCTCTCGCGGTTTGTGCTTGTTGTGGCGGCAAACAAGGTTGGTGGCGATCAATACTGGCGACGAAGGAAACGACAAGCGCCGACGCTGGCGCGCACGCCCACCTTCTGATTAGATGCAGTTGACGTAAGCGTCAACCTAGCAAGCGCTTGGTACAAGCTAGAGGCTCCCGAGGAGCGGGGCAACCCCTGAACGGCAGGATAAGACTAGACGATGGTCGAGCGTGGAGTTCCGGCAACATGCCGGAGTGCGTCACGGTCAGACGACCCGGTGGGTGATCATGGCGACCAGTTCGTGGGCCAGGTCATCGGGGGAGCGAGGGCCGGCGGGGTCGTACCAGCGCACCGTCCAGTTGAGCGCGCCCATCACGAAGCGGGCCACCAGGAAGCGGTCGCCATGGATCAGGCCGGCGGCCAGGGCCTCGTCGATCACCGCTTCCCAGAGCGCCTCGTAGGCATCGCGCAGATGGCTCAAATGGTTCCGGGCCTCGGGGTCGAGGCGGCGCCATTCATAGAGGGCGACCACATGGGCGTTACGGTCGGTGAGCAGCGTCTCCAGGTGCGCGCGTGCCATGGCCTGCAACCGTGCCTCGGCAGAGTTGTCGCATTGTTCGAGGGCCGCCCTCGCGATGACCAGGGCGTTCTGGGTGCCCTCCTCGATCACCGCCGCCAGGATCTCCTGCTTGTCGCGGAAGTGGTGGAAGAGGCTGCCGGACTTGATGCCCATCTCCTGGGCGAGCATGCGCACCGTGGTCCGGTCGAAGCCTTCCTGAACGAACAACTGGGCGGCCTGGCGGGTGAGCTCCTTGCGACGCGGAGAGTCATTCATTACATTCATCGACATTTACACTAGCGCTTGCTTGGTTGACCCTGAGAAAACCACAGCCCCGACGCCGGGTCAACGCGACAGCCGCTGGCCAGGCCAGCCGCGATGCTTCTGGACGAGAAGCGCCAGGGACATTACACAATCACCATGCGGCTCCACCGGGAGCCGCACGCTACACCGGGAGAACCCACCATGAGCCAGTCCAACGATATCGTCTTCCTCTCTGCCGCACGCACGCCCATGGGCGGCATGCTGGGCAGCCTCGCAAGCCTCACCGCACCGCAACTGGGTGCCACGGCGATCCGGGCGGCCATGGAGCGCGCCGGCATCAGTGCCGACAGCATCGACGAGGGCATCATGGGCTGCGTGCTGCCCGCCGGCGTCAAGCAGGGCCCGGCCCGCCAGGCCATGCGCCAGGCCGGCATTCCCGACGCCATCGGCGCCACCACCATCAACAAGCTGTGCGGCTCGGGCATGAAGGCCACCATGCTGGCCCACGACCTGATCCGCGCCGGCAGCGGCGAGGTGATGCTGGCCGGCGGCATGGAATCCATGTCCAACGCCCCCCATGTGCTGACCAAGGCACGCGCCGGCTATCGCCTGGGCCACGGCGAACTCAAGGATCACATGTTCCTCGATGGTCTGGAGGATGCCGAGACCGGCAAGTTGATGGGCGTCTTCGCCCAGGACGTCGCCAGCGAGCGCGGCTATGGTCGCGAGCGCCTGGACGACTTCGCCATTGCCTCGCTGGAGCGCGCCATGGAGGCCACCAACGCCGGCCACCTCAAGGCCGAGATGGCGCCGGTGACCGTCACCAGCCGCCAGGGCGAGAGCGTGGTGGACCACGACGAGCAGCCCTTCCAGGCCAAGCTCGACAAGATCCGCGCGCTGCGCCCTGCCTTCGCCAAGGACGGCACCATTACCGCCGCCAACTCCAGCTCCATCTCGGATGGTGCCTCGGCGCTGATCCTGGCCAGCCAGGCGGCGGCCGACCGCCTGGGCGCCAGGCCGATCGCGCGGATGCTGGGCCACAGCACCCACTCGCGGCACCCGAGCGAGTTCACCATCGCCCCGGTGGGTGCCATCGACAAGCTGATGAAGAAGCTCGACTGGGGCGTGAATGATGTCGACCTCTTCGAGATCAACGAGGCCTTCGCCGTGGTGACCCTGATGGCCATGGACGACCTGGGCCTGCCCCATGACAAGGTCAACGTCTTCGGCGGCGCCTGCGCCCAGGGCCACCCGATCGGCTCCACCGGCTCGCGGATCATCGCTACCCTGATCCATGCCCTGCGCACCAAGGGCGGCAAGCGCGGCATCGCCAGCCTGTGCATCGGCGGCGGCGAGGCTACCGCCGTGGCGGTCGAACTGGTCGACTGATGGAGAGTGTCACGCTCGACACGCCAGCGGGCGGCCTGCATGCCGCCCGCTGGCGTCCCGAGACGACGGACCCAACGCGAAGCCCCATCGTGCTGCTGCACGACTCCTTGGGCTGCGTGGCGCTATGGCGGGAATTTCCCGCCAGGCTCGCCGCGGCCAGCGGCCGGGAGGTGATCGCCTACGACCGCCTGGGTTACGGGAAGTCGGCACCCCACCCGGGCCCACAGCCCGCCAGCTTTATCGCCGACGAGGCGGAGGCCTTCCGCGCATTGCGCGAGCACTTCCGGCTCGCACGCTTCGTGGCCCTGGGCCACAGCGTGGGCGGCGGCATGGCGGCCGAGATCGCCGGCCAGCATGTCGAGGGTTGCGAGGCGCTGATCACGGTGGCGGCCCAGGCCTTCAACGAGCCACGCACCCTGGCCGGCATCCGCGAAGCCGAGCAGGCCTTCCAGCATCCCGCCGCCATGGCGCGCCTGGCAAGGTACCATGGCGACAAGGCCGACTGGGTCCTGCGCAGCTGGACTGACACCTGGCACTCCGAGGCCTTCGCCGAGTGGACGCTGGACCCTGCATTGCATCGGGTGAGCTGTCCGACGCTCACCCTGCACGGCGAGCACGACGAATACGGTTCACTGGCGCAGCCCCGACGTATCGCCAGGCTAACGCCGGGACCCGTTGAGCCCCTTATCCTCGCCTGCGGCCATGTCCCCCACCGCGAATGCCCCGCGCGACTGATCGCCGCCCTGCTGCCCTTCCTGGCGGATCCCACCGCGGCCTGACGTTCACCGGTCCTGCACTCACCCCTTGGGCGTCGCCAGGCGGTCGAAGCGCAGCCGCTCGCGGCCATCGAATAGCCGCCGACTGCCGGCGGCCACCGCGGCGAGCGTGCCGAAGCCGGTGCCCAGGGTGATGGTGAACATCACGAGTATCTGGTACTTCACCGCCAGTGCCGGCGGGCTGCCGGCGAGTATCTGGCCGGTCATCATGCCCGGCAGGCTGACCACCCCGGCGGCTGCCATGGCGTTGATCATCGGCATCAGGCCGCTGCGCATCGCCTCGCGGCGGATGTCGCCGACCGCTTCCTGCCAGCGCTGGCCCAGCATCAGCCGGTTCTCGATCACCGCCCGCTGGCGCCAGGCCGTGTCGGTCAGGCGATCCAGCGCCAGGGCGACCCCGGTCATGGTGTTGCCGAGCATCATGCCCAGCAGCGGAATGGCGTACTGCGGCCGATACCAGGGCTCGGGGCCGATGATCACGGTGAGCGTCAGCACGGTCACCGTGAACGACGACAGGAACATCGCCAGCGTGCCGATGCCGAAGGCCCAGCCACCGATCAGCCGGCGCTTCTGTCGCGCCATCACCTCGCGCCCGGCGATCAGCAGCATGCCCAGCGCCATCAGCGCCACCCAGTGAAGCTTCGAGGCCGCGAAGAGTACCTCCAGCACCAACCCCACCAGGGCGAGCTGGATCACGGTGCGCGCCGCCGCGATCAGCAGGCTGCGGCTCATCCCCAGGCGCATGGCGGCCGTACACCCCGCCAGCGCCACCACCATCAGCGCCGCCAGGGCCAGCTGCCACCAGGCCAGCTCGATCACGTCCATGTCGGCGCCTCCTTGAGCTCGGCCCCTTCGATGCGCCAGTGGCGGTTCGCCACCCGGGCGATCTGGCCTGGGTCATGGGCAACCCAGATCACCGGCCAGCCGCGCTCGCGAATTCTCGAAACGAGCCACGCCTCCACCCGCCGGGTGGAAGCGTCATCCAGGTTGGCGGTGGGCTCGTCGAGCAGCAGTGCCGAGGGCTCGCGGCTGATCGCCCGCAGCAGCGCCAGACGCTGCTTTTCCCCCGAGGAGAGCCGCGAGACCTGCCACTCCAGCACCTCGGGCGTGAAGCCCAGCGCCTCGAGGCCGGCGGGGTCGGCCCGTGGCAGGTGCTCGCCGACGTGATCCGCCCACCAGTGGCTCTCCGCCGGCACCAGCATCACCCGCGCGCGCCATTCATGGGCCGGCAGCGACGCCTGGGCGATATCGCCCAGCCACACCCCGCCGCCGTGGGGCTCGAGGTCGGCCACGGCGCGCAGCAGCCGGCTCTTGCCGGAGCCGCTGGGGCCCGAAAGGCAGTGAAGCTCGCCGGGGGGGACGGTCAGGTTCACCTCGGCAAGCTCGCCGACAGCGAGCCGCTCCAGACGCAGGGCATCGGTCGCGGTCAAGGCAGCCTCCAGGCAGAAGGGAATGGCAGGGAGGGTAGCAGCTCGCACCGCATGGGGGCGTGCGACACGACGCGTCATCAACGCGTCATCCCGGCGCCATCTCGGTGACCTACCGCTGTCACACGGGGCTTTCAGGATAAGGCCTGCGCTCCATTCCCCAGCACATAGGTGGCATCCCATGCAGACCCTGAACCGCTCCCTGATCGCCGGCGCCATGACGCTCGCCGCCATGACCACCGGCATCTCACAGGCCCAGGCCCAGTTCGCGCTCAGCGATCGCTTCGTCGATGCCGACGGCGACCTGGTGGCCGACATTCCCGAGGATGCGTCCCAGTGGATCGACCCGGACACGCTGGTCTTCGCCTACACCCCGGTAGAAGATCCCGCCGTCTATGCCGAAGTATGGGACGGTTTCCTCGAGCATATGGAAGAGGTCACCGGCAAGAAAGTGCAGTTCTTCCCGGTCCAGTCCAATTCTGCCCAGATCGAGGCCATGCGGGCCGGGCGTCTCCACGTGGCTGGCTTCAATACCGGTTCCAACCCCCTGGCCGTGGCCTGTGCCGGCTATCGCCCCTTCACCATGATGGCGGCCGAGGACGGGAGCTTCGGCTACGAGATGGAGATCATCACCCATCCGGGCTCCGACATCGACGAGGTCGAGGATATCCGCGGACGCACCCTGACCCACACCTCCGAGACCTCCAACTCCGGCTTCAAGGCGCCCACCGCCCTGATGGCCTCGGAGTTCGGCATGGTCTCCGGCGAGGACTACGAGGTGGACTTCTCGGGCAAGCACGACAACTCCGTGCTGGGCGTGGCCAACCAGGACTACGCGGTGGCCACCGTCGCCAACTCCGTGAAGGGGCGCATGATCGACCGTGGCGTGATCGACGCTGACCAGCTCGAGGTCATCTATCGATCTGACACCTTCCCCACCACCAGCTATGGCACCGTCCACAACCTGGCGCCCGAGCTGCAGGAAGCGATCCAGGAAGCCTTCTTCAGCTTCGAGTGGGAAGGCAGCGCTCTCGAGGAGGAGTTCGGGCGCAACGGCGAAGAGCAGTTCATCCCCATCACCTTCCAGGAGCACTGGGCGGTGATTCGCCAGATCGATGAGGCCAACGGAGTCGAATACGACTGCAACTAAGCGTCGTGCCAAGGAAGGCGCGGGCGACATGTCGCCCGCGCCTTCGCGACGGTGAGACATTAGGGGAGGATCTGCAACGTGCTTACCATCGACCAGCTGACCAAGACCTATGCAGCCGGCGACACCGCCCTGCGTGATGTCACCTTTCGGGTACCACAGGGCCAGGTCGTGGGCTTGATCGGCCCTTCGGGAGCCGGCAAGTCGACCTTGATTCGCTGCATCAACCGCCTGGTAGAGCCCTCCAGCGGCACGATTCGTCTGGGCGAGACCGACCTGGTCAACCTGGGCAGTCGCGAACTGCGCCAGGCGCGGCGGCGCATCGGCATGATCTTCCAGGAGTACGCCCTGGTGGAGCGGCTGACCGTGATGGAGAACGTGCTCTCCGGGCGGCTGGGCTATGTGCCCTTCTGGCGCAGTTTCACGCGGCGCTTCCCGGGCCGCGACATCGAGAACGCCTACCGCCTGCTCGACCGGGTGGGCCTGATCGATCACGCCGACAAGCGTGCCGACGCCCTCTCGGGCGGCCAGCGACAGCGCGTCGGCATCGCCCGAGCCCTGGCGCAGGAGCCGGAACTGCTGCTGGTCGACGAGCCCACGGCGAGCCTCGATCCCAGGACCAGCCGTCAGATCATGCGACTGATGACCGAGATCTGCGCCGAGCGCCAGCTACCCGCCATCGTCAACATCCATGATGTTCCGCTGGCCCAGCAGTTTGTCGACCGCCTGATAGGCCTGCGCGCCGGCCGCATGGTCGTCGACGATGCCCCGGAGCGCCTCGACGAGGCCATGCTGACCGAAATCTACGGTGCCGAGGACTGGAGCGCCACCGACCAGGACGACGACGACATTGATCCCGACGGCGAGGCACAGGGCACATTGCGGCTGGTAGGGACAGCGACATGACGCCGAATGCTTCCTATCCGCGCCGCTGGAAACGCCCGCCGCAGCTGGTCACGACCCGACGCTGGCGACTGGCCCTGCCGCTGCTGATACTGGCCTACCTGATCCTGGCCGTCGGCTCACTGGAGGTCGACGTCAACCGCGTTGTCGAGGGCCTGGAACGGGGTGCGCGCTTCGTCCAGGGCTTCCTGCAGCCGGACTTCACCAGCCGCTGGGGCGACATCCGCCAGGGGCTGATCGAGAGCCTGACCATGACCCTGACCGCCACCGTGGTGGGCGTGCTGATCTCGATCCCCATCGGCATCGGGGCGGCGCGCAACCTGTCACCCCGACCGGTCTATCTGGTGTGCCGGGCGATCGTCGCCGTCAGCCGTTCGCTGCAGGAGATCATCATCGCCATCTTCCTGGTGGCCATGTTCGGTTTCGGCCCCTTCGCCGGCTTTCTTACCCTGGCATTCGCCTCCATCGGTTTTCTCGCCAAGCTGCTGGCCGACGACATCGAGGAAGCCAACGCCAGCCAGATCGAAGCGATCCGGGCCACGGGCGCCAGCGGGTGGCAGCTGATCCACTACGGCGTGCAGCCCCAGGTCATGCCGCGGTTGATCGGCCTGTCGCTCTATCGTCTGGACATCAACTTCCGCGAGAGCTCGGTGATCGGCATCGTCGGCGCCGGGGGCATCGGTGCCACCCTCAATACCGCGATCGACCGCTACGAGTACGACAGCGCCGGCGCCATCCTGCTGATCGTCATCGCCATCGTGATGCTGACGGAATACGGCTCCAGCTATCTGAGGAAATTCCTGCAATGAGTGCTCTCGACACACGCTCCGGCGAGCCGACCCACTATTCACAGATCTGGACCTTTCGCACACCACGTGCGCGCCTGGCACTGTGGGCCGGCTGGCTGGCCCTGGTGGCACTTTTCGTGTGGTGCTGGCAGGTGATGAACGAAGGCACGCTGTGGATCTTCGTCGCCGATGCACCCGACCAGGCCGTGGACATCGGCAGCCGCATGTTTCCGCCAAAGCTGGCCTACCTCCCCGAGCTGCTGATGCCGCTGTGGGACACCCTCAACATCGCCACCCTGGGGACTCTGGGCGGCGTCATCCTGGCGGTGCCGGTGGCCTTCCTGGCGGCGCGGAACACCACGCCATCAGCGCTGCTGGTTCGCCCCGTGGCGCTGTTCGTCATCGTGACCTCGCGCTCGATCAACTCGCTGATCTGGGCCCTGCTGCTGGTGGCGATCATCGGCCCGGGGCTGTTGGCCGGCATCGTCGCCATCGCCCTGCGTTCCATCGGCTTCGTCGGCAAGCTGTTGTATGAAGCCATCGAGGAGACCGAGGCGGGTCAGGTCGAGGCGGTGACCGCCACCGGCGCCGGCCGGGCCCAGGTGATCCACTACGCCGTCGTGCCGCAGGTGCTGCCCGCCTTCTGGGGCATCTCGATGTTCCGCTGGGACATCAATATCCGCGAGAGCACCATCCTGGGGCTGGTCGGCGCAGGCGGCATCGGCATGAAGCTGCAGTCCTTCATCGACACCCTGGCCTGGTCCCAGGTGGCCACCATCCTGATCCTGATCCTGGGCACGGTAGTGGTCAGCGAAGTGCTCTCGGCGCGGGTGCGACGCGCGCTGATCTGACCCGCGAGACCTCCATGGCAGGGATGCCAGCAGGCTCGCTCTCCTGAGGTGACTGCTATAGCGTGGCGGCATCATCCGATCACGCCTGAGGAGGTCAAACCATGTCCCATTTCCTGGTGTTCCTGGGCACCGCCCGCGACAGTACCCCGCCCGCACCCGCCCGTCTCGGCCTGCGGGTGGCGCGCGCCTGTGTGCGGCTGCTCGAGGCCGACGGCGCCACGGTCGAGCTGATCGACCCGCTGGACATCGAACTGGGCGCCGTCTTCAAGCCGCACTTCGCCTACACGAAATCCCAGGTTCCCGAGCCATTGGACGCCCTTGCCGAGAAGGTCGCGGCCGCCGACGGCTACGTGATGGTCAGCCCGGAGTACAACCACGCCATGAGCCCGGCACTTGCCCACCTCCTCAACCACTTCGGCAGCTCGCTCTACGCCTTCAAGCCCAGTGCCATCGTCACCTACTCGGCCGGCCAGTGGGGTGGCGCCCGCGCGGCGGTCAACCTGCGTACCTTCCTTTCGGAACTGGGCTGCCTGCCGGTCTCGGCAATGGTCCACGTACCGAAGGCCCAGGAGGCCCTCGACGAGGACGGCCGCTTCCACGAGGACCCGGACCGCTGGGCCGGCTACTTCGGGCGCACCCTGGGCCAGCTCGGCTGGTGGGCCGAGGCCGCCGCACGCCATCGCGACGTCCAGGACCCGACCCGGGTATCGCCGGCCTTCCAGCGTGCGCCCACCCAGCGCAATGCGCCCGGCCGGGAATAAACGGCCGCCGCGCAGTGGCCAGACCCCGTCGTTACCCTTAAAATATACGAAATTCCATATATTTTCCGGCCAAAGGGACGAGGTTCATGACCGCACACCAGGACGCTACGTCGCCCGACCCCGCCGAGGGCATGGGGCTTTTCGAACGCTTTCTCTCGCTTTGGGTGGCGCTGGCCATGGTCGCCGGGGTGCTGCTCGGCCAGTTCGCCCCGGCGGTGCCCGAGACGCTGTCGCGCTTCGAATACGCCCAGGTGTCGATCCCGGTGGCGATCCTGATCTGGGCGATGATATTTCCCATGATGGCGCAGATCGACTTTTCCGCCGTGCTCGGTGTGCGGCGCCAACCCAAGGGGCTGATCATCACCACCACGGTGAACTGGCTGATCAAGCCTTTCACCATGTTCGCCATCGCCTGGTTCTTCCTGATGGTGGTGTTCCAGCCCCTGATCCCCGAGCCCCTGGCCAGCCAGTACCTTGCCGGTGCCATCCTGCTCGGCGCCGCACCCTGCACCGCCATGGTCTTCGTGTGGAGCTACCTGACCCGCGGCGATGCCGCCTACACCCTGGTGCAGGTGGCGCTCAACGACCTGATCATGCTGTTCGCCTTCGCGCCCATCGTGGTCTTCCTGCTCGGCGTCTCCAACATCCCGATACCCTGGGATACCGTCGCGCTGTCGGTGGTGCTCTACATCGTCATCCCGCTCACCGCGGGCTACCTGACCCGGCGAACCCTGATCGCCCGCCGCGGCAGCGAGTGGTACGACAACGTCTTCATGAAAAAGGTGGGACCGATCACGCCCATCGGCCTGATCATCACCCTGGTGCTGCTGTTCGCCTTCCAGGGCGAGGTGATCCTGGAGGCGCCGCTGCATATCGTACTGATCGCCATCCCGCTGATTCTCCAGACCTTCCTGATCTTCTTCATCGCCTACGGCTGGGCCAAGGCGTGGAAGGTGCCCCACAACGTCGCCGCCCCGGGGGCGATGATCGGCGCCAGCAACTTCTTCGAGCTCGCCGTGGCCGCCGCCATCGCCCTGTTCGGCCTGCAGTCCGGCGCGGCGCTGGCCACGGTGGTGGGCGTACTGGTGGAGGTGCCGCTGATGCTGGCGCTGGTGCGCATCGCCAACAACACCCGTGATCACTTCCCGGCGGCCGGCCCCGAGGCCAGGGGCTGAGTCATGGCCATCGACGTCACGCCCCGGGCCCGTGAGTGGCTGCGCAGGAAGGGAGGCGTCGCCACGCTGCGGCTCTCGCCCCGCCACGGCTGCTGCGGTGGGGGAGCCGATGTCACGGTGGCCGAAGCGAGGGCACCGGATGAACCCGAGCGCTATACACGCCTCGAATTCGAAGACGTGACGCTGCATCTCGACCCGAGCCTGGTCGACCAGGAGCTGAGGGTCGACGTCGACGGCTTCCTCGGCCTCAGGCATCTCTTCGTGGAGGGTACCTCCCCTACCCGTGCCAGGAAGTAAGGGCAAGATCAGGCAGTGTGGGGTTCCGCACGAGTCGCCTCTCCTGAGCCGAGACAACGCCCATGACGGTCAATGCTCGAGAGGGAGACCTGCCATGCGCGAGGAGATGGAACGTTACCAGTCCTGGATCTACCTGCTGTGCATCGTGGCGGGACTGGGGCTCGGCCTGGCCACCCCCGACCTTGCCAGCCTGCTCGAGGGTAGCCTCTGGCCGCTGCTGGGAGGGCTGCTGTATGCCACCTTCGCCCAGATTCCGCTGGTCCGCATCGCCGACGGCTTTCGGGACTGGCGTTTTCTCTCCGCCCTGCTGATCGGGAACTTCCTGGTGATCCCGCTGGCAGTAGGCGGGGTGGTATCGGGACTGCCGCTGACGCCGGCCATTCAGGCCGGGATATTGCTGGTGCTGCTGGTGCCCTGTACCGACTGGTTCATCAGTTTTACCCACCTCGGCAAGGGAGATGCCGCCCGGGCCATCACTGCCGCGCCCCTGCTGCTCCTGGGCCAGCTGCTTGCCCTGCCGCTCTACCTGTGGCTGTTCCTCGGGGACGCCTGGCTGCAGCTTGCCGTCGGCTCCCACTTGATCAGCGCCTTCGCCGGCCTCATCCTCGCCCCCCTGCTGATGGCATGGGTCACCGAGCGTCTGGCCGCACGGCACCGGCAGGCGAGGCGACTGATCCATGGCCTTGGCGTCCTGCCGGTGCCGCTTCTGGCCCTGTTGGTGCTGGTGATTGCGGCCTCGCAGATATCCTCCGTGATCGAGCTCTCGGACGTCCTGCTTCAGGTCCTGGCGGTGTTCGCTGCCTACCTGCTCTTCGCGGCCTGCCTGGGCAAGCTCCTCGGCCAGCTGTTTCGGGTCGAGGTCTTCCAGGCCCGCACCCTGGCCTTCAGCTTCGGCACCCGCAACTCCTTCGTTATGCTGCCGCTGGCCCTGACGCTGCCGGATGCCCTGCAGGCCGCGGTGGTGGTCATCGTCTTCCAGTCGCTGGTCGAGCTGTTCGGCATGGTGGCCTACCTGGCCTGGGTGCCGAGCAAGCTGATGCCGGAGCCCCCTGGTGCATGACGGAACCAGCTTCCGTTTATACACCCCACCTTGCCAGGGAGCGCGAAGACAGCAACCCTAGCGGAATGACTCGTCTCCTGCAGCGCCATCCCCTGGTCGTCATCGTCCTTGCCCAGCTGTGCGGCACGTCGCTGTGGTTCTCCGTCAACGGCGTAGGGCTGTCACTGTCGCGCAACCTGGGCCTCTCCGAGGCCGACCTGGGCCGTCTGACCCTGACCGTGCAGGCAGGCTTCATCGCCGGCACCCTGTTCATCGCCACCACCGGCCTGGCCGACCGCTTCCGCGCCAGCCGAATCTTCGCTGTCTCCTGCCTCGCCGGCGCCCTGGCCAATGCCATCTTCGTGCTGGCAGCGGCTCATCCTCCCCTCGACCTGCTGCTGCGCTTCGCCACCGGGCTCTGTCTCGCCGGCATCTATCCGCTGGGCATGAAGCTGGTGATCGGCTGGACACCCCGGCATACCGGTGCGGCACTGGCCTGGCTGGTGGGCATGCTCACCCTGGGCACCGCCCTGCCCCACCTCCTTCGCGGCACTACCCTGGGCCTGCCCTGGGAGTGGTCGCTGCTGGGCGCCTCCGTCCTTGCCCTAGTCGGCGGGCTGATCATCGTCGTCCTGGGCGATGGCCCGCACCTGCCACCGTCGAGCGGCAAGGCACGGCTGCTCGACGGGCTGGCCGCCTTGCGTGAGCCCCGCTTCCGTGCCGTGGCCGGTGGCTACTTCGGCCACTGCTGGGAACTCTATGCCTTCTGGACGCTCACCCCCTTCCTGGTGGCTCGCGAAGTGGCTCGACTCGACGCCCCCGAAGCCTGGATTCCCTGGCTGTCATTCTTCGTCATCGCGCTGGGGCTGGCGGGCTGCGTGGGCGGCGGCGGGTTGAGCCGCCGACTGGGCAGCCTCTGGGTCGCACGTCGAGCCCTGACCGCCTCTGGCCTGATCTGCCTGGCCTACCCGCTGGCGACCTGGCTGCCGCCTGCTGTGCTGCTGGGACTGCTGGCCCTCTGGGGGATGACCGTCATCGCCGACTCGCCTCAGTTCTCGGCGCTGGCCGCGGCCAGCGCTCCCCGGGAACGCGTGGGCTCGACCCTGGCGGTCATGAACGCCGTGGGCTTCGCGCTCACCATCCCGGCCATTTCGCTCACCACCGCACTATGGTCACTCCAGGCCACCTGGGTGGTGTGGTGGCTGCTGCCCGGGCCGCTGCTGGGCCTCTGGGCAATGCGCGGCGTATCCACCGCACCGCCCGACACGCACGAAGCTCCGCCATCTCCGCGACTACGGAAGACGGGCGCCATTCGTCCCCCCTCTTCCTGATCCTCCCGATACGAGACCTCGCATGTCGGCCTCCAGGCCAGCTTCCCCCTCTTCTATCGCTCGCTTGCGGGACCTCACCAGGCGAGAGCGCTGGAGTCCGGGCTTCACCTCATATCGACCCGGCGCTGGTTGGCCAGGGAGTCGAGAACCGATGTCGAGGCCATCGCCTGCGCTGCCCACTGCCCCGCGCTGTTGGTTCCCGAGGCATAGGCTTTACAGCGGCGAACACCCATGTTCGATGCCTATCAGGGACGCATCGCCAACTCCGTGCTATAGGTGACATGACCCGAAGGGTGGCCAATTCCGCCACCTGTCCGCACGACAAGAGGAGAACACTCATGTCAACCCGCGACGTTGTCATCTGCCATCCCGTTCGTACCGCCATCGGCACCTATGGCGGCAGCCTCAAGGACACCCCTGCAACCGACCTGGGCGCGCGGGTCATTCAGGAAACCCTGTCTCGATCCGGCCTCGCCGCCGACAAGGTGCAGTCGCTGGTGATGGGTCACGTCATCCAGGCAGGCTGCCGCATGAACTCCGCCCGTCAGGCCGGCATCGGCGGCGGGCTGCCGGTGGAGGTTCCGGCGCTCACCATCAACCGGGTGTGCGGTTCGGGCGCCCAAGCCGTGGCCAGCACCGCTCTGGAGATCTGGAGCGGCATGGCCGACTGCGCCATCGCCGGCGGCATGGAGAACATGGACCGCGCCCCCTATGTGCTCCCCCAGGGCCGCTGGGGCGCCCGCATGGGCGATGTGACCATGTTCGACAGCATGCTGCTCGATGGTCTCAACGACGCCTTCAGCAACAAGCATGCGGGCTGGCACACCGAGGACCTGGTCGCACGCTACAACGTCTCCAG
This sequence comes from Halomonas rhizosphaerae, assembly GCF_030012485.1. Taxonomy (NCBI): domain Bacteria; kingdom Pseudomonadati; phylum Pseudomonadota; class Gammaproteobacteria; order Oceanospirillales; family Halomonadaceae; genus Halomonas; species Halomonas rhizosphaerae. Next base: position 24,215 of record NZ_JASCQQ010000023.1, read on the forward strand.
GGACGATCAGGACGCCTGGGCGCTGCGCTCCCAGCTGAACTTCTCCAAGGCCCAGGAGGCCGGCCACTTCGACGCCGAGATCGCCGGCGTGGAGCTCACCAGCCGCAAGGGCACCACGACCTTCGCCCGCGACGAGCACAACCGCGGCGACACCACCCCGGAGTCCCTCGCGAAGCTCAAGCCCGCCTTCCGCAAGGAGGGCACCATCACCGCGGGTAATGCGCCGGGGCTCAACAGCGGTGCCTCGGCGATGATCGTCGCCGAGCGCGACTGGGCCGAAAGGCAGGGCCTCGCGCCCATGGCAAGGCTGGTGGCCTTCGGCGTCGGTGCCGTGGACCCCGACTACTTCGGCATCGGCCCGGTGCCGGCGGTCAGGCAGGCGCTGGAGCGCGCCGGCTGGTCGGTGGGCGACCTGGATCGGGTGGAGATCAACGAGGCCTTCGCCGCCATCGCCCTGGCCTGCCAGCGCGAACTCGGGCTACCGGAAGAGATCGTCAACGTGGAGGGCGGCGCCATCGCCCACGGTCACCCCATCGGCGCCAGCGGGGCGGTGCTGACCACCCGCCTGCTGCATGCCATGCAGCGCAACGGCGAGCGCCGTGGCATCGTCACCCTGTGCATCGGCGGCGGCCAGGGCATCGCCCTGGCGCTGGAAACCCTCTGACTCCACCCCGCCCAACCTCCTGCAACGTCCTCCAGCCGCCGGGAACTTGATGCCTCTCAAGCTCTCGGCGCATTGAAGTAGATAACATATGGATAAGCATATATTCTGATCGACAAATCTCCTCCTGCTTGTCGCGAGGCTTTCCATGTCGGAATCCAACCCCGCTTCCTCCTCCTTCTCCGGACGCCTGATCGACCTTGCCAGGGAGCACCCCGACCAGATTCGCTGGCTCGGTGCCGTAGTGGGCATCTTCCTGCTGATCTACTTCCTGCCGGCCGGCACGGCGCGCTTCGACAACGCCGTGCTGGAGGGCATCCGGCTGACCCACTGGTACGCCCAGGAGCATGTGATCCTCTGCCTGCTGCCGGCCTTCCTGATCGCCGGCGCCATGGCCGCCTACCTGAGCCAGGGCGCGGTGATGCGCTACCTGGGCCCGGCGGCGCCCAAGCCGGTGGCCTTCGGCATGGCCTCGGTGTCGGGGATGCTGCTGGCGGTCTGCTCCTGCACCGTGCTGCCGCTGTTCGGTGGCATCTACCGGCGCGGCGCGGGCCTGGGACCGGCGGTGGCCTTCCTCTACTCGGGGCCGGCGATCAACGTCATGGCGGTGGTGGTCACCGCCAAGGTACTGGGCCTGGAACTGGGCCTGGCGCGGGCCATCGGCGCCATCGTCTTCGCGGTGGTGATCGGCGTGATCATGCACCTGATCTATCGCCGCGAGGAGCTGGCGCGCAGCCAGCAAAATGCTCGCGGCTTCGACGCCGACGACGACGGTCGCCCGCTGGGCCAGGTAGTGGCCTTCTTCGGCCTGATGATAGGCATCCTGGTATTCGCCAACTGGGCCGCGGCCGACAGCCCTACCTGGATGGCTATCCACGCCTGGAAGTGGCAGATCACCGCGGTGCTTGGCGGGCTCTTCGCCCTGCTGCTGATGCGCCGCTGGGGCTGGCCGCTGCGCCAGGTGGCGGTGCTGGTCGGCGCCGTGGTGCTGGCCGCCCTGCTGGTGCCCAACGTACCGGAGCTGGCCTTCGCGGTGGGCATCATCGGCATCATGCTGATCGCCACCCTGCGCGACGACGACCGCGAGTGGGCCGAGCAGAGCTGGGACTTCACCAAGCAGATCATGCCGCTGCTGCTGGTCGGTGTGTTCGTGGCCGGCCTGCTGCTGGGGCGTCCCGGCGAGGAGGGACTGATCCCCTCCGAGTGGGTGGTGATGGCGGTGGGCGACAACGGTTTCCCGTCCACCTTCCTGGCCTCGCTGCTGGGCGGCTTCATGTACTTCTCGACCCTCACCGAGGTGCCGATCGTCCAGGGGCTGATCGGCAACGGCATGGGCAAAGGCCCGGCGCTGGCGCTACTGCTGGCCGGCCCCGCGCTGTCGCTGCCCAACATGCTGGTCATCCGTACCATCATGGGTACCCAGAAGACCCTGGTCTACTGCACGCTGGTGGTGGTCATGGCGACCCTGACCGGCTATCTCTACGGCCAGCTGTGGCCTTGACGCCCAGCATTCCCCAACTCGACGACTCCCGCAGGAGAGCACCATGAAACTGAGCATCTACGGCAAGGGCTGCAAGAAGTGCGAGCAGCTGACCGCCAACGCCCAGCAGGCCGCCGAGGCCCTGGGCCTCGCGGTGGAGATCGAGAAGGTCACCGACATGAACGCCATCATCGACAAGGGGGTGATGCGCACCCCGGCACTGGGCATCGACGGCGAGGTGGTACTCGAAGGCAAGGTCGCCAGCCCCGAGGAGCTCGAGGCACTGCTGAAGGCCTGAGCCCGCTAGCCTTCGAGAATCGACCGGCAGCGGACTGCCTGACCTGTGTGAGGTGCCGGCCCCTTGACCCGGGCGGCGGCGCCATCTCACCTTTCAGGCGGTGCTGGGTCATCCACCAGTCCTGCGGCCCGCAGCCGCTCCCTCAGGCGCTGGTTCTCCTCGATCAGGTCGGCGGCCAGGGCGGCGAGTTCGGGCGCTGCCTCGAAGTCACGTTCCAGCTGACGCATCCGTCGGGCACGGGTCAGGTCACGACTGGTGAAGCGCCAACTCGCCACATAGGGCGAACCATCGGCCAGCAGGCCGCTCTCGATGCGCTCGACCACCCAATCGGTTTCCACCGAGCAGGCGCGCGCCAGATCCTCGAGGGTCAGGGTCGCCTCGTCGATCAGTTCGCCGCTGACGATACGCTGCTGCTCCATCTCCTAGCCTCCCCTCCGTTGGCGCGGATCGAACGCGAGTTCATGCGCCATGGTCTTGTAGAGTTCCCGTGCCTTGTCGGTATCGGCCGGGGGCAGCACCACCTCGAGCTCCACATACAGATCCCCCGGCTCCGGCCCAGGAATACCCCGCCCCTTCAGGCGCAAGCGGCGACCGGTCTGTGACCCGGCAGGCACCTTGAGCTTCACCGCCCCCGAGGGAGTCGGGGTTTCGATGCTGGCTCCCAGAGCGGCCTCCCAGGGGGTCACCGGCACCGTTTGATACACATCCCGCCCCTCGACCCGATAACGCGAATCCGGCGTGAAGTGGATCTCCAGATAGAGGTCACCCGCCGGGCCACCGCCGACACCCGGGCTGCCCTGCCCCGAGAGGCGGATGTGCTGGCCCTCCTTCACGCCCCTGGGGATACGCACGCTCAGGGTGTGGTCCCGGGAGACCACACGTCCTTGCGCGTCGACCTGGGGCACTTGCAGGGTGATCGCCCGGGTCGCGCCCTGGAAGGCGTCCGCCAGGTCGATGAAGACCTTGGCGTGGCGATCCTCCCCGCGCATCTGATAGCCGCGTCTGCCTCGCCCTGCCCGGCCACCCTGGCCGAACAGGTTGGCGAAGAAGTCGCTGAACTCACCGAGGTCGGCCTCCTCGAAACCACGACCGCTGTATTCGAAGCCCGCATCCCAGTCCGGCGGCGGCTGGAAATCCTGGCCCGACCGATACTGCTGAGCCAACTGGTCATAGGCGAGACGCTTCTCCGGATCGGTCAGCACCGCCTTGGCCTCATTGATCTCCTGCATACGCTGTTCGGCTTCGGGCTCCTTGCTGACATCGGGATGAAACTTGCGCGCCAGCTTGCGGTAGGCCTTCTTGATTTCCTCGGCCGTCGCGGTCTTCGCCACCCCGAGCACCTGGTAGTAATCCTTGAATTCCACTGATGAAAGCTCCGACAGATGCCATGACCTTTCACAAGCGCGATAACACGGGGGTCACACTTGAAAGGCTCCAGCAGTATGATGCAAGGCTAGTCGAAAATGGCCGAGAAAAATGGAAAGCCCGTCGTGGAAGGAAGAGTGAACGCCGGCTTCGCCTCAACACATGGCCAGGCGACGATCGGGCCGATTGCCCATGCCGGCCAGACGATGCTGTAAAAGGGCCAGGCGATCGGCGTGGCCCTGCTGAGCGGCCTTCAGCACGTTCTCTATCCAGTCGGGCAGCGCCGACGCCAGGCGGTAGTAGACCCACTGACCTTCTCGGCGGTCGCTGAGCAGGCCGCAGTTACGCAATTGGGCCAGGTGACGCGATACCTTGGGCTGGGATTCCTCCAGGGCATGGGTCATCTCGCAGACGCACAGTTCCTCCTCGCAGCGAATCAGCAGCGTCAGCGTCAGGCGGGTGTCGTCGCCCAGGCACTTGAACAATCGAGCAGGATCAAGCTGAGTCAATGGCGTTATCCTTCGTGATCAAAACCCTACTCACTTTACGTCAAAGCGCAGCATGTCGACAGCGGCCAGCGGCTGGGTGGTCCCCAGCGTCAGGGTCAACCCGCGCAGGGGATATCGGCGCCTCATCACCTCACCGTCCCGTGGCCTCCCGCGGCAGCGCCAGGGCCATCAGCGCGCTGGCCGCCACCAGGGCGGACGAGATCCACAGGCAGGCGGTCAGGCCGTAGACCTGATAGACCCAGCCGGAGAGCAGGGTCCCCAGCAGGCGCCCCATGGCGTTGGCCATGTAGTAGAAGCCCACGTCCATGGAAACGCCGTCGGCGCGCGCGTAGTGAACGATCAGGTAGCTGTGCCAGCTGGAGTTGATGGCGAACAGCACGCCGAAGGCCAGCAGGCCCGCCACCAGCCAGCCGACCTCGGCCAGGGGCAGCAGCGCCAGCAGCGCCGGCAGGCCGGCAAGCGCCAGGGCCCAGGCCACAGTGACGCCCCGTGCCCCGCCCTTGACCAGGCCGGTGAGGCGCGGCGCCTGGGTCTGCACGCCGCCGTAGCCGATCACCCAGATCGCCAGCAGCCCGCCCACCGTCCAGTGGCTCCAGCCGTGCTGGTCGTAGAGAAACACCGGCAGCGCCACCACGAACCAGACGTCCCGTGAGGCGAAGAGGCACAGCCTTGCCGCCGAGAGCACGTTGATGGCCCGCGACTTCGAGAACACCTCGCTGAACCTGGGCTTGCGCTTCTGGCGGCCCAGGTCGGCCTTGAGCCGGGCCAGCGACAGGGCGAGTACCGCCACCAGCATCACCGCCATGGCGATCACCGCACCACGGAAGCCGATCAGCGACAGCAACACCCCGCCGAGGAAGAAGCCCGCCCCCTTGAGGGCGTTCTTGGACCCGGTGAGGATCGCCACCCAGCGGTAGAGGGCACTGCCGGCGCTGGGGCTGTCCCTGGGCACCAGCACCTTGACCGCGCTCTTGGCGCTCATCTTGTTGAGGTCCTTGGCAATGCCCGAGAGTGCCTGGGCCGCCATCACCCAGGGCACGGTCAGCGCCGCGGCGGGCACCATCAGCATGCAAAGCGCCACGATCTGCAGCGCAAGCCCCGCGTTCATGGTGCGGTTGAGCCCCAGGCGGGCGCCCAGCCACCCCCCCACCAGGTTGGTGACCACCCCGAAGGCCTCGTAGAAGAGGAACAGCAGCGCCACCTCGAGCGGCGAGTAGCCCAGCTGGTGGAAGTGGAGCACCACCAGCATGCGCAGGGCGCCGTCGGTCAGGGTGAAGGCCCAGTAGTTGCCGGTGATCAGCAGGTACTGACGTACCTCGAAGGGCAGCGACTTGAGTCGTGTGCTGAGCGATTCAACCACGCCCCACCTTCATGGCCAGCTCGGCGGTGCGGTTGGCGTAGCCCCATTCGTTGTCGTACCAGGCGTAGAGCTTGAGCTGGGTGCCGTTGATCACCATGGTGGAGAGCGCATCGATGATCGCGCTGCGCGGGTCGGTGCGGTAGTCGATGGAGACCAGCGGGCGCTCTTCATAGCCCAGGATGCCGGCAAGCTCGCCCTCGGCGGCGGCCTTGAGCGTCGCGTTGACCTCCTCCACGGTCACCTCACGCTCGAGCTCGAAGACCATGTCGGTGAGCGAGGCGTTGGCCAGCGGCACGCGGATGGCGTGGCCATTCAGTTTGCCAGTAAGCTCCGGGAAGATGGCGGTGATCGCCTTGGCCGAGCCGGTGGTGGTGGGGATCAGGCTCATGCCGCAGGCGCGGGCCCGGCGCAGGTCCTTGTGCGGGGCATCGAGGATCGTCTGGGTGTTGGTGATGTCGTGCACCGTGGTCATGGAGCCGTGGCGGATGCCGTAGGTCTCGTGGATCACCTTGACCACCGGTGCCAGGCAGTTGGTGGTGCAACTTGCGGCGGTGACGATGCGATGGAGGTCCGGGTCGTACTTGTCGTCGTTGACGCCCACCACCACGTTGAGCACGCCCTCCTCCTTCACCGGCGCGCTGACCACCACCCGCTCGACGCCCTGGTCCAGGTAGGCCTGAAGCGCCTCCGTTGTCTTCATCTTGCCGGAGCACTCGATGGCCACCTGACAGCCGGACCAGTCGCCCTCGTCCAGCGCCCTGTGCGCGCTGAAGGCGATGCGGTGGCCATCGATGACGATGGCATCGGCCTCGGCCTGGATGCCCTGCCCCGGCGACCACTGGCCGTGGACCGAGTCGAACTCCAGCAGGTGGGCGAAGGTGGCGGCATCACCGCCCGGGTCATTGATGCGCGAAAGCTCGACCTCGCCCGCCGCGACGCGGGGCCAGAGGCTGCGCAGCACCAGGCGGCCGATGCGCCCGAAGCCGTTGATGCCGATACGTAGGGTCATGTTGCTCTCCGGATGAAAGAAAATGGGGGGGTTGCCGACCCCTCAGGCCTGATCGTCGCGGGCCTTGATCTGCAGCCACAGCGAGAGGCGGTGACGAATCTCGTTGAGGGCCTGCTCGTAGGCATCGGCACGACCGATCAGGCGCGGGTCGCGAATATCCCAGTAGAGGTGCTCGTCGCTTTCGCCCTGCCAGTCGCGGCAGGCCTGCTGGGCCTTGTCGCACAGCACGACGACGGCGTTGAAATGTTCGCCGGCGAAGTCGTCCAGTGACTGGCTGGCCAGCCCCTCGGTGGAAATCCCCTGCTTCTTCAATGCCGCCAGGGTCATCGCGGCGGGGGTATCAGGCTCACTGCCCGCGCTGTAAGCCTCGAACCGGTCGCCGGCCATATGGCGCAGCAGCGCCTCGCCCATCAGCGAGCGGGCAGCATTGGCATTGCAGAGAAAGAGCACGCGCTGTTTGGCCATGGAAGAGGCTCCTGAATATATGGAATTTCATATATAACAGCGCCAGATGTCAATCTGGTGACAGCCATCAAGGGGCGATAAAGACGCCCGACACGGCCAGCAGCGCCACCACGGCCCAGGCGGGCAGCTGCCAGCGCACCAGCAGCAGGAAGCCAGCCAGGGCCAGCGCGAACTGCTCGGGCCCGAGGATGACGCCGGTCCAGAGCGGGTCGTAGAGCGCGACGCCCAGGATGCCCACCACGGCGGCATTGGCGCCGCGCATCGCCGATTGGGCGCTAGCCCGGTGGCGCAAGGTCTCCCAGAACGGCATCACGGCCACCAGCAACAGCAATCCCGGCACGAAGATGGTGACCAGTGCCAGGGCGGCGCCAGGGAGCCCGCCGGGTCCGACGCCCATCACGCTGCCCAGATAGGCCGCGAAGGTGAACAAGGGGCCAGGCACCGCCTGGGCGGCGCCATAACCGGCCAGGAAGGACGCCGGCGAGACCCAGCCCGACTGCACCACCTCGGCCTCGAGCAGCGGCAGCACCACGTGCCCCCCGCCGAACACCAGGGCCCCGGCCCGGTAGAAGGCATCCAGCAGGTCGAGCGTCGACGAGGCGGTGGCGAGGTCCAGCAGCGGCAATCCCCCCAGCAGCAACAGGAAGACCACCAGGGCAAGGCCACCGGCCCGATGGGACACCGGCAGCGCCAGCGGCGCTGGAGGAGTATCCCCGCCGCCGCGGCGACACAGCGCCAGGCCGGCCAGCGCCCCCGCCAGGATCGCCATCACCTGGCCCAGGGGACCACCCACCAGCACCACGCTGAAGACCGCGGCCAGCGCGATGCCCGCGCGACGCCGGTCCGGGCAGAGGCCCTGCGCCATGCCCCAGACGGCCTGGGCGACGATGGCCACCGCCGCCACCTTGAGGCCGTGGACCAGCCCCGCGCCAACGGGGCCGTCGAACAGGCTCGCGCCCAGGGCGAAGGCCACCAGCAGCAACGCCGACGGGAGGGTGAAGGCCAGCCAGGCCAGGGCGGCGCCCCAGGGCCCGGCCCGCAGCAGGCCGAGGGCGAAACCCACCTGGCTGCTGGCCGGCCCGGGCAAGAACTGGCAGAGCGCCACCAGGTCGGCATAGTCCCGCTGGCCGAGCCAGTGCCGACGCGTCACGAACTCGTGGCGAAAGTAGCCCAGGTGCGCGACGGGGCCACCGAACGAGGTCAGGCCCAGCAGCAGGAAGGCCTGGAAGACCTCCCGGCGTCGGCCTCCATGGGCTGGCGAGCGGGTCATGGCCGGGGCTCGTCCACGCTCAGCCGTAGCGGCCGGTGATGTAGTCTTCCGCCTTCTTGGTGGCCGGGTTGGCGAACATCGTCCGGGTGTCGTTGTACTCGATGATCTCGCCGAGGTGGAAGAAGGCCGTGTAGTCGGCCACCCGCGCCGCCTGCTGCATGTTGTGGGTCACGGTGATGATGGTGAACTGCTGCTTGAGCTTGTCCATCAGGTCCTCAATGGTCGCCGTGGAGATCGGGTCCAGCGCCGAGGTGGGCTCGTCCATGAGGATCACATCGGGCTGCACGGCGATGGCGCGGGCGATGCACAGGCGCTGCTGCTGGCCACCGGAGAGCGACGTGCCCGGCTGGTGCAGCTTGTCCTTGACCTCCTCCCACAGGCCGGCGTCGCGCAGCGCCTTCTCCACCAGTTCGTCCTGCTCCGGCTTGCGGCTCACCAGGTCGTGCATGCGCGGCGCATAGACGACATTGTCGTAGATCGACTTGGGAAAGGGATTGGGCTTCTGGAAGACCATGCCCACCCGGCGGCGCAGGGCCACCTCGTCCATCTTGGCGGCATTGACGTCGCGGCCGTCCATTTCCACCAGCCCCTCGATTCGCACGCTGGGGATCAGGTCGTTCATGCGATTCAGGCAGCGCAGGAAGGTGGACTTGCCGCAGCCCGAGGGCCCGATCAGGGCCGTGATGTTCTTCTGGTAGACATCGATGTTGATGTTCTTCAACGCCTGGCTCTGGCCGTACCAGAGGCTGAGGTCGCGGACGCGAATGCTCAGCTCGTGGTGGGCGTCGGTATTGCGGGTCACCGGCTGGCCGGGTTCGGGACGGGAGCTTTCGTGACGTGACATCGGCGCGGTACTCCGCTCGGCAACGTGAATGTTCATCTGTGGATACCCTGTAACGTAGCGTGGCCTACCAGCGGCGCTCGAACTTCTTGCGCAGGACGACGGCGGTGGCGTTGAGGAAGATCAGGATCGCCAGCAGCACCAGGATCCCCCCGGCGGTCTTCTCGACGAAGGCCTGCTCCGGCTCCCCCGCCCAGGTGAAGACCTGCGCCGGCAGCACGGTGGCGGCCTGGGTGAAGGAGGCGCCCACGTCGGGGATGAAGGCCACCATGCCGACGATGATCAGCGGTGCGGTCTCGCCCATGGCCTGGGCCAGGCCGATGATCGAGCCGGTCATGATCCCCGGCATGGCCAGCGGCAGCACGTGGTCACGCACCACCTGCCAGCGCGAGCAGCCGACGCCGAAGGCGGCGTGGCGAATCGAGTCCGGCACGCTGCGCAGCGCCGTGCGGGTGGCGATGATGATCACCGGCAGGGTCATCAGCGCCAGGGTCATGCCGCCCACCAGCGGCGAGGAGCGCGGCACCCCGAAGAAGTTGATGAAGATCGCCAGGCCCAGCAGGCCGAACAGGATCGAAGGGATCGCCGCCAGGTTGTTGATGTTGATCTCGATGATCTGGGTCAGGCGGTTGTCCGGGGCGAACTCCTCCAGGTAGACCGCCGTCATCACGCCGATGGGAAAGGCGATCGCCAGCGTCACCAGCATGGTCATCACCGTGCCCACGGCGGCGGCCATGATGCCGGCACGCTCGGACATCTTGGAGTCACCCTCGGTGAAGAAGGTGGTATTGAACTTCAGGGCCACCTGGCCGCTCTCGACCTTCTCGTCGACCGCTTGCCGTTCGGCCTCGCTGAGCTTGTTGCGGTTGCCCTTGAGGTACTGGTCCACCTCGCCGTTGGCCAGTACCCAGCGGGTCTCGGAGGTGCCCAGCAAGTCGGGGTCGTCACGCAGCATGCCCGGTATCAGGCGCTCGAAGCTGCGGCTGACGATCTTGGCATCCTCGGGCTCCATGGCGGCACGCCCCATGCGGGTCGCGTCCTCGTTGTACGTCAGTTCCACTTCCACATAGGTCTGCTGGAAGGCCGGCAGCCCCTTGTTGAGCATGTCGGCGAAGAACAGTACCAGGAACAGGCCGGCGAGCCCCAGGGCCCCCATGGAGATCCACTTCAGCCGCGACGACTGGCGGTGGCGGCGGCGCAGCTGGGCGCTGATGTCGTCGAAGGATTGACTCATCTCGGCGATTCCTCGGCGTTACAGGTTGTTGACGCGATACTTCTCGCGGAAGCGGCGGATCATGAGCACCGACACCAGGTTCAGGCTCAGCGTGACGGTAAACAGCACCAGGCCCAGGGCGAAGGCGGAGAGGGTCTCGGCACTCTCGAACTCCAGGTCGCCGGTCAGCGCCGCGACGATGCGCACCGTCACCGTGGTCATGTCCTCCAGCGGGTTGGCGGTCAGGTTGGGCCGCATGCCCGCCGCCATCACCACGATCATCGTCTCGCCCAGCGCCCGCGAGACCGCCAGCAGCGAGGCGGAGATGATCCCCGGGAGGGCCGCGGGAATGACCACGTCGCGGATGGTCTCGCCCTTGGTCATGCCCAGCGCCAGGGAACCCTGACGCATGCTGTCCGGCACCGCATTGATCACGTCGTCGGAGAGCGAGGAGATGAAGGGGATGATCATGATGCCCATCACCAGCCCGGGCGCCACGGCATTGTTGAAGGAGGCATCCAGCCCGAAGAAGCCGGCGACGTCGACGATGATCGGGGCCACCGTGATGGCGGCGAAGAAGCCATAGACCACGGTGGGAATGCCGGCCAGCACCTCGAGGGTCGGCTTGGCCAGGGTGCGCACCCGACGCGGGGCGAACTCCGCCATGTAGATGGCCGAGAGCAGGCCCACGGGGATCGCCACCAGCATGGCGATGGCCGTGATCATGAAGGTGCCGGCGAACAGCGGCACCGAGCCGAACTGAGCGGCGCTGCCCGCTTCGTCGCCTCGCCCGGCGGCGGCCAGGAAGCTGGCGCCGGGGTTCCAGACGGTCCCGGTGATGAAGTCCCAGAAGCTGTGCATCTGGAAGAAGCGCAGCGCCTCGAAGACGATGGAGAAGAGGATGCCGAAGGTGGTGAAGATCGAGATCATCGCCGCGGCGACCAGCACCCAGCGAATCACCCGCTCGATGGCCTGGCGGGCGTGAAAGTCGGGCTTCACCTGGCTCATGCCCACCAACAGGCCGATGGCGGCGATCACCAGACTGCCGGCCAGCAGGTAGAGGGTGGGGATATCGGCGCCCAGCAGCAGCATCAGCAAGGCCCCGATGGCGCCCACGGTGATCGCCGGGCCGGCGGTGGCGAGCACGGCAAACCAGGCGTACTGATCGGGCTGGGCATACATGGCCGTGCCCGTGGCGCGCACCCGCGCGGCCTTGGCACGACCCAGGAAGAAGGCTATCAGACCCAGCAGCAGCAGGACGCCGCTGAACATGGCGAGGAGTTGGTTGGTCTGCATAGGTCTCTCTCGGTGGATAACGACGGCAGCGTGCCTGCCAGAACGTGCGACGGCCGGCAGCCGTAGGCTGCCGGCCGGATCAGGCGTCCATGCCCATCGGGGTGTTACTTGAGGTCGCTGACCTCGAGCTTAGCCCGATTTTCAACCTTTTCACGGGTCTGCTCGCGCTCGGCTTCCGGCAGCGGGATCAGGCCCAGGTCACCCAGATAGCCACCCTCGCCGATCATGGTCTCGGAGACGAACATGTCCACGTAGTCGTACAGCGGCGGTACCTCCTCGGCGTGCTGGTTCTTGACGTAGAACCACAGCGAGCGGGCGATCGGGTAGTCCCCGGCGCTGATCGCCTCGGACTCCGGCTCCACGCCATCGATGGCGGTGCCGACCAGGGTATCGGGATTCTCGACCAGGAAGGAGTAGCCGAAGATGCCGAAGGCATCGGTGTCTTCGCTCAGGCGCTGGACGATCAGGTTGTCGTTCTCGCCGGCATCGATATAGACGCCGTCGGAACGAATGTCAGTGTAGGCCTCGCCACCGTAGGCCTCCATTTCCTCCGACGGGACTTCCATGGCGAGCTCCTCGAAGGCGTCACGGGTACCGGAGGTGCTGGGCGGGCCGTAGATGGAGATCTCGCGATCCGGCAGGGAGGCGTCGATCTCGCTCCAGTTGGTGTAGGGGTTGTCGACCAGCTCGCCATCGACCGGCACCTTGGCCGCCACGGCCAGGAACAGCTGCTCGAGGGTCAGCTCGATGGCCTCGTTGGTGCTGGACTGGGCGAAGACGATGCCGTCGGAACCGATCTTGACCTCGGTGACATCGGTCACGCCGTTCTCGAGGCAGCGCTCCAGCTCGGAGGCCTTGATGCGGCGGGAAGCATTGGAGATGTCCGGAGTGCCCTCGCCTACGCCGTTACAGAACAGGCGGATACCGCCGCCAGAGCCGGTAGACTCGATGACCGGCGTCGGATACTCGGTCACCGCGCCGAACTCCTCGGTCACATAGCTGGCGAACGGGTAGACGGTGCTGGAACCGACGATACGGATCTGGTCGCGGGCGTGGGCCACGGTGGCCACGCCCATGACGGCGGCGGCGATAGCAGTGGTCTTGAGGATGCGATTCATGGAGCGGTCTCCTGATGAGGACAGTGTGCAACCTTCACGGGTGACACCTTGCCCCAGACAGATGACAGCTTCATGACAGCCACACAGCCGCTTCCCATCTGCCGAGCAGGATGCACCCGCTACGATGCATACCCTGCCCCAGGGAGATGACACCCGCGTGACAGGATTCTTCCGCTGGACGACGCGGGAAAGCGTCGGGATGACGCTCAGGACTCGCTATCGTCTGCGGCCGCGTCAGGCGTGGCCTCTCGCCCCGCCAGTAGACGGATGCCCAGATTGGCCGCCAGCGAGGCGCCGAGCATGGTGCCCACCATCGGCCAGGCGCTGTCCACCTCGAAGGCGCCGACCAGCACCCCGGCCAGGGCGCCGCTGGAGAATTGCAGGCTGCCCTGCAGGGCGGCGGCGGTGGCGCTCATATGGTGGAAACGGTCGAGCAGCGAGGTGATGGCATTGGGGGCAATCAGGCCGATGGTCCCGGCGAACAGCATGATCAGTGGCACCATGGTGGCGAGCGACTCGAGCCCGGTGGCCACCACCAGCGCGAGTCCGATTCCGGCGGCCAGTTGGATACCCAGCCCCAGGCGCAGGTTCTGCAGGGGGGTGCGCCACCTCAGCAGGCGGATATTGAGGCGATTGCAGGCCACCATGACCACCACGTTGACGCCGAACACCAGCGGATAGAGCGACGGCGTCAGGCCGAAGTGCTCCAGATAGAGGAACGGCGAGGCGGTGACGAAGGCGAACAGCCCGGCGAAGGACATCGAGGCGGCGGCGATGAAGCCCATGGCCCGACGATCTCGAAGCACGCTGGCATAGTTGGCCAGCACTCGGGCCGGCGTTGCCGCGGAACGGCCGGGCGGTCGCGTCTCGGGCAGCCGGGTGCCCAGCAGCCACATCAGGAAACCGGCATAGGCGGCAAGGAACACGAAGATCAGCCACCAGTCGGCGAGATAGAGCAGCCCGCTGCCCACCACCGGCGCCACCAGTGGCGCCATCAGCATGATGATGGCCATGGTCGACATCACCTTGGCGGCTTCCCGGCCCTTGAAACAGTCGCGCACGATGGCCGCCGAGTTGACGACGGTAGCGCCACCGCCCAGCGCCTGGACGAAGCGCCAGCCCAGCAGCTCCCACAGCGAACTCGAGGTGGTGATCACCAGGCTGGCCAGCAGGAAGACCACCAGCCCACCCAGCAGCACCGGCTTTCGCCCCACCCGATCGGATACCGGGCCGAACACCAGCTGGCCCAGGGCAAAGCCGGCCAGGAAGGTGGAGAGCGACAGCTCCGTGTGATGGATGCTCGCGCCGATATGCTCGGCGATCGCCGACATGGCCGGCAGGTAGGCATCGATGGCGAAGGGCGCCAGGGCCGTATTGGCGGCCACCAGCAGCGCCACGCGTCGGGGGTTCAGGGTCAAGGCACCTCCATGGCAGGAACCGGTCAAACAGATAGTGGGCTAATGATACCCGAAACCCCGGCCCCTGCCTCGGCCGTCTATATTCGGCCACCTGGCCTTGCTAGAGTGACCCCCACGACAACCGGAGGGATCCCGCCATGGCAGATGACCTGCTTTCACAACTCAAGACCATGACCACCGTGGTCGCCGACACCGGTGACCTCGAGGCGATTCGCCGCTTCGAGCCCACCGATGCCACCACCAACCCGTCTCTCATCCTCCAGGCGGCCCAGCAGGAGGCACGCCGTGCGCGGCTGGCCGAGATTGCCCGCCATGCGACCGACATCGACGATGCGCTGGACGCGGTGGCCGTGGAGATCGGCAGCGAAGTCAGCGCCCTGATCCCGGGCTTTGTCTCCACCGAGGTCAGTGCCCGCCTCTCCTTCGACACCGACGCCACCCTGGCGCGGGCCCGCTCGCTGATCGAGCGCTACGGGCGACACGGCGTCGGTCCCGAGCGCATCCTGATCAAGGTGGCGGCCACCTGGGAAGGCATCCGTGCCGCCCGGATCCTCGAGCGCGAAGGCATCCACACCAACCTCACCCTGCTGTTCAGCTTCGCCCAGGCCCGGGCCTGCGCGGATGCCGGCGTCACCCTGGTCTCACCCTTCGTCGGCCGGATCCTCGACTGGCACAAGGCGCATGAGCCCGACGCCGACTTCAGCGGCGACCGCGACCCGGGCGTGCAGTCCGTCAGGCGCATCTACGAGCACTTCAAGGGGCATGGCTACGACACCATCGTGATGGGCGCGAGCTTCCGCAACGCCGGCGAGATCATCGCCCTGGCCGGCTGTGACCGCCTGACCATCTCGCCCAAGCTGCTGGAAGAGCTGGCCGGCACCACCGGCAACCTGGAGCGTCGGCTCACGCCGCTGGATGCCGAGACCGGCGCCCCGGAGCCCCAGGACGAGGCGGAGTTCCGCTGGGAGATGAACGAGGATGCCATGGCCACCGAGAAGCTGGCGGAGGGCATCCGCAAGTTCATGGCCGACCAGCGCAAGCTGGAGGCGCTGCTGGGAGAACTTCGGAAGGGCTGACGGACCGGCACCGGCGAGGCCCCGGTCAGTGGTCGTGCGAGGCGGCCTCCTGGGCCTCGAGCATCTCGACGAGCGGCTGGAACTCCTCGCGATTATGCTCGTTCAGGCGCATCAGTATGCGGTGCGCCTCGAGAACCCGCCGGCGGGTCTCTTCGACGTCGGTGGGAACCTCGGGGAGGTCGCAGAGCTCACAGGTCTCGGTGATCGGTGTCTCCACCAGCGTGAAGATGCGCGAGAATCCCATGACATCGAGCATCCGCCGGACATCCGGATTGTCGGCGATGATGGTCGGTCGCTCGGTGACACGCCCCTGCACCGCCATCGCCACCTTGGCGAGAAAGCCCAGGGCGGTGGAATCCACGTTGGTGGTATCGCGCAGGTCGATGATCAGCGTCTCGAGGCCCGGGGTCTCGGCCAGCTGCGTGGCCTGGCGGTCCAGGGTGGCACAGAGCGTCAGGCGCACGTCCCCGCACAGCTTCAGGACGAAGACCCCGGAATCGAACGCCGCCTTGATGCGGCCTTCATGATTTATCATTGCCAAATCCGCTCACCATCATGATCGTCAGGTCGTCTGGCAGTTCCTCGTGCCCCGGGGCGCTCTCGGCGACGCTTTCATCATCGTCCGCCAATGCGCCCAGTGCAAGACTGCCACGTAGGTCCTCCAGCGTCTCGCTGGCCAGGACCCGCCGCTCGAGTTCCCTGAGCCGTAGATCAAGCGTGTCGCCCGGCAGACACTCCAATATTCCATCCGAACACAGCCACAACCGGAAGTTCTCCGGCAGCTCGCAGCCCAGCCGCGGATAGTCGACTCCCGGAAAGAGACCGACCGGCATGCCCTCACCGGGCAGCGGCGTCACCTCCCCGTCGGTCACCAGCAGGGGCATGGGCAACTGAGCGCCCAGCGAATAGTGGAGATAACGACGTTGATGGTCAATGACCCCGACGAAGAGGGTCGCATGCTTGCCGATGCCGGCATCCAGCAGTTCGCGGTTGAGCGCCGCCAGCCAGCGTGGCGCCAGATCTTCGGGATCCTCGCCGTCCCACTCGTGCTGCCAGTGATTGGAGAGATACTTCAGCAGCACGGTGACGAAGGCCGAGGACGCCCCGTGCCCCGAGACATCGGCAAAATAGAACAGGCTGTAGCGCTCATTGAAGGCCTGGAAATCGAGGAAATCCCCGGAGAGGTAGAGCGAAGGCGCCAGCCAGTAGTCGAACGTGACATCGTTCAGGGTCTGCGGCCTCGGCGGCAGCAGCTTGCGCTGGATCTGCCCGCCGGCCTGCTGATCGAGGCGCAGCATCGCCAGGTGGGTCTCGAGGCTCTCGTTGAGCTCCTCCAGGTCCTCGTTGAGCTGGGCCAGGCGAGCGCGGTCATGCTCCCGCTCCGCGGCCAGGCGATGGACCTCGATGGCCTTGCCGATCATTCGCCGCAGCAGGGACCCATGGCGCAGCGGGTCGATGATGTAGTCCACCAGGCCGGCATCGACGGCGCGCAGCAGGTCGGCATCCTGGCGCTCGTCACTGACCACCAGCGTCGGCAGGCGTTCGGCGAGCCGCGTCCACTCGCCGCGGGGCACCGCCCTGGCATGTGCCACGATAAGGGCAGTGTCCGGGGGGAGTCCCTCGATGCTGTCGGCGGCATACACCGCCAGGCCGTCACGGGCGATGGTCTCGGCCAGGGCATCGCGCTCCGGCCCCGGCACGTCGATCACCCCGATCAGTTGCTTGGCTGGTGGCATGCTGTCATGGCCTCATTCGGCGAAGGCGTCATCGAAGTCGGCATCATCGAAGTCGAACTCCTCGCTGGCGAAGGGATCCTCGCCCTGTTCGCCATCGCTGACCTCGAAGCGGCGCTGCTGCAGCCAGGTATCGCGGATGAAGCTGTAGCGGTCGCCGCGGATCAGCGCCTCCTGGTCGAGCAGCCCGGCCCGGGCATCGATCACCCTCAGGGCGGTGAGGCTCATGCGCACCTCGTCATCCTCCACGTAGGTGGTCGGATAGGTGTACATGTCCACCGGCAGGCCGGCGGTATCGCGCACCGTGCTCGGGCCGAGCAGCGGCAGCACCAGGTAGGCCCCTTCTCCCACGCCCCAGGTACCGAGCGTCTGGCCGAAGTCCTCCTCGCGCCCGGTGACCTCCATCCGCGAGGCGACATCGAACAGCCCGCCGATGCCGACCGTGCTGTTGATCAGGAAGCGACCGGTGGCCACGCTGGCATTGGTGCCCTTGCCCTGCAGCAGGCTGTTGAGCGCGGTGCGCGGCTCCCCCAGGTTGGAGAAGAAGTTGCCGACGCCGGTCTCCACCGGGTCCGGGGTGATGAAGCGATAGCCCCGGGCGAGCGGTTTGAGCGCGTAGCGGTCGACCACGTCGTTGAAGGCGAACACCTTGCGGTTGAAACCCTCCCAGGGGTCGTCGGGGTTTCGCTCGCGCACCTCGCCGCTGGAGGCGCATCCTGCGGTGGCCACCAGCAACAACGCCAGCGCCCCGCGCCCGACCCATCTCGTCAGACCCTGTCTCATCGGCTTGCTCGCCTCCCAGCGGTTCCCTGTCATGACGCTCATTGGCGACGCACCACCACACTGCCGGCACTGTATCCCGCGCCGAAGGAACAGACCACCCCGAGTGCGCCGCGTGGCAGGTCGTCCCGATGCAGGTGAAAGGCGATGATCGAGCCCGCCGAGCTGGTGTTGGCGTAGCGATCGAGGATGATCGGCGCCTGTTCGGGGCTCGGATCATGGCCCAGCACGCGCCGGGCGATGAGGTCGTTCATGTGGCGGTTGGCCTGATGCAGCCAGAGCCGCGACAGGTCGCCGCCGGTAAGCTCGAGGCTCGCCAGGTGATCGGTGATCAGCGCCGCCACCAGCGGACAGACCTCCTTGAAGACCCGCCGGCCCTCCTGGACGAAGAGCTTGTCGATGGCCTGCGGGTCGCTGTCGGTGACCCGGTTGAGGAAGCCGGCGTTGTTGCGGATGGCGTTCGAGAAGCGCGTCACCAGGCGCGTGCCGAGGATCTCGAAGCGTTCCTCGGCCGTGGCCACCTCCTCGCTCTCCAGCACGATGGCGGTGCAGGCATCACCGAAGATGAAGTGGCTGTCGCGATCCCGGAAGTTGAGGTGCGCCGAGCAGATCTCCGGGTCGACCACCAGTGCACGCTTGACGCTGCCGGCGCGAATGGCATTGGCGGCGGTCTCGATGGCAAAGGTCGCCGAACTGCAGGCGACGTTCATGTCGAAGGCGTAGCCGCCCGCACCGAGCGCATCCTGGAGCTCCACCGCGACGGCCGGATAGGGCCGCTCCAGGTTGGAACAGGCGACGATGACCAACTCGATATCCGTGGCCTCGACGCCCGCCGCGTCGAGGGCGTCGCGCGACGCGGCCAGGCCCATCTCGCACTGGAGGGAAGGCACGTCATTGCCGCGCTCCGGCAGCCGGGGACGCATCCGCGCGGGATCGAGGATACCCTCGGCATCGAGCACGTAACGGCTGTGGATGCCCGAGGCCTTGACGATGAACTCGGTACTGGAGTGCGGCAGTGGCTCACGCTCACCGGCGGCGATGGCGTCGGCATGGCGCGCGTTCTCGGCGTCCACCCAGGCGTTGAACGAGGCCACCAGGGCCGCGTTGTCGATGGCGTGCGGCGGGGTGAAGAGCCCCGTGCCGGTGATCACCACTTGGCTCATGCGTGTCTCCCTGTGAGTTCTGTCCAGCGCTTCTCGAGGCGCTTGGTGGAGACCGGGAACTTCGTGCCCAGCTGCTGGGCGAAGAGCGAGACCCGCAGCTCCTCGATCCACCAGCCGAACGCCACCAGCGCCGGGTCCTCCACGCCGCCGCGTCGCTCGCTCTCGCGGCGCGCGGCCAGGCGGGCCTCGAAGTCCTGGACCTCCTGCATGTGCATCTGGTCGCGCATGCGCTCCCTCGGCGCCTTCTCCAGGCGGGTCAGCGCCGCTTCCATGTAGCGGGGGTACTCCTCGAGCCACTCCCCGGCCTCGCTGACGAAACCGGGATGCACCAGCCGCTGCATCTGGGCCTTGAGGTCACTGTAGACCAGCGCCAGGGCCAGGTTCAGCTGTCCCTTGAGCGCCTTGGTCACGGCCAGGTGCCCCTTGAGCGCCTGCTCCAGCGTAGCCACCAGGGTCTCCGCCCGGGGCAGCAGCGCGTCGCGTCGCGCCTCGAGGCGCTGCTCCAGCTCGTTTCGAGAGCGCGGCAGCGGGTCGGTGGCTACCACCTGGCGGAACACCGCTGCCACCACGTCCTCGACGAGCTCTCGCTTGCTGCCGACCCTGGCGAACAGCAGCGCACAGGTCTCGAGGCCCTTGAGGCGTTCGATGGCCCGCACCTGGTCGGGCAGGCGCTCCATGGCCGCCCTGACCACGCCGCGGCGATGGGCCTCGCGGGCCTTGTCGGGATGGTCGAAGAGCTCGACCCGGAAGGCCTCCTTGGCGGGCACCAGCGCCGGGTAGGCCTCCACCCGGATGCCGGCCTGGGTGGTGACCCGGGACTCGGGCAATGGCGTCTCGGGCAGGGCCTCGAGCTCGCCTTCGCTGCTGGCCTGCTCGGCCAGGGCTCGGGCGCCCTCCCCCGCGGCGGCCTCGAAGCGGCGCTCCAGTTCGCGAGCGTCGCGGCCCTGGCCCAGGGTACGGCCCTGGTGGTCCACCACCCGCAGGTTCATCACCAGGTGCGGTTCCAGCTGGTCGAGGCGCCAGTCATCGGGGTGGAGGCGCACCCCGGTCCGGCGGCGAAGGAACTCGCCCAGCGCCTCGGTGAGCGGCACGTCGTCCGGCGTCATGGTCTCGAGGGCGGCGTCGACCCAGTCGGGAATCGGCACCACCTGGCGGCGTACCGCCTTGGGCAGCGACTTCATCAATGCGATGCACTTCTCGCGCAGCAGGCCCGGGACCAGCCACTCGAGCCGCGCCAGGGGCAGCTGGGGCAACATGGCCGCCGGCACGGTGAGCGTCACGCCATCGTCTGCCGCCCCGGGCTCGAAGTGGTAGGAAAGCGGATAGCGCACCCCACCCAGCACCAGCTCGTCGGGGTAGTCGGCCTCGGTGACCTCCCCGGCCTCCCGGGCCAGCAGGGCCGCGCGGTCGAACTTCAGGATGTCGGGGTTCTCGCGCTCGGCCTTCCGACGCCAGGCCTCGAAGCCCTTGCCGTTGACGATCTCCTCGGGGATGCGCTCATCGTAGAAGGCGAACAGGGTCTCCTCGTCGACCAGGATATCGCGCTTGCGGGCGCGGTCCTCGAGGTCCTCGACCTCCTCCACCAGTGCCCGGTTGTGGGCGAAGAACGCGCCACGGGTCTTGAATTCGCCCTCCACCAGCGCCCGGCGGATAAAGAGCTCTCTCGACTGTGCCGGATCGATCGGACCGAAATGTACCTTGCGTCCGGCGACGATCGGCAGGCCGAAGAGCGTGACCTGTTCGGTGGCGACCACCTGGGCGCGCTTCATCTCCCAGTGCGGTTCGGCATAGGCGCGCTTCACCAGATGGCCGGCCAACGGCTCGATCCACTGGGGCTCGATCCTGGCCACGGTACGGGCGAAGAGCCGGCTGGTCTCGACCAGCTCGAAGGCCATCAGCCACTTGGGGGACTTCTTGGCCAGCCCCGACCCCGGATGGATGACGAACTTGCGGTTGCGGGCCCCCAGGTACTCGCGATTCTCGGTGGCGAGCCCCAGGTGCGAGAGCAGCCCGGTGAGCAGGGCCTGATGCAGAGCCACGGCACTCTCGCGGCGGGCCTCCTGGCGGGCCTTGTCGTCCCTGTCCGGCTCATCGGCGGCCGGCCGCGGGGCCGGCGGGGGCACCTCGATCTCCATGTCGCGCAGCAGCTGGCGCAGCTGGCGAAAGGTGTCGTGCCACTCGCGCAGGCGCAGGTAGTTGAGGTAGTGCTCCTTGCACCAGCGCCGCAGCCGATTGCCGGAGAGCGCCTCCCGGGCGGCCTCGAAGCCGTTCCAGAGGTTGAGCAGGGCCACGAAGTCGGAGTCCGGGTCCTGCCAGCGGCGGTGGGCCTGGTCGGCGGCCTGGCGCTTGTCGGCCGGCCGGTCGCGGGGGTCTTGCACCGCCAGGCCGGCGACCACGATCAGCACCTCGCGCAGCCCCCCCTGCTCGGCGCCCGCCAGCACCATGCGCGCCAGGCGAGGGTCGATGGGCAGCCGCGCCAGCTTGCGCCCCAGCGGGGTCAGGCGACTGTTTCCGTCCACCGCGCCCAGTTCGAACAGCAGCCGGAAGCCATCGGTGACGAAGCGCGAATCCGGCGGATCGACGAAGGGGAAGGCCTCGATGTCACCGAGCTTCAGCGACAGCATCGAGAGGATCACCGAGGCCAGGTTGGTACGGCGGATCTCGGGGTCGGTGAACGCGGGCCGGGCGAGGAAGTCCTCCTCGTCGTAGAGGCGGATGCAGACCCCTTCGGCTACGCGCCCGCAGCGGCCCTTGCGCTGGTTGGCGCTGGCCTGGCTGACCGGCTCCACCGGCAGGCGCTGGATCTTGGCCTTGTAGCTGTAGCGGCTGAGACGCACGAGCCCCGGGTCGATGACGTAGCGGATCCCCGGCACGGTGAGCGAGGTCTCCGCCACATTGGTGGAGAGCACGATGCGCCGCCCCGCATGGGGGGCGAAGACGCGGTTCTGCTCGGCATTGGAGAGTCGCGCGTAGAGCGGCAGGATCTCGGTGCCCGTGAGGTCGGCGCGGCGCAGGGTATCGGCAGTCTCGCGGATCTCGCGCTCGCCGGGCAGGAACACCAGGATGTCGCGTGGGCCATGGAACCAGCGCTGGTCCCGCTCGACCTGCTCGATCTCCTCCACGGCGTGGAGGATCCCCTCCTGCAGGGTACGATCCTCCTCGTCATCGTCATCGCGCACCAGCGGCCGGTACCGCACCTCGACCGGGTAGGTGCGCCCGGAGACCTCCACCACCGGCGCCGGCCGGACTCGCCCCTGGCCGTCCGGGCGCCCGAAGTGCTCGGCGAAGCGGACCACGTCGATGGTCGCCGAGGTGATGATCACCTTGAGGTCGGGACGCCGTGCAGTGAGGCGCTTGAGGTAGCCGAGCAGGAAGTCGATGTTGAGGCTGCGCTCGTGGGCCTCGTCGATGATGATGGCCTCGTAGCCCATCAGGTCCGGGTCGTGGCGGGTCTCGGCGAGCAGGATACCGTCGGTCATCAGCTTGATCAGGGTGTCGTCGCTGCTCTGGTCGGTGAAGCGCACCTGGTAGCCCACCTGCTCGCCCAGCGGTACCTGGAGCTCCTCGGCGAGGCGACTGGCCACCGAGCGAGCCGCCAGGCGCCGCGGCTGGGTGTGACCGATCAGCCCGCGGCGCCCCAGGCCCAGCTCCAGGCAGAGCTTGGGCAACTGGGTGGTCTTGCCCGAGCCGGTTTCGCCGGCCACCACCACCACCTGATACTCGCGCAGGGCCTCGAGGATGTCCTCCCGACGCTCCGCCACCGGCAGCGATGGCGGGTACTCGAGGGTCACCGGCCGCGCCCGGCGACGTTCCACCTGCTGCCGCGAACGCTCGAGCGCGCGTCGCACCTCGGCGAGGCCGCGATCCACGGGCTTGCCCTCCCTCAGGCGACGGCGCAGCCCGCGCAGGCGCTTGTCCAGGGTCGGGACGTCGCGGCGCAGGGCGTCGGCGAGGTCGCGGGTCAGGGCGTCTAGCTCGGCGGCATGCTGGACATTCGCCGCGGGGGCCTGGCGGGTCTCGGCGGTCACGGTCTCGACAATCGTCTCCGGGTCACGGTCATCAACAAAACGGCCCGCCCGGGTCGTCCGGAGCGGGCCGTGCATTGTAACGCCGAGGTCACGGCGGCGCCTAATCGGGACCATCAAGCGTGCCTATCAGGTTGCAAGAAGGAAGCTATCGTATTTCACGCTTTTTCGCTGAACATGACAGCGTCTGTGACCGCCGGGATCATTCACCGGTCTTCTCGCGCTCCTCGTCGCGCAACTGGCGACGCAGGACCTTGCCCACGTTCGTCTTGGGCAACTCGTCGCGGAACTCCACGTGCCTGGGTACCTTATAGCCGGAGAGATCCTTCTTGCACCAGGCCCGCAGGGTCTCGGCATCGAGGGACTCGTCCCGGGCGACGACGAACAGCTTGATCGCCTCACCGCTGGTCTCGTCGGGCACCCCCACGGCCGCGGACTCGATCACGCCCGGATGGGCCGCCACCACGTCCTCGATCTCGTTGGGGTACACGTTGAAGCCGGAGACCAGGATCATGTCCTTCTTGCGGTCGACGATGCGGATGTAGCCATCCGCCTGGAGCACGGCAATGTCCCCGGTGTGGAACCAGCCCTGGTCGTCGATCACCCGCGCGGTCTCCTCGTCACGGCTCCAGTAGCCTTTCATCACCTGGGGCCCCCTGACGCAGAGCTCCCCGGCGGTATCGAGGGGCGCATCCTGGCCATCGGCGTCCACCACCTTCACCTCGGTCCCGGCCACCGGCTTGCCGATGGTGCCGAGTTGGATGGCATCCACCGGATTGAAGCTGACGATGGGCGAGGTCTCGGTCAGGCCGTAGCCCTCGGCCACCGGACAGCCGGTGACCTCCTCCCAGCGCTGCGCGGCCGCCCGGGTCAGGGCCATGCCGCCGGAGATCGTCAGGTGCAGCCAGGAGAAGTCGAGACGGCGGAAGTCCTCGCGGTTGCACAGGGCATTGAAGAGGGTGTTGAGCCCGATGAAGCCGGTGAAGGAGAGCCCCTTGAGGGTCTTGACGAACGTATCCAGGTCACGGGGATTGGTGATCAGCACCGAGTGGTTGCCGGTCTCCATCATGAACAGGCAGTTCACCGTGAAGGTGTAGATATGGTAGACGGGCAGCGGCGCGATGATGGTCTCCGCACCGTCAGTCAGCGCCGGGCCAATGGCCTGGCGGGCCTGGAGCATGTTGGCCACCAGGTTGCGATGGGTCAGCATGGCGCCCTTGGCCAGCCCTGTGGTGCCGCCGGTGTACTGGAGTGCGGCGATGTCGTCGGGGCCGCGTGTCACCTCCTGGTGACGACGCCCGGCGCCCGCCCGGAGAGCCTGTCGCATCGGCGTGGCACCGGGCAGCGAGTAGGCGGGCACCATCTTCTTGACGTGCTTGACCACGGCATTGATCAACTGGCGCTTCGGGAAGCCGTGCAGGTCGCCAAGCTCCGTCACCACCACATGCTGGATATCGGTGCGCTCGAGGATCCGTTCGAGCTTGTCGGCCATGTTGGCCAGGATGACGATGGCGCGGACCCCGGAGTCCTTGAACTGGTGGGCCATCTCTCGCTCGGTATAGAGCGGGTTGGTGTTGACCACCACCAACCCTGCCCGCAGGGCACCGAAGACCGCCACCGGGAATTGCAGCACATTGGGCAGCTGGATGGCGATGCGATCCCCCGGCTGCAGGGTGGTCTCGTGCTGGAGCCAGGCGGCAAAGTCACCGGAGAGACGATCGAGTTCGGCATAGGTCAGCACCCGATCCATGCAGCTGAACGCCGGTTTGTCGGCAAAGCGCGCCACGGAGGAGTGGAAGACATCCATCACCGAGGCGTAGTCGTCGAGTCCCTCCAGGGGCTGACCGGTCAGGATGGCGGGCTTGGCGTTCTCGCTCATGGGTGGTCTCCACGCTGCGGCTGATCTCATCAGCGGACTTGTTGTTCTGTGCGCCTACCTTATAACAGCGGCTTCGCGACTGTAAAACAAACGATTGAAACTTACGTTTTAAATCGTGCCTGTATCAGGCCACCCTTCCAGACCAGCAGCTCGCCGGGGTCCATGCGCACCCACTCCTCGTTATCGGTGAGCGGCTCGGTGGCAATTACCGAGACCACATCGTCGGGCGTGGTGTGCTCGGCGAAGTTGACCGTCAACTCGGCATCCGAGAGGCTTGCCCGGCCGAAGGGCGCCCGCCGCGTGATGTGGGCCAGCTTGGTGGAACAGTAGGTGTAGAGGCAGTCGCCATCGGCCAGCAGCAGGTTGAAGACCCCCAGGCCACGAAGCCGTTCACAGAGCCCGTGGAGGGTCCCCCAGAAGGCGTGGCGCTGGGCGTCATCCTCCGGCGGGTCGGGGAAGGCGCCGCGCAGCTCGCCGAGCAGCCAGCAGAAGGCATGCTCGCTGTCGGTGCTGCCCACCGGGCGATAGTACGAGTGCGGCAAGGCCTGCCAGTCGGCGAGCTGGCCATTGTGGGCGTAGCACCAGGGGCGCCCCCACATCTCGCGGACGAAGGGGTGAGTATTGGCCAGGCGTACCTGGCCGACATTGGCCTGTCGGATATGGCTGATGACGATGTTCGACTTGATCGGGTAATCGCAGATCAGCCGGGCGATGGGGGAGTGTACCGAAGGATGGGGATCGCGGAAGTCCCGATAGCCACCCTCCTCGTAGAAGGCGATGCCCCAGCCGTCACGGTGTGGCCCGGTCCCCCCACCACGGTGCAGGAAGCCGGTGAAGCTGAAGCAGATGTCGGTGGGCACGTTGGCGCTCATCCCCATAAGCTCACACATGGGGTTCCTCCCGGCGGACGGGGCGTCGCGCATGGCGACGCCGGATCAGGCTGATCACCAGCCACACAAGCACAAACAGCGCCACGGCGCCCCACAGTCGCGGGTCGCGGCGATGCGCCTCCCACAGCCGCTGCAGGCCCGGTACCCCCGCCTGCCACAGGTCATGCGCCTGCTCGGTCACCCCATTGACCCATGCGACGAAGCGGTCGGCGGCATGTTCGGCCGTGGTTTCGGGGGGCGGCAGTGAGGGTTCGCTGCGCTCCCCGTCCTCGACGCGCTCGGTGCCGAGGGTCGGCCCGGCCACGTCCGCCAGATCGATGCCGATGCGCCCTTCGGGATTGAGCATCAGGCGCGGCAGGGTCAACTCGCGGGTCTCGCCATCCAGCGTGATGGTAGCATCGAGCAGCAGGGGCTGACTCAGCGCCTCGTCGAGCTCGGGCAGCTCGAGATGCCAGCGCGAGGCCCCGACCGCTCGGGCCTCGAGACGCTCTCCCTGCAACTCGCCATGGATCTCGGTATTGTCGCGATTCAGCCGGGGATGCTCGGCGGCCAGCACCACCCGTCCCTCCCGGGGTCGATGCACCGCCCCGATGGCCGGCAGCACGTTCACCGCCTGCACCCGCTGGCGGTGGAACCCCTCCCCTTCGGCCCGGAACACCAGGCGCGCATTGCCGATCAGCGCCGGTGCCGGCAGGCGGCCACGGAAGCGCCCCTCCTCGGCCTGTAGCGTGACCCGGGACTGTACCTCGCCCTCCGCATCCTGCAGCGAGACCGAGAGGGTGGGTTCCTCGTCCTCCTCGCCGAGGGGGTCACCGTCTCGCTCCACCCAGGCCTCCACCGGCACCTCGAAGCCCAGATAGAGGGTGGTCGGCAGATCGGCGGTACGCAGATGAAGAGACGAGGCGACGTTGATGCGACTGCCCTCGCCCACCGGCCCCTCCAGGCGCCACTCGCCGACCTGGGGGTCAGGCACCCGGATCAGGTCGAAGCGCGGCTCCACCTGCCAGCGAATGTCGTCCGGCGCCTCGTCGGCCCGGTAGCGCGTGCCGTCCGGTGCGACCAGGCTCAGGGGGCCATCATCGGGCTCATGGAAGACCAGCGCCGAGAAGGTTTCCACGCTGTCGTCGATGACGAAGCGCCCCTCCTCCAGCGGCACCTGGTCGGCGGGGAAGATACGCTCGACGATGTCGAGGAAGGCGCCCAGCAGCCTCTCGGGATTCTCCGCGAGTGCCGCCAGGCCGCCGGTGGACTGGGCCAGTCGCTCCACCAGGGCCAGGTCGGCCTGGTCCGAGAAGGCGATGGCATGGATGGTCACCCCCTGGTCGGCCAGTTCGGCGGCCAGTTCGTCCACCAGTCGACGACGCGAGGCATCGTCGACCTCCGGCTTGGCGCCCCGGGCCGGTGACAGGTCGATCACGCCATCGGTGAGCAGCACCAGGTGACGCCAGCCGTTGGCCTCGGCCCTTGCCGCCTCACGAAGGGCCACTTCGATATCGGTGTACTGCTGGTAATCCTGCAGGGCCGGCGGCAGGGTCAGAGCCCTGTCGCGCCAGGCCGCATCCACCTCGCCCAGCGGCAGGGGGTTGTCGACCGTCTCACCGAAGGTCCAGACCCCCGCCGTGGCGCCGTTGGGTAGCAGCGCTACCAGCATGTCCAGGGCACTGAGCGACAGACGGTCGGGATCGTTCTCCTTCATGCTGCCGGAGACATCGACCACCACCCGCACGTCAGGTCGCTCCTCGCCGCCGACCTGTGCCGACGCCAGGCTCGCCCACATCCACAAGGCGAGGCCGATTGCCAGCACCCAGGTCAGCCGGCTGCAGGGCCTTTCCATGCCATACCCGCCCATCGGGGCTCCTTAGCCGATCATCGGCTCCTGGCGCTCGCCCCGGCCACCTCGGCGGCGGCCGGCGGGCGCCTCGTCATCCATCTCCACGTAGTCATCGTCATCGAGGGTGTCGCGATGACGGCCACGCCACCACAGCAGCAGCCCCACCAGGACACCCAGCGCGGCCCCCACCGCAACCAGCAGGGCAGCCGGCATGAAGGCCGCGCCGTTGCCCTCGAGGGAGGCCACGGCCGCCACCACCACCGCCGGAGCGAAGCCGGTGTAGAACTCGCCCTCCTCCAGCAGCGGCAGGCGGAAATGGGCCGGCGTCCACATCACGCCGGCCACCAGCCAGGTGATCACCAGCCGCGGCAACCGCGGCAGGAAGGCCAGCCCCAGGTAGCCGGTCAGCAGCACCACCAGCGACAACACGACATAGACCAGCCATAGTAGGGATATCGAATCCGAAATCAGCATCACGACCTCGCGACCTGTGCGTCCACGACGCACGTTCTTGAAAATACACTGAGTATGGTACATCTCGCGCAATGAAAGCACAGCCGCCACGTGACCAGGCCCCCGAGACGCCTGCCGACGACCCCGTCACCCGCTTCCGCCACGCCGACGACCCGGCGTGGCACTGGCTGGAGAACCGCGATGATCCGGCGGTCGCCGATTTCCTGGAGGCGGCCAATCAGGCGTCGCGCCGCTGGTTCGCCCCCCTCGACGACCTGGTCGAGCGCCTCTACCACGGCCACCTGGCCCGCCGCGAACTGGCCGTCCACGGGCTGAGGACCCCGCTTGACCACTACACGGTGTGGAGCGAGACGGCGGTGGACGCCGACTACCCGGTCTGGTGGCGCCATCCCAATGGCGACCCCGATGGCGCGGAGTGCTTCCTCGACCTGCAGGCCAGGGCCAGCGAGCACGACTTCCTCGAGGTGGGTGACATGGCCCTCTCTCCGGACGAGGCCTGGCTGGCCTGGACCGAGGACACCCGCGGCGACGAGACCTACACGCTCTACCTCAAGCACCTGCCCGGCGGTGAGCCCGGGGTGCTGCTCGAGGAGATCGGCCCCGAGATCGGCTGGGCCGAGGACAACGCCACCCTGCTCTTCACCCGCTATGATGCCACCCAGCGCCCCGAGAGCATCTGGCGCCTGCCCCTGGAGGCCGGCAGGGCAGGCGAGCCGGCACTGGTGCTGCGCGAGGAGGATCCGGAGTTCTGGCTGGGCCTGGGCAAGACCCGCTCCCGTGAGTGGCTGGTCCTGGAGAGCGCTTCCAAGGACACCAGCGAGAGCCACCTGATCCCCGCCCGGGCACCGTCCACCGCGCCGCGCTGCTTCCGCCCCCGGGAAAGCGGGGTGGAGTACGCCCTGGATCACCGCCCGGGCCACTTCTATGTGCTGCACAACCGCGAGGCCACCCACTTCCGGCTGGACGTTCTGGCCGAACCCCGGCTGGGCGAGGCCGACCCCGCCACCGCCTGGCAGCCGCTGATCGCCCATCGCGACGATGACACTCTGGAAGGCGTCGACGCCTTCGACTGGGGGGTGGTGATCACCGAGCGCGACCACCACGAGGCCCAGGTGCACCTGCGCGTCCTCGAGCTGGATCCCGACCACGCCATCACCCGCGACGAACGACTGCCACTGCCGGAGCTGCCCTGCAGCCTGGCACTGGGCGACGCGCCCCACTTCGATACCCGCCGCCTGCGCCTGCGCGAGGAGTCCTTCACCCTGCCGGTGAGCTGGCTCGAACATGACCTGGACAGCGGCCAGCGGCGTATCCTCAAGCAGCAGCCCATCCATGGCGACCTTAGGCCCGAGCAGCTGGTCTGCGAGCGGCTCTGGGCGACCTCGCACGACGGCGAGCGGGTCCCCGTATCCGTGGTGATGCGCGCGGACCTGGCCGGCCACCCGCTGCCCACCCTGCTCTACGGCTACGGCGCCTACGGCGAGGTGCTCGACCCCTGGTTCTCGGTTGCCCGGCTCGAGCTGCTGGCACGCGGTGCGGCCTTTGCCGTGGCGCATGTGCGCGGCGGCGGCGATCGCGGCGAGCCCTGGTACCTGGCCGGCAAGCTCGAGCACAAGGCGAACAGCTTCCATGACTTCCTCGCCGCTCGGGATGCCCTGGTCGAGAAGGGCTTCAGCGACGGCGAACGCATTGCGGCCTATGGTGCCAGTGCCGGGGGGCTGCTGGTCAGCGCCAGCCTCAACCTGGCCCCGGGGGCCTTCTGTGCCGCGGTCCTCGACGTGCCCTTCGTCGACGTGCTTCGCACCATGGAGAACCCTGACCTGCCTCTCACCACCGCGGAATACACCGAATGGGGCGACCCCCGCGAACCCGAGGCACGACGGCGCATCGGCGACTACTCACCGCTGGACAACCTCTCGGCACAGCCCTGGCCGGCCGTATTCCTGCAGGGCAGCTGGCACGACACCCGGGTGCCCTACTGGGAACCCGCCAAGCTCTATGCCCGCCTCAAGGAACTGGGCCGCGACCAGGCCGGTGAGGACCATACATCGACAGACCGCCCCATCCTGCTGCGTACCGACATGGCCGCCGGGCACGGCGGGGCCTCGGGACGCTTCAAGGCCTGGCACGACAACGCCCGCCAGGATGCCTTCATCCTCTGGGCGCTCGGGCTCGAGCAGCGCGAGGGCTGAACACTCAGGCGTCGATGGGCAGGATGGCGATGATGTGCTCCTCGAGTTCCTCTTCGGGAACCTCGCGCTGCGAGACGGCGAAGCTGCGCACGCTGATGCCCTTTCGGTGCATGCGCTCCGGCCCCCCGGCGATCAGCGGGTGCCACGCGGCGAGCTTGCGCCCTTCCGCCACCCGTCGGTAGGCGCAGGACCTAGGCAGCCAGCGGAAATCGTCGATGCGCTCTGGGGTCAATTGCGTGCAGTCGGGCACCCTCGCGAACCGGTGGGCATAGTCACTGCAGCGACAACTGTGGATATCCAGCAGTTCGCAGGCGACGTTGAGCACCGCCAGGTCGCCGGATGCCTCGTCCTGGAACTTGAGCAGGCAGCACTGGCCACAGCCGTCGCACAGCGCCTCCCACTCCTCGTCGGTGAGCTCCTCCAGGTCGAAGCGCTCCCAGAACCGGTCTCTCATGATCTCTCCTGCGCGACTGGGGCGCGGCTCGGTGTCGAGTAGGATCCCGCGAGTCTCGCGTGGCATCGGGGGCGATAACAGCGAGTTTCGCGCGGCGTCGGGCGCGATAAAAGCGAATTTCGCGCGGCGGCGGGCGCGATAAACTAGTCGCGTGCCTCGCTGGGGGTGCGATGGAGGTCCAGCAGGTAGTCCTCCTTGGCCGGCGGCATCTGCAGGTAGTAGCCCTTCTCGCGGATGGCGGCCATGACGTCCGCTGCCCTGGCCCGCCCCAGTGATTTCTCGGGGGTAAGGATCAGGGTCATGGCCGGCAGCGGCTTGCCGAACTGCTCGAGCAACGCCTCGGGCACCTCCACGAGGCCCTGGCGC
Organism: Halomonas rhizosphaerae; assembly: GCF_030012485.1. NCBI lineage: Bacteria > Pseudomonadati > Pseudomonadota > Gammaproteobacteria > Oceanospirillales > Halomonadaceae > Halomonas > Halomonas rhizosphaerae. Next base: position 55,381 of record NZ_JASCQQ010000023.1, read on the forward strand.
TTGTCCACGTAGAGATACATCTGCTCCTTGCGCGAGCTCTTGAAGACCTCGCACAGCAGCTTGTTACCGCGCATGCGGTCATCGCTCATCGGGATACCTCCTCGAGGGCCGCCGTCAGGCCCACATCCAGTCGGTCGCCGCGCCAGCCCCCGGGCAGCGGCAGCGGCTGGCCCGTGAGATCGGCACCCACCAGGGCCTCCAGGTCACGCCGCTTCAGCAGCACCTCCGGCGCCACGCCGAGCGCCTCCGCCTCGGCATTCACCACTTTCTTCAGTGCCTTGAGGCGTTGCTTGAACTCGGGAGCCATCGGCGAGAGCGGGGCCGGCGGCAACTCGCTCTCGTCGACGCTCAGCGCCTCGCGTACCAGCCTAAGGAGTTCATCGCCCTCGCGCTTGACCAGGGGCGGCTTGAGGCCCTCGATCCGGGCCAGCTCATGGCGGTTCTCCGGCAACTGCTCGGCGATGGCGTAGAGCAGCCGGTCGGGCACCAGCCACCCCCGAGGTACATCGCGATGCCGGGCCTCTCCCTCGCGCCAGCGGGTCAGGCGTCGATAGGCCTCCACCTGGCGCGGCGAGAGCCGCCACAGCTGGCGATGGCGCAGGTACCACTGGCCATCGGCAGCATCGCTGCGGGCGGACTGGGCGACCAGGTCCGCACAGTCCGCCTCGACCCAGGACCGACGGCCCTGGCGCTCCAGCGCCTCCCGCTGGTGCTGCCACACCTGCAGCAGGTAGACCACGTCGAGGGCGGCATAGAGCCGCTGGGTTTCGCTGAGCGGGCGCTTGAGCCAGTCGGAGCGGGTCTCGTCCTTGGGCAGTGTCTCGCCGACCCAGGTCTCCACCAGTTTCTGGTAGCCCATGGAGGGCACCTCGCCAAGCAACGACTGGGCGATCTGGGTATCCACCAGCGGCGCGACAGGCACGCCGGCCCAGTGGGCGAAGACCTCGAGGTCCTCGCTGGAGGCATGCAGCAGCTTGAGCGGTCCCGAGGAGAGCAGGCGCCGGAAGGCCGCGGTACAGGACACCTCCAGGGGGTCCACCAGGAAGGCGGGGCCGCCTGCGGTGAACTGGATCAACGCCGGCACCGGATGGAAGGTACTCTCGCGGAAGAACTCGGTGTCCAGGGCGATGACGTCGGCCGACGCCACCTCGGCGCAGGCGGCATCGAGGGCCTCGGGGGTATCGATCCAGCGAATCTCGGGGGTCAGTGGCATGCAGGATTCCGGCAGGGAAAGGGGCGTCACTCGCCCCTGAAGGGCAGGCGACCATTGAAGGCGCGGCTCAGGGTGCCACCGTCGACGTACTCGAGCTCACCGCCCATGGGGACACCGTAGGCCAGCCGCGAGAGCCTCACGCCGAGGGGCGAGAGCTGGGCGGCGATGTAGTGGGCGGTTGCCTCGCCCTCCACCGTGGGGTTGGTGGCGAGCACCACCTCCTCCACGCCCCCCTCGGCGACGCGTGCCTCGAGCTGGTCGAGGCCGATGTCCTCGGGGCCGATGCCGTCCAGCGGCGAGAGGTGGCCATGCAGCACGAAGTAGCGGCCGCGGTAACCGCCGGCCTCCTCGATGGCCAGCTGGTCGGCGGGGGATTCCACCACGCAGAGTACATCATCGTCGCGACGCGCACTGGAGCAGATGCTACAGACGTCTTCCTCGGTGAGGGTCCGGCAGCGTCGGCAATAGCCGACCTGCTCCAGCGCCACGCCCAGCGCCTCCACCAGGCGCCGACCGCCGTCCCGGTCACGCTCGAGCAGGTGCATGGCCATGCGCTGGGCCGTCTTGGGCCCGACACCCGGCAGCACGCGCAACGACTCCATCAGTCTCTCGACCAGCGGGGAAAAGCTCATCGGCGGTCCGTCTCGGCGTCGATCAGAAGGGCATCTTGAAGCCCGGCGGCAGGTTGAGGCCGGCCGTCGCCTCCTCCATCTTGGCCTTGGAACTGGCCTCCACCTTGCGCACCGCGTCGTTCACGGCCGCGGCCAGCAGGTCCTCGAGCAGCTCCTTGTCCTCTTCCATGACGCTGGGGTCGATGTCGACCTTGCTCACGTCATGGCGTCCGTTCATGGTCACCTTGACCATACCGGCTCCGGCCTCGCCCAGGACCTCGGCCTTGGCGACCTCCTCCTGGACGCGCTGCATCTTCTCCTGCATCTCCTGGGCCTGCTTCATCAGGTTGCCCATTCCACCCTTCATCATGGCGGAGTCCTCTCGTGGTTGGTGTGATCGGTGGCAGCGGTGCGGCTCAACCGCGAGCCTCGGCATCGGCGGGCTTGACCGTGGATTCGATCAGGCGCGCACCGAAGGCCTGCTGCAGTTTCTGTACATGGGGGTCACGGCTCAAGGCTTCAATTGCCTCGGCATGCCTTTGGGCGGCCAGGCGGTCAGCCTGCTGCCTGGGGGTCTCGACCTCCGGGGGCATCGCCCCCGGCTCGAGTGCCAGGCGGCGCTCTACCCCGATGGCCGCCAGCGCCTCGCGAATGCGCGTCTCGTGGACCTCGGCCTGCATCGCTTCCTGGGAGGGGTCGAGGCGCAGTGTCAGCAGCTCGCCGTCATCGGCCTCGATCACGCAATGGGCGGCCAGGTTGCGGGTGAGGCCACCCAGCCCCAGCGAATCGAAGCAGGCCAGCCAGTCGGCATGACCGAAGCGCCCTTCCGTGGCAGCCGGGGCGTCGGGCGCCTGTGCTCCCGCGCTTGCTGCTTCCGGCACCATCCGCGTGACCGGCGGGACCGGGGTCCCGGGATCGGGCGACGCAGAGGGCGCGGCCATGCCTGGCTCGGGCTCGCCTCTCGACGCGACAGGTGCCGACGCCTCCGCGCCGTTCTCTTCCCGCTCGACCCACGGGGGAGGCACATCGTCCGGTGATGGGGGCGACACGGCCTCGGCAGTCGGCGCCGGAGGGGCGGTGGGAGGCGGACTGGCCGCCGGGGTCTCGTCGGGAGCCTGGCGCGCCTCGGACGGTGCCTGAGGGGACCGGGATGAGGGGTTTCCTTCGGGGACCGACCCACCCTGTGGGGGCGTTTCGCCACCCGACCCCGCGCCGCCGGGATCACCCTGGCCACGCAGCGGCAGCGGCGTCTGCGCAGGACGCGGCACGCCCTGGGGGCGGAAGGCCAGCATGCGCAGCAGGGTCATCTCCAGGGCGGTACGCAGGTCCGGAGCATGTTCCATGTCGCCACGGCCCTGGATGCCGATCTGGTAGTAGAGTTGGATGTCCTCCGCGGTGAAGCGCGCGGCAAGCTGGAGCAGCGCCTCGCGGTCGCCGTGCCCGTTGTCCACGGCATCGGGCACCATCTGGGCGATGGCCAGGCGGTGGAGCACGCCGGTGATGTCGTCCAGCACCGCGGCGAAGTCCGGGCCCTGCTCGGCCAGGGCGGCCACCTCGGCAAGCAGCCGGGGCGCATCCACCGCGGCCAGGGCATCGACCAGCGCCAGGACATGGCGATGGTCGAGGGTGCCGAGCATCGCCGCCACGTCGGCATGGTGCACCTCGCCCTGGCCGAAGGCGATCGCCTGGTCGGTGAGGCTCATGGCATCGCGCATGGAGCCCTCGGCGGCCTTGCCCAGCAGCCAAAGGGCACTCTCCTCGAAGGGCACCCCCTCGGCCTCCAGCACCTTGGCCAGGTGGCCGACGATGCGCTCGGGCGGCATGTGCTTGAGGGTGAACTGAAGACAGCGTGACAGCACCGTGGGGGGCAGCTTCTGCGGGTCGGTGGTCGCCAGCAGGAACTTCACATGAGGCGGCGGTTCCTCCAGGGTCTTCAGCAGAGCATTGAAGCTGCTGGTGGAGAGCATGTGCACCTCGTCGATGAGGTACACCTTGTAGCGTCCCTGGGTCGGCGCGTACTGGACATTGTCGAGCAGTTCGCGGGTATCTTCCACCTTGGTGCGCGAGGCCGCGTCGACCTCGATCAGGTCGACGAAGCGCCCCTCATCGATGGAGCGACAGCTGTCGCACTCGCCGCAGGGCGTCGAGGTCACGCCCGCGTCGCCCTGGCCATTCGCCGTGCAGTTCAGGCACTTGGCCAGGATCCGTGCCAGGGTGGTCTTGCCCACCCCGCGGGTCCCGGTGAACAGGTAGGCGTGGTGCAGACGCCCCTGGTCCAGGGCATTGACCAGCGCGCGCTGGACATGCTCCTGGCCGACCAGTTCATGGAAGGTACGCGGTCGCCACTTGCGGGCCAGAACCTGATAGCTCATGCAGCGCGGGATCCTTGCGGTAAAGCGAACAGCAGCTGTGGGGTGACGGACGCCGGGGCCTGCAATGACCGGGCCCGATGCCCGACTGGATCAAACCATTCTAGCGACCGGGGCGCCGCGCGGGAAGCGGCACCCGGCTCAGGCCTCGCGAACCAGCCACCCGCCGCCCCAGCGGTGCTCGAACTGCTCGGCCGTAAGTGGCGGACTGAGGTAGTCGCCCTGATAGGCGGGACAGCCCAGGGCCTTCAGGAAGTCCAGCTGCTCGGCGGTCTCCACCCCCTCGGCAATCACGTCCAGCCCCAGGCGCTCGGCGATCGACAGGATAGCGGCGACGATCGTCTCGTCATCAGGGTCACCTGGCACATCGGCGACGAAGGACTGATCGATCTTCAGGCACTGCACCGGCAGGCGCTTGAGGTAGGAGAGCGAGGAGTAGCCGGTACCGAAGTCGTCCACGGCCAGTTCGACGCCCAGCAGGCGCAAGCCGTGAAGCCGCTCGAGTCCCTCGTCGGCATGACCGATCACGAAGCCCTCGGTGATCTCGAGCTCCAGTCGCGAAGGCGACAGCCCGCTCTCGTGCAGCGCGGTCCGCACGTCACCGACGATGTCACCCTGCACCACCTGCAACCCCGAGAGGTTGACCGAGACCCGCAGCGGCAGGCCCCTGAGCTCCCATTGCCGCGCCTGGTGACAGGCCTCCCGCAGCACCCAGCGGCCAATCGCATGAATCAGGCCGGCCTCCTCGGCCAGGGCGATGAAGCGCCCGGGGCCGACCAGCTGGCCCTCGGGGGTCGTCCAGCGCACCAGGGCCTCGGCCCCGAACACCTGGCCTCCCTCTACTCTGGCCTGCGGCTGAAAATGCAGCACCAGCTCGTCACGCTCCAGGGCGCGGCGCAGCCCGGTATCCATGGCGAAGCGCTCGCGGCTCGCCTCGCCGAGCTCGGGGGTGAAGAACGCCCAGGTGTTGCGCTTGAGCGCCTTGGCGCCGTACATGGCGGTGTCGGCGTGCTGGATCAGTTCCTCGGCACTACGCCCGTCACGCGGATAGAGGCTGATGCCGATGGAGGCGCCGATGTAGATCTCGTGCTCGTCGATATCGAAGGGCTGCACCAGGGCATCGATCAGCTTCTGTGCGACCCGGCCAGCATCGGCAGGCTCGTGGAGGTGCTCCATCACCAGCAGGAACTCGTCTCCCCCCAGCCGTCCCAGGGCGTCCTCGTCGCGCACCACCCGGACCAGTCGCTGGCCCACCGCCTGGAGCAAGCGATCCCCGAGCGGATGGCCCAGGCTATCGTTGATGCCCTTGAAATGGTCCAGGTCGAGAAACAGCACCGCCAGCTGCCCATGGGCCTCGTCGGCCCGCGCCAGAGCCCTGTCCAGACGCTGGTTGAGATGCGCCCGGTTAGGCAGGCCGGTCAGGGGATCATAGCTGGCCGAGATGCGCAGCCGCCCGGCCTGGTCGGTGATGCGTGACAGCAGCGGACTGATGGTGCGTGCCGTGGCGAAGGCACCCAGCGCCATCAGCACCAGCACCAGGATGGCGGGCCAGAGCAGCTCCTGGTAGACCGAGCCGTAGAACGTCCGGGCGGGAATCTGCACCAGCAGCGCCCAGCCGGGAGAGGCCAGGGGCACATGCACCACTACCCGGTCACCCCGCCAGCCGCCCTCGCGGAACAGCCCGGCACGCCCCCTCTCCAGGGCCTCGAGGACCCGTTCGGGCACCAGGGGCGCCGAGTCCGCCAGCGTCAATGCCCCCTCTGCACCTTGCGCCAGCAGGGTCTCGCCGGGCGGCCCCAGCAGCCACTGCCGGGAGTCACCACCAAAGCGCGTGGTATCGGCGAGCAGCGCCGTGACGGCCGCCGGGTCGAAATAGAGCACGTCGGTGCCGATGCGCTCGCTGCCTTGGGAAATGATCGGTGCCGCTACCTCCAGCAGCAGTTCATCGTCCTGCCTGGCCAGTCGAATGGTGCCGGGGCGAGTGGCCTCCATCACCTCAGGGCTCGGCGACGGCCAGGGCGTGCGGCCGAGCGTCACCAGCGGCTGACCCGCCGGGCCCAGCCGCACCAGCCCTATCAGACCGGGGGACTGCAGCATGGCATCCACCAGCCGCGGCGTGGTGAAGGCGACCAGCGACTGACGATCCAGTGCCTGCTCGGCATAGCGTGCCAGGCGGCGGCGGATCTCGGTGCGGCTGGTGAACTGCCTGGCCAGGTCCCTGTAGCGTGCCAGCAGGTGCTCCAGGGATTCCGCCTGGGCCGAGGCGCTGACCAGGGTATTGGTCTCAAGCGCCTGGCGGTGGGCCTGGAACAGCGGCCAGGCGGAGGCAAGGCCCACCAGGGTACCGGTGACCAGGATGCCGAGCATGGCCAGCAGCACGATGCGCCGCTGCGATCGCCGCATCACTGCGGGCCACCCGGGAGGGAATCGCCAGCAATCCGTGCGAACCGCATACCGGCTTCGCACCTCGCCCGAACGGCATCGTTATACCCTGGATCGTCGTGCATGCTTCTTTCCTGGCCGCTTCGGGCCCTAGTGTGGCCTCACGCTGGTTAAACGCCAAGCCCGCCGACGGCTGCCATGGCAGTTGAGACGCTACTGCACGCTCTCCTGCTCGCCGAAACGCCCCTCGGAGAGCGCCGAAGAGAGGTAGCGTTCGGCGCTGTCGTGGGGGGTGACGACGATGTCCCTGCCCTGAAAATGCGGCAGATGGTCGAGGTGAACCGCGGCCACCAGAGCGGCACCGCAGAGGATGCCCTCCCCTTACAATGGGCATGCCATCAGTGAAGGCCGGAGCGTCTCAGTCCCCCTCGAAACCGCTCAGCACGTTTACCGCATTGAGACCGATCTCGGCCACGGCGTAACCGCCCTCGAGCAGGAAGACGGTGGGCAGGCCCAGTTGCCTCAGCCGACGCCCGACGTCGGTGAAATCGTCGCTGGCGAGCCGGAAGGCACTGATGGGGTCGTGTTCGAAGGCATCCACGCCCAGGGAGACCACCAGCAGCTCGCAGCCGGCATCGAGCATGCGCGCCTTGGCATCCTCCAGCGCCTCCACCCAGCGGGCGTAGCCGGTCCCCGGCGCCATGGGGTAGTTGACGTTGAAGCCCTCGCCTGCCCCTTCGCCGGTCTCGTCGGCATGCCCGAGGAAGTACGGGAAGCAGTGCCGTGGGTCGCCATGCAGGGAAAGGAAGAGCACGTCGTCGCGCGCATAGAATATCTGCTGGGTACCGTTGCCATGGTGGAAGTCGATGTCCAGTACCGCGATTCGCGACCGGCCGGCATCGAGCGCACGCTGGGCGGCGATGGCGGCGTTGTTGAAGAAACAGTAGCCACCGAACTGGTCGGTCGCGGCGTGGTGGCCCGGCGGACGGCACAGGCCGAAGGCGGGCTCGCCGGTCGCCAGCACGTGGTCTACCGCGGAGAGCGCGATGTCCTTGCTGGCCATGGCCGCCTCGAAGGTGCCCTCGCAGATCGAGGTATCGGCTCCCAGTGCATAGTGGCCGAGCCGACCGTCGATGTGCTCGGGGATGACCCGTCCCGGCATGGTCCGGGTGGGCCAGATCCAGGCAATCGCCTCGCCCTGACGACCGGCAGCGACCCAGTCCGTCCAGCAGTGTTCGAGGAACTCGACATACCCTCGATCATGGACCGCCAGCACGGGCTCGAGTCCATGAACGACCGGCTCGCGTACCTCGCCGAGACCGGTCTCCCGGACCCGCTGCAGCACCAGGTCGACGCGCTCGGAGCACTCGTAGGGGGTCACCAGCTGGCCGCCATCCAGTTCCGTGCGGGCTCTGCGGCGCTTGGTCAGTTCGCTGTGGAAGGTATGCATGATGCTCGTGAAACCTCGTCGGATGGGAGGCTGAGGGGGTGCTGCCACAGCCGGCATGATATCCCGGAAGGGCATAACGACGGACCTCAACCGGGATAGTCCCGCAGCAGGTCGCGACCACAGCCGCGGATGAAGTCCAGGGCCCGGGCATGCTTCCAGTCCTCGCGATAGACCAGTCCGAAACTGAAGTCGATCTCGGGGGTAAAGGGCAGCATCACCACCCCGTCCCGCGGAGAGAGCTGGTCGCTGGCGGTGATGGGATTCATCACGCTGAGACCAACGCCATTGGCCACCAGGGCAGTGATGGCCCCGATATTGGCCTCGGTCTTGCCAGCGATATGGATGCCGTGGGTGGTGGCCAGGTTGAGCAGTGGGTCGGCCCCGACGTTGGGCTGGTTGCTGATCACCAGATACTCGTCCTTGAGATCCCCGACGGTCACCGTTGTCCGGGACTCCAGGGGATGCCCCCTGGGAATCAGGCAGCGGGCCTGGGTGGTCAGCCACTCCTCGACCCGCAGCACACGAGAGCTGGCCGGCAGCGTCACGAAGCCGATATCGGCATGGCCGGACTCCACCTCCCTGAGCACATCGTGGCTCGACATCATGTCAAAGCTGATGCTGAAGCCGCGGTTGTCCTCGAGCAGCGCGGCTATCAGCCGCGGTACGAAGCCGAACGCCAGCCCCGGAATGGCCGCGATACGCAGCCGCGAGGTGCCGAACTCCTTGAGCGCCAGCACGCTGTGGCGCAGTTCATCGATATTGCCCATCAGTCGCAGGATCTCCTCATAGAGCTCCCGCGCCTCGGGGGTGGCAACCAGGCGGTTCTTTTCGCGCAGGAACAGCTCAAGCCCCAGATTCTGCTCCAGCTGGGACAGGGAACGACTGACCCCCGACTGGGTGATGCCCAGTGTCCTGGCCGCCTGCGAGGCGGAGCCCGCCTCGAACAGCGTCTTGAAGATGGCAAGCGCCTTGAGGGAGTGGATGTTGACGTCAGTCATGACTAAAACTCATCGAATTCGTTAAAAACATCATATATTGAAATGACTTGTCGATGCTACCTAGACTGACGACATCCCGACTACACAACCACAACGGATCGACAAGATGACGACCTCTCCCCTGTTCTACCAGGCCGGACCCGCCATGCCGGAAGTCAGTCACGGCCACGGCGTCTTCCTGTGGGACACCCAAGGCAAGGAATACCTCGACGGCTGCGCCGGCGCCATCTCCTGCAACCTCGGCCACGGCCGGCAGGATATCCGTAATGCCATGCTGGCCCAGTTGGACCGGGTCGCCTTCACCTACCGCACCCAGTTCGAGAATGCGCCCGCCGTGGCACTGGCCGAGGCACTGGTCGAGATGACCGAGGGCGAGATGGAGATGGTGTTCTTCGTCTCGAGCGGCTCCGAGGCCGTCGAGTCGGCCATCAAGCTGGCCCGACAGTACTTCGTCGCGCGAGGCGAGTCGCAGCGCCGCCACTTCGTGTCGCTGCGTCCCTCCTATCATGGCAGCACCCTGGGAGCGCTGGGCCTGACCGGCTATCAGCCCTTGGAGGCGCCCTTCGTCAGCATCACATCCGGTTCCATCAAGGTGCCCGGGCCGGACTTCTATCGCCAGACGGACGGCGGCCGTGACGCCCATATCCGCCGCGTCCTCGACGAAACCCGCGCGGCGATCGAGGTGGCCGGCGGCGATACCATCATCGCCATCGTGATCGAGCCCGTCGGCGGCGCCAGCACCGGGGCACGCCTGGTCGACAAGGACTACCTGGAAGGTATTCGCCGACTGTGCGACGAGTTCGGCTGCCTGCTCATCTTCGACGAGGTGCTGTGTGGCGTGGGGCGAACGGGCACCTGGTTCGCCTACCAGCAGTGGGGCGTGGCGCCCGACCTCCTGACCACTGCCAAGGGGCTGGGGGCCGGCTACTACCCGGTGGGGGCACTGCTGTGCCGCGAGGCCATCGTCGAGACGGTGATGGCCAACGGCGGCTTCCAGCACGGCCATACCTATGCCGGCAACCCCCTGGCCTGTGCCACCGGGCTGGCCGCCGTCGAGGCCATCCGTCGTGAAGGCCTGCTGGACAACGTCCAGGCCCGGGGCGCCCAGCTCAGGCAGGGCCTGGAAGCGCTCCAGTCACGCTATCCCTGGATCGGCGATGTGCGTGGTCTCGGCCTGCTGTGGGGCGTGGAACTGGTCATGGACCCCGTGGAGAAGACGCCCTTCCCCGCCGAGGCCAACCTCTTCGCCAGAGTGACGGCCCTGGCCAAGGCGGAAGGGCTGCTGATCTACCCCCGGCGCACACTGAACGGCCTGGCCGGCGACCACTTCCTGGTCAGCCCGCCCTTCACCATCAGCGAGAGCGAGACGGAGCTGCTGCTCGAGCGGCTCGCCCGTGCCCTCGACCGGCTCGACCGGGAGGTGGTGGCACCGCTGATCGAGGACATCGCCGCCGCTACCGCCAACGGAATCACAGGCTGAGACCCCATGACACTGCTTAACCAGAAACACGCCACGATCGAGGCGGCCATCGCCACCATCCCCGATGGGGCCTCGATCATGGTCGGCGGCTTCGGCTCGCCTGGCACCCCCTTCGCGCTGCTCGACGAGCTTCTGGCCCAGGGCCAGAAGCACCTGACGCTGATCAAGAACGATGCCAACGAGCCGGATATCGGCATCGGCCGGCTGATCCGCGCCGGTCGCGTCGACCGCCTGATCACCTCGCATATCGGTCTCAACCGGGTCGCCATCGAGGAGATGAACCAGGGCCGCCTGGCGGTGGAGATGCACCCCCAGGGCCTGCTGGCCGAGAAGATCCGCTGTGCCGGCGCCGGCCACTACGGCTTTCTGACCGATATCGGCCTGGGCACCGAGATCGCCGAGGGGCGCCGCGAGATCGAATGCGATGGCCAGACATGGGCCATCGAGCCCGCCATCCGGGCCGACCTGGCCCTGGTCCATGCCGACCTGGCCGATGCCTACGGCAATCTCGTCTACCGCGGCACCGCCATCAACTTCAACCCGCTGATGGCCATGGCGGCCGACCGGGTGATCGCCCAGGCCTTCCGGGTCGAGGCTCCCGGCCACCTGACCCCCGAGACCATCCATACGCCCTGCGCCTTCGTGAGCCAGGTCGTGCGGGTCGATGAAGCCACCAGCGAGCAGGGGAGGCGCGCCCATGTCATCTGATCAGGAAAGGATCCTCGCCCGGGCCGCCCGTGAGGTGGCTCCCGGCCAGATCGTCAACCTCGGCATCGGCCTGCCCACCCGGCTGTTCCATTACCTGCCGCCGGAGATGGAGGTACTGGTGCACTCCGAGAACGGTGTGCTGGGCTGCCAGCCCCTCGTTGCCGGTGGCGAGCCCGACCTCGAGATGATCGACTCGGGCGGCGCCTACATCGGCGCGCGCCCCGGCGCCAGCGTCTTCGACAGCGCGCTCTCCTTCGCGATGATCCGTCGCAGCCGGGTGGACGTCACCTTCATGGGCGCCTTCGAGGTCGATCAGCAGGGCAACCTGGCCAACTGGAAGATCCCCGGCAAGTTCTCCCCGGGCATCGGCGGCGCCATGGAGCTCGCCCAGAAGGTCGAGACCCTGGTGGTGCTCTGCTCGCACAACGACAAGCACGGCCAGCCCAAGATCCTGCGGCAATGTCGGCTGCCGCTGACGGCGCCGCGCTGCGTCACGCGCATCATCACCGAAAAGGCCGTGATGCAGGTGACCGATGCCGGACTCGAGGTGCTGGACATCGCCGAGGGACTCGACGTGGCCACGCTGCGCGCGGCCACCGAGGCCGACCTGATCATCGACGAAGAGCGGCTGGGGAGGTTCTGATGCTCAACGCCACGGAAGAACGCATCCTCGCGCGCTGCGAGGCCCTGATGGACGACACCCTGATGCTGACGCGGGACCTGGTCCGCGGCTACAGCGTGCTGGGCCAGGAGCACGGGGCACTGGCCACCATGGAGCAGTGGCTGAAGCGCCTCGACCTGCCGGTGGAGCGCGTGGCCCTCGATGCGCCGGGCTTTGCCGACCACCCTCACCGGGTCCCGACCCGCTGGTCGACCGAGGGTCGCTACAACGTGGTCTCCCGGCTGAACCCGGGCGCCGAACGGCCCCACCTGGTGCTCAACGGCCACCTGGACGTAGTGCCGGCCGAACCCACCGACATGTGGTCACGCCCCCCCTGGGAACCCTGGGAGCAGGATGGCTGGCTGTATGGCCGCGGCGCCGGGGACATGAAGGCGGGCATCGCCGCCATGGTGATGGCCGTGCAGGCCGTGCGCGAGGCCGGCGTGGAGATCGACTTCCCGCTGACCCTTCAGACCGTGATCGAGGAGGAGTGCACCGGCAACGGCGCCCTGGCCTGCCTGCATCAGGGCTACAGCGGTGACTTCGTGCTGATCCCCGAGCCCTTCGGCACGCAGATCTACAGCGGCCAGGTAGGGGTGCTGTGGTTTCGCATGCGCATCGACGGCGTGCCCGCCCACGTGCTCGACACTCGCGCCGGCAGCAACGCCATCGAGACCCTGCAGGGCTACCTGCCGGCCTTCAAGGCACTGGAAGCCGAGATCAATGCCCTGCCCCGCCCCGCGCCCTACGCGGCCCTGGACCACCCCTTCAACCTCAGCATCGGCAGGATCGAGGGCGGCAATTGGGCCTCCAGCGTGCCGGCCCACGCCATTCTCGAGGGCCGAGTCGGCTTCCCGCCGGGCATCAGTCCCGACGCGGTCATGGCGCGCGTCCGCCAGGTCATCGCCGACCATCACCAGGCGATGGACGACGGCTCGCCCGCGCCCCGGGTCGAGTTCCACGGTTTCCGCTCCGAGGGCCACCTGGTCGACCTGGAGACCCCCGGCATCCGACTGCTGTCGCGCTGCCACGAGGACCTGGTCGGTGAGCCGCCGGCTCACTACCTATCGACCTGCACCACCGACCTGCGCGCCTTCCATGTGTCCGGCGGCATCAACGGCACCTGCTATGGCCCGGTCGCCCAGCGCATCCACGGAGTCGACGAATGCGTCGAGATCGACTCCATCCGCCGGGTGCTGACCACCTATGCCCTGTTCATCAGCCGCTGGGGCAGCGGCGATGCCCCCCCTAGGAGCGCCTCATGAACGCCGCCTATCTCGTCGACTATGCGCGCAGCGCCTTCACCCGCGCCCATCCCCGCAAGCCCGAAGTCGATGCCTGGTCGGGCCAGCGCGGCGACGCCCTGCTCGCCCAGGTGATCGATGCCCTGCTGACCCGTCGCGGGATCGAGGGCGACCTGATCGAGGACCTGGGCGTGGGCTGCGCGCTGCCGGTCAAGGAGCAGTGGAGCTTCGGCGGACGCTATCCGCAGTGGCTCTCTCGCCTAGGGGTTGGCTGCGCCTCGCGGCAGATCGACCAGCAGTGTGGCTCGAGCCTGGCGGCCCTGCGCGGCACGGTGCGCGAGATCCAGGCCGGCGCCATCCAGGCCGGCGTGGCCGGCGGCGTCGAGAACATGTCGCGGGTGCCGATGGGCCCGAGCCTCTTTCAGGAAGGCGTGCTGACGGTCCCCGAGGTCCTCCAGAGCACCGCCGAACTGGACCTGAGCGTGGCCATGAACATGGGCCTGACCGCCGAGCGCCTGGCCCGGGAAAGCGGCATCACCCGGGAGGCCATGGATGCCTTCGCACTGCGTTCCCACCAGCGGGCCGCCCGGGCCGAAGCGGCCGGCTGGTTCGATGGCGAGCGCCTGGCCCTGACCAACCCGGCCGGCGAGGTGGTCGCCGCCGACGCCAACATCCGCCCCGATACCAGCCTGGAACGCCTGGCCGGTCTCGATCCGGCCTTCGTCGAAGGCGGCCGGGTCACCGCCGGCAACAGCTCGCCGCTGACCTCGGGCGCCGGGGCCGCGCTGGTGATGTCCGAGGACGCCCTCGCCCGGCACGGGCTCTCGCCGCTGGCGCGGGTGGTCGAGGTGGTCGACTGCGGGGTGACGCCCGAGCGCATGGGCGCCGGCGCGGCAGCCGCCATCGAGCGGGTGCTCGGCGCCGCCGGACTGGGCATCGATGACATCGATGCCTGGGAGATCAACGAGGCCTTCAGCGCCGTGCCGCTCTACGCCATGCAAACCCTGGGTCTCGACCCCGAGCGCGTGAATGTCTTCGGCGGCGCACTGGCCCTCGGGCACCCGCTGGGAGCCACCGGCATCCGCCTCGCGGGAACCCTGGCCCGGACCCTGCAGCACCGGCAGGGGCGCTATGGTTGTGCCGCCGCCTGCATCGGCGGAGGGCAGGGGATCGCGATGATCCTGGAACGCTGCTGAGCATCGCCGCGCCTCCACCGAGAAAGAAGAGGATTCCACCATGCCATCGCCAGCCGACTTCTCCTGCGCACCAGGCCCGCCACTATCCGGCAAGCGGCGCCGAGCCCCATCGCCATAAGCGCCACGCGTGCGGCCCGAAGGAAAGGGTCATCACGCCAGGGCGGCGGCCCCTCACGGCGCCAACGGTCACCACACGAGAACTCGCGTCACGCCGATCCCGATATCGGCCAGTGATGCCCCACTCCTGAAAGGAGCACCACATGCCAAATACAACAACCAACGATACGTCCATACGCCCCTCGTTCCTGGGGGCGGTGAGCTGTATCGGCTTTCTCTGCTTCATGATGTTCGCCCAGATCTTCATCCTCGGTGAAGACTGGGTCACCCATATCTCGCTGATCTTCGCCATCGCGGTCACTGCCGTCATCGCCCTGGTGTCGGGGTTCACCTGGCACGATATCCAGAAGGGCATCCTGTATGGCTGCGAGATCGCCATGCTGCCGATGCTGATCCTGATGATGGTCGGGGTCCTCGTCGCCAGCTGGATCGCCTCGGGCACCATCCCGTCGCTGGTGTATTACGGCCTGCAGCTGATCAACCCTGCCTACTTCCTGTTCACCGCCGTGATCGTGTGTGCCATTGCCTCGCTGGTCACGGGCAGTTCCTGGACCACCGCCGCGACCTTCGGCGTCGCCTTCATGGGCATCGGCACGGGCCTCGACGTCCCCGCCGCCATGACCGCGGGGGCCGTCATCTCTGGCGCCATCTTCGGCGACAAGATCTCGCCGGTCTCCGACTCCACCAACCTGGCGGCGGGGGTCGCCGAGGCCGACCTGTTCGATCACATCCGCTCCATGTTCTATACCACCGGTCCCGCGCTGGTCATTTCGGCGGCGCTGTTCTTCTTCATCGGCATGGGCTTCGACAGCGGCGGCGTCGACACCTCAAGAACCGACCGCCTGCTTCAGGGCATCCAGGAGAACTACTCGGTCGGCCTGCTCGCCTTCCTGCCGCCCCTGGTGGTGCTCGTGCTGGCCTATCGCCGGGTCAGTGCCCTGGCCGTCATGGTCATCGGCAGCCTGGTGGGGGGCGCCATGGCGGTCGCGATCCAGGGGGTGGGGATCGGCGACATGATGAACTTCATGAACTACGGCTATGTCTCCGAAACCGGTGTCGAGTCGGTGGACAGCCTGCTGAGCCGCGGTGGCCTGCAGGAGATGATGTGGACCATCTCGCTGGGCTTCATTGGCCTCAGCCTCGGCGGCCTGCTGGAAAAGACCCGCATGCTGGAGGTGCTGCTCGAGCGGATGGGCAAGCTGGTGAGCAACGCGCGGGGGCTGATCGTGACACACGTCTTCGCCGCTCTCGCCACCAACCTGTTCTCCGCGAGCCAGTACATCGCCATCATCATTCCCGGTCGCATGCTGGTGCCGGCCTATCGCAAGCTCAAGATCCTGCCTTCCGTGTGCTCGCGCACCTGCGAGGACTCCGCCACCGTGACGTCCCCCCTCGTGCCCTGGGGCCTGGGCGGCGCCTACTACATGGGCGTGCTGGACGTGTCGGCCTGGGACTACATGGGATGGACCTTCCTGGCCCTGATCACCCCGGTCATCGCCGTGCTCTACGCCATGTTCAACCTCTTCATCTGGCGTGAGGGGGAGCGCAACGACGTCAACACCTACCGCCAGCAGGAAGTGCAGCTCGGCTGACCGACACTCGCACCATGCACAAGAAGGGGGCGCCGTGC
>NZ_JASCQQ010000025.1:0-30403 GCF_030012485.1 Halomonas rhizosphaerae
GTCCTCGAGGCGATGCTCGAGGCCGGCGTCGACGTGGTGCGCCTCAACTTCTCCCACGGCAGCCCCGATGACCACCGCCGCCGCCTCGAACGGGTCCGCGCCATCGCCGACCGCCTGGGGCGCAGCGTCGCCGCCCTGGGCGACCTCCAGGGCCCCAAGATCCGCATCGCCCGCTTCAAGGCGGGCGCCGTGGAACTCGAGGAGGGGCAGTCCTTCATCCTCGACATGGGCCTGGGCAGCGACCAGGGCGACGAGACCCGCGTCGGCTGCGACTACAAGACCCTGGCCGACGACGTCGGCCCCGGCGACCGCCTGCTGCTCGACGACGGCCGGGTGGTGCTCGACGTCAACCGGGTCGCCGACCACCTGATCCACACCAGCGTGGTGGTGGGCGGTACGCTCTCCAACAACAAGGGCATCAACAAGCAGGGCGGCGGCCTCTCGGCCCCGGCGCTGACCGACAAGGACAAGGCCGACCTGGAGACCGCCGTGGCGATCGGCGTCGACTACCTGGCGATCTCCTTCCCGCGCAGCGCCGCCGACATGGTCGAGGCCCGCGAGCGGCTCGGCGAGGCCGGCCGCGAGATCGGCCTGGTGGCCAAGCTGGAGCGCGCCGAGGCGGTGGCCGACGACGAGACGCTGGACGCCATCATCCGCGCCAGCGAGGCGGTGATGGTGGCGCGCGGCGACCTGGGCGTGGAGATCGGCGACGCCGCGCTGATCGGCACCCAGAAGCGCATCATCAAGCACGCCCGCACGCTCAACCGCGCGGTGATCACCGCCACCCAGATGATGGAGTCGATGATCGAGGCCCCGCTGCCCACCCGCGCCGAGGTGTTCGACGTCGCCAACGCGGTGCTCGACGGCACCGATGCGGTGATGCTCTCCGCCGAGACCGCCGCCGGCGACTTCCCGGTGGAGACCGTCGCGGCCATGGACCGGGTCTGCCTGGGCGCCGAGCGCGAGCGGCGCATCCAGGAGTCCGGCCACCGCATCCATGAGGGCTTCTCGCAGATCGACGAGACCATCGCGCTCTCCGCCATGTACGCCGCCAACCACCTCGCCGGGGTCGCCGCCATCGCCTGCATGACCGCCTCCGGCTACACGCCGCTGATCGCCTCGCGCATCAGCTCGGGGCTGCCCATCGTCGGCCTGGCCCACAACCCGGTGGCCCAGCGGCGTATGGCGCTCTATCGCGGGGTGGTCTCGCTGCCCTTCGACACCAGCGAGATGTCGGCCGCCGAGCTCAACGACCGGGCGCTGCAGCGACTGGTGGAGCAGGGCATCGCCGAGCCCGGCGACCACGTGATCCTCACCCGGGGCGACCACATGAACGCCCATGGCGGCACCAATACCCTGAAGATCCTCGACGTGACCCCGGCACATCGCCGTGCCTGAGGCATGGATCCTGTATACAATGAACCTGTTTGATGTGGTCATTCCGTTCGCGGGATGAGACGCTGGCGGCAGGAACAGGCAGGGGACAGCTCATGCACGAGTGGCAGGAGGAGGTGCTGGCCGAGGTCAGGGCCGGGCGTCGCATCAGCGACCGGGATATCGTCGACAAGGTGCGCCGGGCGGTACTGATGCAGCGCCTGCCGCCCGGTACCCGACTGCCGGAGGTGACCCTCGGCGAGGTCTTCGGGGTGAGTCGCTCGGTGGTGCGCAAGGCCCTGACCCGGCTGGCCTCCGAGCACGTGGTGGACCAGCGTCCCAACCAGGTGGCGCGGGTCCGTGCGCCGAGCATCGAGGAGACCCGCGAGACCTTCGCGGCCCGCCGCCTGGTGGAGGGGGAGGTGGCCGCGCTGCTGGCGGGCCGGCTCGATGCCGCCTCGCGGGAACGGCTTGCAGCGGAGGCGCGGGGCGAGATCGAGGCCCACGGGCGGGGAGACGAGCCGGCCCGCATCGAGCATTCCCTGGCCATCCACCACCTGCTGGCGGCGCATTCGCCCAACCGCGTGCTGGGGGCCATGCTCACCGACCTGATCCTGCGCACCTCCATCGTCATCGCCCTCTACAAGCGGCCGAACCTGGCCTCCTGCATCCTGGAGGGCGATCACGCGGCGCTGCTGGCGGCCCTCGAGCAGGGCGATGCCGAGGCGGCCCGGGAGGGCATCCAGCACCACCTGGAGAGCCTCGAGGCGCTGCTGGACCTGAGCCCCCGCGAGGCCAGCATCGACCTGATGGCGATCCTCGGGCGCTCCCGGGAGCAGGCCTGAGCGCCGGCATGGCCATGGCCTGACCCGCATCAAGGCCGGGGAGAGTTCCCCGGCCTCGCCTTGTCCCCCGGGGCACGCCTGGTCGACAATGCAGCGACCCTATCGCAATTCGGGAATTTCGCATGTTATCTCCCCTGCGCTGGGCCCTCGTCGCCTGGCTCGCCCTGACGACGCCTGCGGCCCTGGCCGAGGTGCCCACCTTGGCGGCGGCCTCGGACCTGCAGTTCGCCCTGACCGAGGCCGCCGAGCGCTTTCAGGACGAGACCGGGCGGGAGCTGCGCCTGAACTTCGGCTCCTCCGGCAACTTCATGCGCCAGATCCGCCAGGGCGCCCCCTTCGAGCTCTACCTCTCCGCGGACGAGGCCTATGTGCGGGCCCTGCACGAGGCGGGCCTGACCGAGGACGAGGGGGTGGTCTATGCCGTGGGCCGGCTGGCCTGGCTGCAGCCGGCCGGACGCGACGGCCTGCCCGGTGACGATGACCCGCTGGCCGGCGTGCGCGAGGCCATCGACGCCCATCGGGCCGGGCAGGGCAGGCCGCGCATCGCCCTGGCCAATCCCGAGCATGCGCCCTACGGCGTGGCGGCCCGCCAGGCCCTCGAGCATGCCGGGCTCTGGGAGGATTCGGGCTCGCTGCGCATCCTCGGCGAGAATGTCTCCCAGGCCGCGCGCTTCGCCCTGGCGGACGAGGCCCGCGGTGGCCTGGTGGCCTGGTCCCTGGCGCTTGCGCCGGCACTGGCCGAGCGCAGTGAGCACGTGCTGATCCCCGAGGCGTGGCATGGGCCCCTGGTACAAAGGATGGCGCTGATCGAGGGGGCCGGCGAGACCGCTCGCGCCTTCTACACCTGGCTCCAGCAGCCGGCGGCCCGAGAGATCCTGGCGGCGTACGGTTTCCGCCTGCCGGACGGGGGCACCCCCCGCTGATGGACTGGACGGCGCTCTCGGTCTCGCTGCGCCTGGCGGGGCTGACCTGCCTGCTGCTGCTGCCGCTGGGGCTCTGGCTGGGGCGGACCCTGGCGCTCTCGCGTTTTCGCGGCAAGCCGCTGTGCGAGGCGCTGGTGGCGCTGCCGCTGGTGATGCCGCCGACGGTGCTGGGCTTCTACCTGATGCAGGCCTTCGGCGTGGAGGCGCCCTTCGGCGCTTTCTGGCAGTCGTTGACCGGCGGTGGGCTCAACTTCACCTTCACCGGGATCCTGCTCGCTTCGCTGGTGGCCAACCTGCCCTTCGCCGTGCAGCCGATCCAGCGCGCCTTCGAGTCGATCCCCCCAAACCTGCGCGAGGCCGCCTGGTGCAGTGGCCTCTCGCCGGGCCGCACGCTGTGGCGCATCGAGCTGCCGCTGGTGTGGCCGGGGCTGGTCTCGGCGCTGGCGCTGACCTTTGCCCATACCCTCGGCGAGTTCGGCGTGATCCTGATGGTCGGCGGGGCGATCGACGGCGAGACCCGCACCCTGGCCATCGCCATCTACGACCGGGTCCAGGCCTTCGACGAGTCCGGGGCCGCCATCATGTCGGCCATGCTGCTGCTGGTCTCCTTCCTGACCATCGGGGTGGTCTACGGCCTGGCAGGGCGCCGGAGGTGGCGCCGTGGCTGAGCCGGATCTGCCCGCAAGCCCGGCCCACCTGGCGGTGCAGCTGCAGCAGGCCGGGCCGATCCCGCTGGACGCCGACTTCCACTGTGAGGCCGGCGAGCTGCTGGCCCTGGTGGGCCCCTCGGGGGGCGGCAAGACCACCCTGCTGCGCGCCATCGCCGGGCTCTACCGGCCGGCGCGAGGCGTGATCCGCTGTGCCGGCGAGACCTGGTTCGACGCCGAGGCGGGGCACTCGCTGCGTCCCCAGCAGCGTCGCGTGGGGCTGGTGTTCCAGGACTATGCGCTCTTCCCGCACCTGGATGCCCGCGCCAACGTCATGGTGGCCCTGGATCACCTGCCCGCCGCCGAGCGCGGCCAGGCTGCCGAGCGGTGGCTGGCCCGGGTGCGCCTCGACGGCCTGGCCGGCCGGCTACCATCCGAGCTCTCCGGCGGCCAGCGTCAGCGGGTCGCCCTGGCCCGGGCCCTGGCCAGGAGTCCGCGGGTGTTGCTGCTCGACGAGCCCTTCTCGGCGGTGGACCAGGTCACCCGGCGCCGCCTTCAGCGCGAGCTCGCCCTGCTGCGCGAGGAGATCCGGATCCCCATCGTGCTGGTCACCCACGACCTCGACGAGGCCGCCGCCCTGGCCGACCGGCTCTGCGTGCTGCACGCCGGCCGCAGCCTGCAGCAGGCGCCGGCCGAGCAGCTCTTCCGCCGGCCGGCGAGCCCCGAGGTGGCGCGGTTGCTCGACCGCCACAACGTCTTCACCGGGACGGTGGTGGAGGGCGACGAGGGGCGCCGTCTGCAATGGGGCCCCTGGTGCCTGGAGGTCGCAGAGGGCCTGGCGGCCCTGATGCCCGGGCAGCGGGTCAGCTGGTACCTGCCTCCCTCGGACGTGGTCCTCCATCGTCGCGGCCGCCCCTCGCGGGGAGAGCGCGAGAACCCGGTCCAGGCCCGGGTGAGGGAGATGGCGGTGCTGGGCGGCATCACCTCCGTGGCGCTGGCCTTCGATCACTGCGACGATACCCTGCGCTTCGAGCTCCCCACCCATGCGGCACGGCGCAACGGCCTGGCCCGTGGCGAGGCGGTGGGGGTCTCGCTGCTGGCCGCCGGCATCCACCTGATGCCCGACGCCCCCATAAACCATCCCGAGATCTTCGATCGTTGAGGAAACCGCCATGAACACCATCCGCCGCCAGCTGCTGCTGGGCCTGGCCCTTCTGCCCGCCGCCTCCCTGCTGCCGCGTGTCCTGCCCGCCGCCGGGCCCGATTCGGGGTCCGAGGCCCTCGAGTCCGTCCCCCTGGTGATCCACGGCGAGCAGGGCCCCCGGCGGCTGGAGGTGGAGGTGGCGCGCACCATCACCCAGCGCAGCCGTGGCCTGATGGACCGCGATCAGCTGGCGGAGCAGGCCGGCATGCTGTTCCTCTACGACCGCCTCCAGTCCTCGCGCAACGGCTTCTGGATGTATCGCACGCGCATCCCGCTGGATATCGCCTTCATCGACGAGGCGGGCCGCATCGCCGAGATCCACCGCATGGAGCCATGCACCGCCTCCCGACCGGGGGAGTGTCCGGTGACCCGCCCCGCGGTGCCCTACCGGGCGGCCCTGGAGGTCAATGCCGGGGCCTTCGAGGCGATGGGCGTCGCGGCGGGTGACTGCGTCAGCTGGCCGGGCGACGGCGGGCTCTGTGCCGGGGCGCCGTCCCAGTGAGTCAGCCTGCGGGGCGGCGGGGGCCGACACGCAGCACGATCAGCGCCAGGCCGGCGATGACCAGCCCGCCCCCGGCGAGCTTGTGGGGTCCCAGGCTGTCGCCCATCAGTGCCGCCCCCAGCAGCACGGCCAGCACCGGCATCAGCAGGGTCAGCGGCACCACCCGGTTGACCGGGTGGCGACGCAGCAGGCCGTACCAGAGGCCGTAGGCCACGATGGAGGACATCACGGCGGTGTAGAAGACCGCTCCCCAGCCGGCCCAGCCGGCGTCGGCCAGCGCCTGCCACTGGCCCTGCTCGAACCACCAGGAACCCAGCGCCACCTGGGGCGTGGCGAACAGTGCCACCCAGCCGGCCAGCGCCATGGGCGAGACGTCGGGGCCGCGCTTGATCAGCAGCTGCGAGACGGCCCAGCCCAGGGCGCTGGTCAGCAACAGGATCGTCGGCAGGGGGGAGGGCAGGGTGGGGCCACCGGCGAGCACCGCCACCCCGGCGAAGGAGAGCACGAGGCCGGCCAGTCGCCGGGGATCGAGGCGTTCCCGAAGGAATACCACGGCGAGCAGGGTGGCGAAGGGCGTGCCCATCTGGACCAGCAGCGCGCCGGTGCCGGCCTCGGCCTGGCTCAGGCCGATGAACAGCAGGGCGAAATGCAGCGAGCCGAAGGTCACCGAGAGCAGCAGCAGGAAGGGCAGCTGGTGTCGTGCCACCGGGTGGAAGGGCACCAGCAACCCGGCCACCAGGGCGAAGCGCAGCGTGGTCAGCAGCAGTGGCGGCAGTTCGGCCACCCCGAGCTTGATGACGATGATGTTCAGCGCCCAGATGACGATGACGGCGAGGCCCAGGGCCAGGTCTCGGAGTGGCACGGTGCCTCCTCGGGGTGGGAAGGGGAAAACGGCACAGCATAGCAAGTGCGTTGAACCCGGGGACAGGGCAGGGCCGCGTCCTGTCTTGCATGAACACGGGATGACAGGGCATCTTGATATCCGCGATGATGCCCACCTACAACGATGCCGGGCAGGCCCGATGTGGGCCTGCCCCGAGCCCGACACTGCAAGGACACGTCATGAACTCGTCTCGTCACCCGACCCGGCTGGCCGCCCTGGCCGCTGTCGCCGCCGTCTCCCTCTCGCTGTCCGTTTCTGCCGTTCAGGCCCGCGAGCTCTCCGTCTCCACCGTGCTCCCCGACGCCTTCCCCTGGGGCCAGGCCGCCGAGAAGTGGGCGGAGCTGGTCGCCGAGCGTTCCGACGGCGAGCTGACGCTGCGGGTCTACCCCAATTCCCAGCTCGTCAATGGCGACCAGACCCGGGAGTTCTCCGCCATGCGCTCGGGCCTGATCGATGCCGCGGTGGGCTCGACCATCAACTGGTCGCCCCAGGTGCCGGAGCTCAACCTCTTCTCGCTGCCCTTCTTCATGGCCGACCTGGACGCCGTGGATGCGGTGACCGGCGGCGCGGCGGGCGAGATGGTCTTCGCGGCCATTGAGTCCCGCGGCGTGGTGCCCCTGGCCTGGGGCGAGAACGGCTTCCGCCAGCTCTCCAATTCCCGCGGCCCCATCGACGAGCCGGCCGACCTCGAGGGCCTGAAGATCCGTGTGGTGGGTTCGCCGCTGTTCCAGGACACCTTCACGGCGCTGGGCGCCAACCCCACCCAGATGAGCTGGGCCGACGCCAAGCCGGCGCTGACCACCGGCGCGGTGGACGGCCAGGAGAACCCGCTCTCGGTCTTCGACGTGGCGCGCATCGACCAGGTGGGCCAGGAGCACCTGACCCTTTGGAACTACATGAATGACCCCCTGGTCTTTGCGGTGAACCAGCAGGTCTGGGATTCCCTCTCCGAGGAGGAGCGCACCCTGCTGCGGGACGCCGCCAAGGAAGCCGGCGCCTGGGAGATCGAGATGACCCGCGAGGAGGAGCCCGAGCGCCTGGCGGCGATCAAGGAGCGCGGCGTCACGGTCACCGAGCTCGACGAGGCGCAGCACCAGGCCTTCGTCGAGGCCACCGAGAGCGTCCACGACGAGTGGGTGCCGCGCATCGGCAGCGAGATCGTCGAGGCGGCCCGCGCCGACATGCAGGGGGAGTGATCTCCCCGAGCGCCCGTGCCATCGGCCCCTTGGCGGGGCCGATGGCGTTTCCCACCCCATGACGCCGCGACACCCATGAAACGTCCCGACGCAAGACTCGAGCGCCTGCTGGCGACCCTGGCGATCCTGGTCATCGGCCTGATCAGCCTGGCCAACGTGCTGGTGCGCTACCTCACCGGCGGCTCCTTCGCCTTCACCGAGGAGTTCTCGGTGTTCCTGCTGGTGGTGCTGACCTTCGCCGGCGCCTCGGTGGCCCTGCGCCGCAACGGCCACATCCGCATCGGCCTGCTGGAACGCGCCCTGCCCAGGGCCGCGCGCAGGGCGCTGATCCTCTTCCAGGGGGGCTGTGGGCTCGTCGTGCTGGGGCTGATCACCTGGTATGGCGCCAGGATGACCTGGCAGGAGCTCCAGTGGGGGTCGCTCTCCCCGGGGCTGGGGCTGCCGCAGTGGTGGTACCTCGCCTGGCTGCCGCTGCTCTCGGGGCTGATGCTGCTGCGCCAGGTGCAGCAGACCCGCGATCGCCTGCGCGGGAGGCTCGAGGATGAGTCCTGATCTCTGGATGCTGCTGGCCTTCGCCGTACTGCTGGTCGCCGGTGTCCCGGTGGCCTTCTCGCTGGGGCTGGCGGGCGCCGCGGGGATACTGGCCGGGCTGTCGCCGGCCATGCTGGCGACCCTCGGCACCAACACCTATAACAGTATCGCCAAGTACCCGCTGATCGCTATCCCGTTGTTCATCCTCACCGGCCTCATCTTCGAGCGGGCCGGGGTGGCCGCGCGGCTGGTGCGTTTCGCCCAGGCGCTGATCGGCCCGCGCCACGGTGGCCTCGCCCTGGTCGCGGTGCTGGTCTGCATGATCATGGGCGGAATGAGCGGCTCAGGCCCGGCGGATGCCGCCGCGGTGGCCATGGTGATGCTGCCCAGCATGACCAGGGCCGGTTATCCCAGGCCCTTCTCGGCGACCCTGATCGCCGCCTCGGCCTCCACGGCGATCCTGATCCCGCCGTCGGTGGCGCTGATCCTCTACTCCATCGTGGTGCCGGGGGTCGACCTGCGGGCGCTGTTCGCCGCGGGACTCTTTCCGGGCATCCTCGCCGGACTGGCGCTGCTGGGGCCGGCGCTGCTGGTCTCCCGTCGCTATGGCTGGGAAGGGGGAACCCCCGTGGAGGGGGCAGAACATCCGCGAGTGGGCGAGAGCTTCAAGCAGGCGCTGCCGGCGCTGTTCGCCCCGGTGCTGATCCTCGGCGGGCTGCGCAGCGGGCTCTTCACCCCCACCGAGGCGGCCGTGGTGGCAGTCGCCTACGGCGCCCTGGTGGGGCTCTTCCTGACCCGGGAGATGAGCTGGCGGGACCTCTGGGGGCTGCTCGGCGAGGCGGCGGTGATCTCGGGCGTGGTCATGCTGATCATTGCCCTGGCCGGCATCTTCGCCTGGGCCGGCACCATGCTCGGCACCTTCCGTCACCTGGCGGAGTGGATCGTCGGCCTCTCCGACAGCGGCCCCCTGTTGCTGGTGCTGATCATGCTGGCGGTGCTGGTCGCCGGCATGCTGCTGGATGCCATCTCCATCTACCTGATCATGATGCCGATCCTGATCCCGGTGATGCAGCACTTCGGCTGGAACCCGGTGTGGTTCGGTATCCTGCTGGCGATGAACATCGCCATCGGCCAGTTCACGCCGCCGGTCGCGGTGAACCTGATGGTGACCACGGAGATCGCCAAGGTCCGCCTGGAGCAGACCCTGGGCTGGGCGTTGCTGTTCGTGGCGGCCATGGCGGGCGCGCTCGTGCTGGTGGCGGTGTTCCCCGAGATCGCCCTCTGGCTGCCGCGAGTGCTGGGCTACAACCTCGGTTAGCGATCCTTACTCTTGGCTGCTCTCCAGGGACTCCAGAATGCGCTGATGGAGTGCGGTACTGTCGGCATCGAAGAGCACGAAGCGCACCCGCTCGATGCCCGGGCACCCGGGCAGCGTCTGCAGCACCGTGGCGAGCGCCACGCGGGCGGCCTCTGCCGGTGGGTAGCCGAAGGCCCCGGCGGAGAGCGCCGGGAAGGCGATGGAGCGGATCCCTTCGCGCTCGGCCAGTTCGAGGGCGTGGCGATAGCAGGCGGCCAGCAGCTCATCGGCGGGCTCGTCGACGCCGTAGACCGGTCCCAGGCAGTGGATGACGTGGTGATTGGGCAGCCCATGGGCGCCGGTGATCACCGCCTGTCCGGGCCGGATCGGCGCCAGCGGGCGGCACTCCTCGGCGAGCCCGGGGCCCGCAGCGCGATGCAGGGCGCCGGCCACACCGCCGCCGCTGCGCAGCTGCGCGTTGGCGGCATTGACCACGGCGTCGAGGTCGGCCTGGCGGGCGATATCGCCCTGGATGCATTCGATAGTGCCCATCTCGCTTCCCTCCTGGCGGCTCATGTGGTTCAGTCTGGCCGCCAGAGCGGCAGGACTTCAAGGTCATCGCGGCGATCC
Source organism: Halomonas rhizosphaerae (assembly GCF_030012485.1). Taxonomy (NCBI): domain Bacteria; kingdom Pseudomonadati; phylum Pseudomonadota; class Gammaproteobacteria; order Oceanospirillales; family Halomonadaceae; genus Halomonas; species Halomonas rhizosphaerae. The sequence continues at coordinate 10,033 of NZ_JASCQQ010000025.1, forward strand.
CGGGCCAGCGGCAGGCGCGCTCGCGCTGCCTTCACCACCTGCTTCTCCAGGGTCAGCCAGCGCCACTGCTCGTCGCTGCCGAAGGGAAGGGCAGGGTGGTCGTCGTCCACCAGCGGCGGGCAGAACAGCGACTGTCCCCAGGCCTCTCCGGCACGGTTGAGGCTCAGCCAGTAGAGCTGGTTCTCCATGGCGCGCGTGGTGACGAAGGCGTGCCAGCTGGCGAAGCTGAAGTCCCGGGTGAAGGCCACCGGGTGCAGGATCAGCTCGGCGCCCGCGTCGGCCAGGCGCCGGGCCAGTTCGGGGAAGCGCAGGTCGTAGCAGATCACTACCCCGACCCGCCAGCCGGCGACCTCGCTGACCAGCAGCCGTTCGCCCGGCGAGAAATGGGCGGCCTCACCGGAGGCCCCGAACTGGGCGCAGTGAAGCTTGTCGTAGACGCCGGCCAGGCGGCCGTCGGGGCCGGCCAGCACCTGGCTGATATGGCGCCGGCCACCGGCGCGCCGGGCCATGCCGAAGGCGATGGTGGTGCCGAGTTCCCGGGCCAGGTCGGCGAAGGTCGTGACGACCGGCCCCGCAAGGTCGTCATCCAGGGCCTCCAGGCAGGCGAAGGCGTCGTCCCCGTACTCCTGGGCGGCCAGCTCCGGCAGCACGATCAGGTCTGGTGTGCCGTTGGCGCAGGCGGCCCGCATCCGCTCGGCGAGGCGGTGCAGGTGAGTGAGCTGGTCCTCCCGACAGCGGGTGCGGGGGATGGCGATCTGGCCGGCGAGTATCTGCATGCGGGCTCCTGTTGCGACCCATGGGCGCACCGCGCGGTATCCGCCGGGGCGCTGGCGTAGAATTCGCAGTCTACCCCCTGTCCCTTCCCCCTGTCCGGTGTCGCCGATGCCGTTTCCCGCGCGTTTCGCCCCGCTGGTGTTTGCCGCGCTGATGATTCGCCACCCCCGGGAGCGTTGCTGAACCGGATCACCCTCGCCACTCTCAGCATTGCACATTCGTTGCATTTATCTGTCATAGGCGTGACATTCGTTGCAAATCGACGCAGAAACTTGCAGCGACGACAGCGACCCTGTACCAATGGCCACCCCCCGAACCACTCGCGGTGCCCCGGTTGCTTGCCGGCGCAGCGGACGATCGCATCCGCCGTGCAGGGCCCCCCATGGCCGCCCCGCCGCCGCACAACGACATCAGGAGGTGGCATGAACCAGCGCGTGAACATCGATCTCGGAGATTCCCGGGCCGAGGCCTTCGAGGCCCGCCAGTTCAAGGTCTATACCCACCGTCAGCTGGACAGGATCGAGGCCATCCAGCATCTGCCTGACGACCTGCGTTTCGACATGCGGGTGGTCAGCCAGGTGCTGCCGTTCCGGGTCAACGAGTACGTGATCGACGAGCTGATCGACTGGAACAACGTGCCCGAGGATCCGGTCTTCCAGCTTACCTTTCCCCAGCGCGGCATGTTGCTTCCCGAGCACTTCGAGGAGGTGGCCGCGATGGTGCGCCGCGACGCTCCCGCCGCCGAGATGAAGCCGGTGATAGAGCGCATCCGCTCCGAGCTCAACCCCCACCCGGCGGGGCAGATGGACCTCAACCTGCCGCTGCTCGACGGCGAGCCGCTGCCGGGCATGCAGCACAAGTACCGCGAGACGGTGCTGTTCTTCCCCAGTCAGGGACAGGTGTGCCACAGCTACTGCACCTTCTGCTTCCGCTGGGCGCAGTTCGTCGGCGACAAGGAGCTCAAGTTCGCCTCCAGCGAAGCCGACTCGCTTCACCGCTACCTGGCCGAGCATACAGAGGTCACGGATCTGCTGATGACCGGCGGCGACCCCATGGTGATGAAGGCCAAGCACCTGCGCCATTACCTGGAGGGGCTGATGGCGCCTGAGCTGGACCACGTCCAGGACATCCGCATCGGCACCAAGAGCCTGACCTTCTGGCCCTACCGCTTCGTCACCGACCCGGACGCCGAGGATATCCTAGACCTGTTCCGCGAACTGACGGCGGCCGGCAAGCATGTGGCCTTCATGGCTCACTTCAACCACTGGAAGGAGATGGACACCCCCATCTGCCGCGAGGCGATCCGACGCATCCGGGCCACCGGGGCGGAGATCCGCACTCAGGCGCCGCTGCTCAAGCACATCAACGACGATGCCGACCAGTGGGCGAGGATGTGGACCACCCAGGTGCGCCTGGGGATGATTCCCTACTACCTGTTCGTCGAGCGCGACACCGGCGCCTGCCATTACTTCGAGGTGCCGCTGGTCAGGGCGTGGGAGATCTACCGCGAGGCGATGAAGCAGGTGCCGGGGCTGGCGCGCACCGCCCGTGGGCCGTCGATGTCCGCCGATCCGGGCAAGGTGGAGATCCAGGGGGTGACGGAGATCCACGGCGAGAAGGTCTTCATGCTGCGCTTTATTCAGGGGCGCGACAGCGACTGGGTGCAGCGGCCCTTCTTCGCCAGGTATGACGAGGCTGCCACCTGGCTCAACCACCTGGAACCGGCGCTGGGGGAGAGCGAGTTCTTCTTCGAGGCCGAGTTCGCCGCCATGAAGGACGAGAAGCAGGCGCTGATCATGAAGGCGTCGTGAGGCGTGCCATTCCTTTCGATGAGGCGGCGTGCGTGAGAAGAGGCGGTAAAAATTAACGCTCACTCAACGTGCTCAGGGGTCTAGACTCCAACTTATGGAAAAAGGCCTCATCAAGCGCCCGCTTTTTTCGCTAAAGTAGGAGAGGGCGGCAACGCCGCCGGCGGTCGCGTCACGGGGCTGCCATATCGGAACCCGTTTGCACAACACAAGAGGTGTGTTCATGAAACGCCATGCATTCTCTGCAGCTGCCTTCACCGGCGCGCTCCTGGGGGCCGCGATGTTCGCCTCGCCGGCCATGGCCCAGGACGAAGAACAATTCATTACCATCGGGACCGGTGGCCAGACCGGCGTCTACTATGTGGTCGGCCAGTCCGTCTGTCGCCTGGTGAACCGTCTGGAAGATGCCAACATCAAGTGCAACGCGCCCTCCACCGGTGGCTCGGTGGCCAATATCAACGGGATCAAGTCCGGTGAGCTGGATATGGGGGTCGCCCAGTCCGACGTCCAGTACCAGGCCTACAACGGTACCGGCAACTTCGAGGGTGAGCCCTACGAGGATCTGCGCGCGGTGTTCCGCGTGCACGGTGAGCCCCTGACCCTGCTGGCCCGCGCCGATTCCGGCATCGAGACCCTCGACGACCTGGAAGGCAAACGCGTCAATATCGGCAACCCGGGCTCCGGCCAGCGCAACACCATGGAAGTGGTGATGGAAGCCAAGGGCTGGACCGAGGATACCTTCTCGCTAGCTTCACAGCTTGATGCCGCCGAACAGGCCGCTGCCCTGGCCGACAACAACGTCGACGCCATGGTCTACGTGGTGGGGCATCCCAACGGCTCCATCCAGGAGGCGACCACCACGGTGGACTCCCGCCTGATTCCGCTGAATGACGAAGCCATCGATGGCATCGTCGAGGAGTTCCCCTACTACACCAAGTCGGTCATTCCCGGCGGCCTCTACAAGGGCAACGACGAGGACGTCGAGACCTTCGGTGTGGCCGCGACCTTCGTGACCACCGCCGAGGCCGACGAGGAAGTCATCTACCAGACCGTCAAGGCGGTATTCGACAACTTCGATCGCTTCAAGCGCCTGCATCCGGCCTTCGAGAACCTCGACCAGGAAGAGATGGTCAGCGAGGGGCTTTCCGCACCACTGCATGACGGGGCGGCACGTTACTATCGCGAGCAGGGCTGGATCGAGTGATCCGGCTCGTCTGAGGTGATCACACCTCGGTGAAGAATGCGCGGTCACCCGAGGGGGCCGCGCATTCTGTTTGGGATGCCGTAGGGCATCACCAAGAGGGGTTCCCAGGGCAAACGTTACAGAGCAGGGCACGCTTATGACTGAGGACAACAAGAGGGCCGCGGGATCCGAGGTCGATCTGGAGGATATGGTCGCCTCGACCGATACCGGGGCCCGCAAGCCGGCCGGCATGCCCGGCAAGCTGCTGGTGAGCATCGCTGCGGTGTGGTCGCTCTTCCAGCTGTGGATCGCGTCTCCGTTGCCGTTCATGCTGGGCTTCGGCGTCTTCAACGCCACCGAGTCCCGTTCCATCCACCTGGCCTTCGCGCTCTTCCTGGCCTACATGGCCTATCCGGCACTCAAGCGCTCGCCCCGCGACCGCATCCCCGTCCAGGACTGGGTGCTGGCGGCGGCGGCGGCCTTCTGTGGCGCCTACATGTTCATGTTCTACGAGCAGCTGTCCCAGCGTCCCGGCGCGCCGATCCTGCAGGACGTGATCATCGGCGTGGCGGGTATCCTGCTGCTGCTCGAGGCCACGCGACGGGCGCTCGGTCCGCCGCTGATGATCATCGCCTCGATCTTCATCGTCTACTCGCTGGCTGGGCCCTACATGCCGGGCATCCTCTCCCACCGCGGGGTCAGCCTCTTTGGGCTGGTCAACCACCAGTGGCTGACGACTCAGGGGGTCTTCGGCATCGCGCTGGGGGTCTCGACCAGCTTCGTCTTCCTGTTCGTGCTGTTCGGTGCTCTGCTCGACAAGGCCGGCGCCGGCAACTACTTCATCAAGGTCGCCTTCTCGATGTTGGGGCACTACAAGGGCGGGCCGGCCAAGGCCGCCGTGGTCGCCTCGGGCATGACCGGCCTGATCTCCGGCTCCTCCATCGCCAATGTGGTGACCACCGGCACCTTTACCGTGCCGATGATGAAACGCGTCGGCTTCTCCGCCGAGAAGGCCGGGGCCGTGGAGGTGTCGTCCTCGGTCAATGGCCAGATCATGCCGCCGGTCATGGGGGCTGCGGCCTTCCTGATGGTCGAGTACGTGGGCATCTCCTATGTCGAGGTGATCAAGCATGCCTTCCTGCCGGCACTGATCTCCTATATCGCGCTGATCTATATCGTCCACCTCGAGGCCCTCAAGGCCAACCTGCAAGGGTTGAAGAGCAGCAATCCACCCAAGCCCCTGGTCCGCAAGGTGATCGGCTTCCTCGGCGGCCTGCTGCTGATGATGATCACGGCACTCGCGGTCTACTACGGCCTGGGCTGGCTCAAGCCGGTACTGGGCGAGGCGGCACCCTGGGTGATCGCCGCGGGGTTGGCGCTGATCTATGTGGGGCTGCTCAAGGTCGGGTCGAACTATCCCGAACTGGAACTCGACGACCCGGACGCACCGATCTATACGCTGCCCCAGACCCGACCCACGGTGATGGTCGGCCTGCAGTTCATCCTGCCGGTGATCGTGCTGATCTGGTGCCTGATGGTCGAGCGTCTGTCGCCGGGACTGTCGGCCTTCTGGGCGACGGTGTTCATGATCTTCATCATCCTTACCCAACGCCCGATCATGGCGAGCTTCCGCGGCCAGGGGAGCATGGCGGCGGACCTGCGCGATGGGGCACTGGACCTGTGGAATGGCCTGGTCACCGGTGCCCGCAACATGATCGGCATCGGCATCGCCACCGCCACGGCCGGCATCATCGTCGGCGCGGTTTCCCAGACCGGCGTCGGCCTGGTGCTGGCCGATGTGGTGGAGATCCTCTCCATGGGCAACCTGATGCTGATCCTGATCTTCACCGCGGTGCTCAGCCTGATCCTCGGCATGGGCCTGCCCACCACGGCCAACTACATCGTGGTCTCGGCGCTGCTGGCCCCGGTGATCGTCCAGCTGGGCGAGCAGAACGGCCTGCTGGTGCCGTTAATCGCGGTGCACCTGTTCGTGTTCTACTTCGGCATCATGGCGGACGTCACGCCACCGGTGGGGCTGGCGTCCTTCGCCGCGGCCGCTGTCTCGGGCGGCGACCCGATTCGCACCGGCTTCCAGGCCTTCTACTACAGCCTGCGCACCGCGGCGCTGCCGTTCCTGTTCATCTTCAACACCGACCTGCTGCTGATCGATGTCTCGCCCCTGCAGGGCGTGGTGATCTTCGTGGTATCGACCATCGCCATGCTGATCTTCGCCGCGGCCACCCAGGGCTTCATGATCGCCCGCAACCGCTGGTACGAGTCCATCGTGCTGCTGCTGGTGGCCTTCACACTGTTCCGGCCGGGCTTCTGGATGGATCGGATCCACGATCCCTACGAATCCGTGCCACCCGCGCAATTTGTCGAGGCACTGGGCAGCGTCGACGATGAGAGCACCCTGCGCCTGCAGATCCTCGGTGAGGATGACTTCGGTGACCCGTTGACTACCTACATGCAGCTGCCGGTGCCTGAAGGGGAGACCGGCGAGGAGCGCCTGGAGAACCTGGGCCTGGAGTTGATCGTCGAGGACGAGCGGGTCGTGGTCGACATGGTGACCTTCGGCAGCCAGGCCGAGGACCTTGGGTTCGACTTCGACCAGGAGATCGTCGAGGTGCTGGCCCCGGTGGACCGCTGGACCAAGGAGCTGATGTGGATTCCGGCCTTCCTGGTGTTCGGTCTGATCGTAGTGATGCAGCGCCGGCGGCGTGATCGCAGTGCCGCCGCGGCCTCAGCCTGAAGGAGAGAGCGTCATGTACCAAAAGATCATGTTACCGGTGGATCTCAACGAGGAGGCCTCCTGGACCAAGGCGCTGCCGACGGCGGTGGCGCTGTGCCGCAGCTTCGGCGCCTCCTTGCATGTGGTGACGGTGCTACCGGACTACCGCATGCCACTGGTCGGCTCCTACTTCCCCAAGGACTTCGCCAAGAAGGCCCATGAGGCGATCTCCCAGGCCCAGCACGAGTTCATCCGCGACCATGTGCCCGAGGACATCACGGCCCAGAGCGTCATCGTCGATGGCTCGCCCTGGGAGGCCATCATCAAGGCGGCGAAGAAGCTCGAGGTGGACCTGATCGTCATGGCCTCCCACAACAAGCGCAAGTTCGCCGACTACGTGCTCGGGCCCAATGCCGAGCATGTCGTGCATCACTCCAAGATCTCGGTGATGATCGTGCGCTGATCGGGACCGCCACCTTCTGTAGTACCCCGCGAACGCCTCCTCCCGATGGAGGCGTTCGCATATGGGGCTGCTGTCCCGGCACTGAACCTCCGGGCGAGGCAGGGAGCGAGACAGATGACCACGGACCAATGGAGATACATCGGTCGTGCCTGGCTGATGCCGGTGATGCTGCTGGCAACGCTCGGCCTGCTGCTCGCCTGGTGGTTCCAGGAGGCCGGTCGACTGGACTGGGTCGACGGCCTCGGCCGCATGCAACTGGGCATCCTGGCGAGTCTGGTGGCCGGTCTCTTCACCCTGGTGGGGGCACTGCCGGTGCTGCTGTTCCCGCGCGTCAGCTTCCGTGTTCAGGATTCCCTGCTGGGCTTCGGCGCCGGGGTGATGCTGGCGGCGACTGCCTTCTCCCTGGCGGAGCCTGCGATCAACGAGGCCCAGCGCTATGTGCCTGATGTGCTGGGTGCGTCTCTGCTGGTGTCCCTGGGTATCGGTCTCGGTGGTCTGGCCGTGCTGCTGCTGGACAAGCTGCTGCCCCACGAGCACTTCGCCGTGGGCAAGCAGAGCGGCGCCGAGGCGGCCCGCATCAAGCGTATCTGGTTGTTCATCTTCGCCATCTCCATCCACAACCTGCCTGAGGGGCTGGCGGTAGGGGTCGGCTACAGCACCGGCGACATCACCGGTGGCCTGGCCATCACCATCGGCATCGGGCTGCAGAACATGCCGGAGGGACTGATCGTGGCGATCGGCCTGATGAGCGTGGGCTACAGTCGCTGGACCGGCCTCGGCGTGGCCCTGCTCACCGGGCTCGTCGAGCCGGTCGGTGGGACCTTCGGTGCCGTGGTGGTGACCGTCGCCGCCTTCCTGCTGCCGCTGGGGCTGGCCTTCGCCGCCGGGGCCATGCTGTTCGTGATCAGCCACGAGATCATTCCCGAATCCCACCGCAAGGGCCACCAGACCTACGCCACCATGGGGGTGCTGGTGGGCTTCGTGCTGATGATGACCCTGGGCAAGACCTTGGCGTGACGCCTGTGCCGCCAGGACATTTTGCGTTGAGTGCCGTGATGCAACACACCCTGCGGGATTGGCTGCCGTCGTCTACATTAACCAGGTGTTAAGAGATGAAGGGCGCATTACGGCCGCGTGTCGAAATGTGGCCTTGAACCGGCCCGGCAGTACCGGGACTCAACAGGCGGCAAACAGGGGTGTGACCATGAATGCAGCGACGTCACGAGAGCATGGCAAGGGTGCTGCGCCCAATGTCAGGATCAGCATTCGGTCGGTGGGCATGGATAAGCCGCGAGCCTGGCTGGCAGCAGGATTCGAGGATTTTCGCCAGGCCATGGCGGTCAGTCTGGCCTACGGTATGTTCTGGGTGGGCTTGAGTGTTGCCGTCACCGCCGGCGCCTTCACGCTGGGCCTCTGGCACTGGCTGCTGCCGCTGATCGCCGGCTTCATGTTCCTCGGTCCGCTGGTGGCGGTGGGCTCCTACGGCATCAGTCGTGCACTGGAGGCGGGTCGTGCCCCCAACCTGGGCGATGCCTTCGGCGGCTGGAAGGGCCATGCGGGGCAGCTGGCGATGATGGGCGTGATGATGATGATCTTCTTCCTCGCCTGGATCCGCCTGGCCACCCTGCTGTTCGCGCTGTTCTTCGGCTTCGAGGCCCCGAGCCCCGAGACGCTCTACACCTCGCTGCTCACCACCACCGACGGGCTGATGATGCTGGCGGTGGGCACCGCGATAGGCGCCGTCCTCGCGTTCGGCGCCTTCACCATCAGCGTGGTGGCCATTCCTACCCTGATGGACCAGGACCTGACCTTCATGGAGGGCATCGAGGCCAGCATCCGTTCGGTGTCGAAGAACTTCCGCCCGATGCTGTTATGGGCGGTGATCCTCACCGGCTGCGTGCTGGTCGGGGTGATGACCTTCTACATCGGCCTGGCGCTGATCCTGCCGGTACTGGGCCACGCCAGCTGGCACGCCTACGAGGACCTGGTGCGCATCGAACCGATGGAGAAGCTGAAGAGCTGACGTGATCTGTCGGTCAGGTACGAGAGACATCAGGGGGCGCTTGGCGCTCCCTGATGTTTTTGCATGATGCCCTCCTGACCTCCGAGGTCGAATCGCGTACTCTTGCTGCACCTTTACAGTCCGCAGGAAGCCTGCCGATGCTGACCGGTATCCCCCTTCGTCCGCTCGTACTGCTGCTCTCGGCCCTGGTGCCGTTCTCCATCGCCCTGGCCTCGCCGCTGCCGACACCCAAGGGGACGGTGCTCCTGACCCTCAGTGGTGACATCGCCAATGCCAACGTGGGCGACGAGGCGCATTTCGACCGGGCCATGCTCCAGGCCCTGCCGACGCGAGTTATCGAGACCCATACGCCCTGGCATCGCGACAGGGGACGCTACGAGGGGCCGCTGGTTCGCGCCCTGCTCGAGGCGGTCGGTGCCGATGATGTCGAGCAGGTGCGCATCCGGGCCCTCAACCACTACGAGGCGGAGGTGCCGGTGTCGGACTTCCGGCGGCACGACGTGATCCTGGCCATGACCCGCGACGGCGAGTCCCTGACCATCCGCGAGTATGGGCCGCTGTTCGTGCTCTACCCCTTCGACGAGCATCCCGAACTGCTCACCGAGGCCATCCGATTCCGCTCGGTGTGGCACGTCGAGCGGATCATCGTGCCCTGAGCCTGGCCGGCCGCGGAGACCCGAAGTGCTGCGCTATCCTCTGCGTCTCAAGCTGGGTGCCATCGCTGCCCTGGTGTTCTTCGCCGCCGCCCTGGTGGTGGTCGGCCTGGTGGCCTGGCGCCAGGACAGCCTGGCCGAGAGCGTGGGGGGGGATGCGGCCTGGCACGCCTACAAGCTCGACCGGGATACGGTGCAGCTACGCAGCTTCCTCGCGCGACCCGACCTCTCCCGCGAGTCGCTTCAGGCCCTGCGCCTGCGCTTCGAGCTGCTCTACAGCCGTCTCACCCTGCTGCAGGATGGCGACATCACCGAGCTGCTCGGCAACATCCGTGTGGCCGAGCAGCTGATCCCGGAGATCGAGCGGCACCTGCAGGTCCTGGATGAGCAGATCCGGGGCCTGGAGCGCCTCGACGATGACGCCCGAGGCAGCCTGACCCAGCGTCTCGAGACCCTGGGCGGCGTGACCGAGCGGCTGATCATCGCCATCAATGGCCACCTGGCCGAGACCACCACACGAGAACGGGAGCGGCTGCAGACCCTCTATGGCGTGTTGCTGCTGCTGATCCTGGCCATGAGCCTGGCGGGCTCGCTGGTAGTCGCCTTCCTGTTTCGCGAGGCCCGCGACAATGCCGCCGCCCGGCGGGACCTGGAGTCGCTGAGCCGCGAGCTGGAGGTCACCGCCCGACAGGCCGAATCGGCCAACCGTGCCAAGTCCGAGTTCCTGGCCACGGTCAGCCACGAGATCCGTACCCCCCTCAACGGCGTCATCGGCATGAGCGACCTGCTGCAGGGCCAGCCGCTTCCCGACCGGGCGCGTCACTTCGCCGATACCATCCATGACAGTGCCCGGCTGCTGCTCGAGTTGATCAACGACATCCTGGACTTCTCCAAGATCGAGGCCCAGCGCCTGGAACTCGAGGCGCGCCCGTTCGCCCTCGGCGAGCTGGTCGATGGCGCGATCTCGCTGTTCGCGCCCCGGGCCGAGGCCCGGGGCATTCACCTCGCATGCGAGCTGGATCCCGGGCTGCCGCCGTACCTCCTGGGGGATGCCGGTCGACTTCGCCAGGTGCTGCTCAACCTGCTCTCCAACGCCATCAAGTTCACCGAGCAGGGAGAGGTGCGCCTGAGGGTCCGTGACGAGGGGGACGGGCAGGTGCTTTTCGAGGTCATCGACACGGGCGGCGGCATCGCCCCTCGTCGCCAGGCCCAGCTGTTCGAGCCCTTCCAACAGGGTGACCCCTCCACCGCCCGACGCTTCGGCGGCACCGGCCTGGGGCTGGCCATCTGCAAACGGCTGGTGGAGGCCCAGGGGGGGCATATCGGGCTTCAGAGCGAGGTGGGCCACGGCAGCCGTTTCTGGTTCGTGCTGCCATTGAGCGTGGCGGACAGCGGCGAGCAGTCGGAGGAGACGGTGGCGTCTCTTCCCGAGCAGCGTGTGGCCGACGCCCGGCTGCTGGTGGTCGAGGACAACCCGGTCAACCAGCAGGTTGCCCGCGCCATGCTCGAACGGCTGGGCTGCCGGGTCAGCGTGGCCGACACGGCGGACGCGGCGCTCCTCCAGGCGGGCCGGGAGCGCTTCGACCTCATCTTCATGGACGTGCAACTGCCCGGCATGGACGGGCTGGAGGCGACGCGCCGGCTGCGTGCCCGCGGCGGCTGGGCGGCCGAGGTGCCGGTGGTGGCCATGACCGCCGGGGGGCCGGGTGGGGACCAGGCCCGCTGCCTGGCGGCCGGCATGAATGGTTACCTCACCAAGCCCCTGTTCCAGGACGCCCTGATGGCGACGCTGCAGCGGCATCTGAGTCAGGCGGGGACGATGCCCGGCGTCGGGCGTCCTGCTGCCACGGCGGGGAAGGGGACGGCCGGCCAGACGCTGGAGGCCGCTACCCTCATGGCACTGCGCGAGAGCCTGGGCGAGCAGGGACTGGCCGCCCTGATCACCCTCTTCCGGCAACAGGCGGCAGAGCACCTGGACGGCCTGGAGCAGGCCGTGGCGGAGGGGGCGCCACGCCGGGGCGAGTATCTCGCCCACCAGCTCAAGGGGGAGGCCTCGAGTCTTGGCGCGTTGAAGGTGGCCGGGCTGGCCGCACGGCTGGAGCGCCTGGGCCGGGAAGGACGACTGGACGAGGTGGCAGTTGTCCTGGGCGCCCTGCATCGCTGCCTGGCCCAGACCCTGACGGCGCTGGAGGCCTGGATGCAGGGCAAGTGACTCATCAGGCCCGGGCGGCGGCGCGCCCGGGAAGGCGCCATCTCAGGTGGCGCTCAACCACCTGCAGGCCCGGCCGGTAGTCGCCCCGCGCGGCGGCGAGGGCACACGCCAGGGTCAGGATGGCGATGCGGTCATGGTCCTGGACCGCGGAGTTGACCGGCAGGGGCAGGAAGTCCAGCAGGCGGCTGTCGCCGAAGGTAGCCAGGCGCAGCGCTGGCGGCAGGCCGCCATCCTCCAGCAGCACGTCGAAGACCCCGTCGAGCAGGGTGTAGGAGGCGGTGACCAGGGCGTCCGGCATGCCGTGGCCATCGAGCAGCTCGCGCATCAGCCGGCCCCCCTCGACGCGGTCATAGCGCCGGGCCGCGCAGGTGATCACCTCCGGCGGCGGATGGTCGGCCAGGGCCTGCTGGAAGCCGGCGCGGCGCTCCTGGCTGATCGACAGGGCAGGCACCGCATCCAGCCAGGCGATGCGCGTCACCGCGTCATCGAGCACCGAGCGGGTCAGCCGCTCGGCGGCCTCCCGGTCGTTGCTGACCACGCTGGCGAAGTGGCGCGGGTCGAGGCCACGGTCCACGGCCACCACCGGCAGGCCGGCCGCCATCAGTTCGGCATAGAAGGGGTCCTCCATGGGCAGGCAGCTGGCGATGATCAGCACCTCGCAGCGCTGGGCGCGCAGCGCCAGGGCCAGCTCTCGCTCGCTCTCAGGGTCATCGTCGGAGCCGACGATCAGCAGCCGGTAACCCGCCTCCCGGGCGCCGCGCTCGAGCCGCTTGGCCAGGCGCGCATAGCTGACGTTCTCCAGGTCGGGGATGATCAGCCCCAGAAGGCGGCTCGCCCCCCGTCGCAGCGCGGCGGCCTGGGCGTCGACCCGGTAGCCGTGCTGCTGCACCACGGTCATCACCCGGGCGACGGTCTCCTGGCTGATGCGCCGCTCACGGGCCTTGCCGTTGATGACATAGCTGGCCGTGGTACGGGAGACCCCGGCCAGGCGAGCGATTTCAGCGAGTGTCATGGGCGTCCTCGGTAACGGGTGGGGGGCGATTCTACGTCACGGGCCGAGGCCTGCACCCCCTGCCAAAGTCGTAGCGGATCGGCCTTGCCAACCAGTATGAATCGATTCAGCATGAATAGCATCAAGGTGACACGATTCAGCCATCGGGTGCACCACTTCCCCGAGTGGCTGAGCGAGAGGCGACCACCGCCCGCGTCACCCGCGCGAACAGGAGAGACCCATGTTGACCCTACGCCAGGACGATATCCTGCTCGACTGTCGGGCCGACGACTGGCGCCTGGCGCTGGACCAGGCCGCCGATGCCCTGCACGAGGCCGGCATGGTCGAGCGCGGTTACCGCGACGGCCTGCTCGACCGCGAGTCGCAGTCCTCGACCTTCCTGGGTAATGCCATCGCCATTCCCCACGGCACCCCCGACAGCCGTCGGCACGTGCGCCGTACCGGCGTGCGCGTGCTGCAGTTCCCGGCAGGCGTCGAGTGGCACGACGGCAATCGCGTGCATGTGCTGGTGACCATCGCCGCCCAGAATGATGAGCACCTGGACATCCTGCGCCAGCTGACCCATGTGCTGGATCGTCAGGGCGTCGCCGAGCGCCTGGCCGCCGCCGGCTCGCGCAGCGAGATCGCCGGGCTGCTGTCGAAGGCGGTGGTCGAGGCGCGCCTGGATGCCGACACCCTCTGCCTGGGCTTTCCCGCCCGTGACCGCCAGGAGCTGGCGCTGGCCGGCGCGGCGCGCCTGCGCCAGGCCGGCTGCGTGGGCAGCGACTTCGTGGTCAGCGTCGCCGATCGCGCGCCCCTGGGGCTCGGCCAGGGGCTGTGGCTGGTCAGCAGCGATCGTGGCGTCGAGGTGCCGGCGTTGTCGCTGGCGACCGCCGATACGCCCCTGGAGGAGGCGGGTGAGCGGGTCACCGGCGTCTTCTGCCTGGCCGCCCAGGGCGATGCTCATCGCGGCCTGCTGGAGCGGCTCCTCGCCCTGCTGGACGCGGGGGTCGCGCGCGAACTGCACGACCTCGATGCCGAGACGCTGCTGGCGCGGTTTGCCGGTGAATCCGCCGCGGCCCGCACCCGCCAGGCCCGGGTTCTCAATGCCCACGGCCTGCACGCCCGACCGGCCAAGCAGCTGGTGCAGGTGGCGCGCGCCCAGGGCCTGGCGATCCGCGTACGCCTGGCCGATGGCGGCTTCGATGCGGTCTCGGCCAGCAGCCTGACGAGGGTGATCAACCTGGGCGCACGCCGTGGACAGCAGCTCATCTTCTCCGCCGAAGGGGACGGGGCCGAGGCCGCCCTGGAGACGGTCTGCAACGCCGTGGCCGAGGGGCTCGGCGAGCAGGTGCTGCCCTTCGACGAGAGTCGCGAGCAGACGGCGGCGGTCGTGGACGAGCCGGCGCCGGAGCCCTTGCCCGCCGATGAGCCTCACCCGGCCGTGGCCGCCTCGCCGGGGCTGGCCATCGCGCCGGTCTTCGTGTTGCGCACGCCTCACTTCGAGTATCCCCAGCGGGCCGAGGACCCTGCCGCCGAGGCTCGCCGTCTCGAGCAGGCAATCCACGAGGGCGCCCAGCAACTCGAGGCCCTGGTGCATGAGGCCCGCGGCGGCGAGGTGGCGCAGATCCTTTCCATGCACGAGGAGATGTTGAGCGACCCCGAGCTGCTCGAAGCGGCCCGGGAGCAGATCCAGGAAGGCAGCTCCGCCGAGGCGGCCTGGTGGGGCGCCATCGAGACCGCCGCCCACGCCCAGGAGATGCTCGCCGACCGGCTGCTGGCCGAGCGCGCCGCCGACCTGCGCGACGTCGGCCGTCGCGTACTGGGCATCCTCTGCCGGGTCGCGCTCCCCGAGCCGCCGGATCATCCCTACATCCTGGTCACCGACGACGTCGGGCCCTCCGACGTGGCACGCCTCGACACTTCCCGGGTACGTGGCCTGCTCACCGCCCGCGGCGGGGCCACCTCTCATAGCGCGATCCTGGCCCGGGCGCTGGGCATTCCCGCCGTGGTGGGGGGCGGCAGGCGGGTGCTGACCCTGGCGAATGGCACCGAGCTGATCCTCGATGGCGAGCGCGGCCGGGTCATCCCGGCCCCCTCCGCCGCGCGCCGTGAGGCCGCCGAACAGCGCCTGGCCGAGCGCCGCCGCCGCGAGGCCGAGGCCTGGGAGGCCCGCTTCCGGGAGGCCCGCACCCGCGACGGCCATCGCGTCGAGGTGGCCGCCAACCTGGGCAACACCGCCCATGCGGCCGATGCCGTGGAACGCGGCGCCGAGGGCGTCGGCCTGCTGCGCACCGAGTTCCTGTTCATGGCCCATGCCCAGGAGCCGGACCTCGAGACCCAGGTCGCCGAGTACCGCGAGGCGCTGGACGCCCTGGACGGCCGCCCGCTGGTGGCGCGCACCCTGGATGTCGGCGGCGACAAGCCGCTGCCCTACTGGCCGGTGCCGAAGGAGGACAATCCCTTCCTCGGCCTGCGCGGCATCCGCCTGGCACTCACCAGGCCCAGGGTACTCGAGACCCAGTTCCGCGCCATGCTGATGGCGGCGGCAGGCGATCCTGCGGCGGGCCCCGCGGGACAAGGCAAGCCGCTGCGCATCATGCTGCCGATGGTCAAGGACGTCAGCGAGTTCCGCGTCGCCAAGGCGATCCTCGACCGCCTGCTCGAGGAGATTCCCGAGACCGAGCGGACCTCCGACGTCCAGCTCGGGGTGATGATCGAGGTGCCCTCCTGCGCCCTGCTGGCGCCAACCCTGGCCGCCGAGGTGGACTTCTTCTCGGTAGGGACCAACGACCTGACCCAGTACACCCTGGCCATCGACCGCGGCCACCCGGAGCTCTCCGCCCAGGCCGACGGCCTGCACCCGGCGGTGCTCAAGCTGATCGAGATGACCGTCTCGGCCGCCCATGCCCACGGCAAGTGGGTCGGGGTCTGCGGGGAGCTCGCCAGTGACGCCGTCGCCGTGCCGGTGCTGGTGGGGCTCGGCGTCGACGAGCTGTCGGTCAGCGCCCGCCAGGTGCCCCTGGTCAAGGCGCGGCTCGCCGAGTTCGACCTCGCCGAGGCGCGTGGCCAGGCGGAGCTGGCCCTGGCCCAGGCCACCAGCGAGGCGGTGCGCGACGCCCTGGAGGTGCGCTGATGGCCCGGATCCTGACCCTTACCCTCAACCCCGCCCTGGACCTCTCGGTGAGCCTCGGCCGCCTGGTGCCGGGCGAGGTCAATCGCACCCGCGAGACGCACCTCGCCGCCGCCGGCAAGGGGGTCAACGTGGCCCGGGTGCTGGTCGAGCTCGGCCACGAGGTCAGCGTCTCGGGCTTTCTCGGCGCCGACAACGACGGCCCCTTCCTGCGTGCCTTCGAGGCCCTGGCGGTGAAGGACGCCTTCATCCGGGTGCCGGGTGAGACCCGCATCAACGCCAAGATCGCCGAGGCCGACGGCCGGGTCACCGACATCAACGGGCCCGGGGCGGCCATCGATGACGCGGCCTGGCAGCGACTGCTCGCCTGGCTCGACACCCGCGCCGCCGATCCCCGGCGGCGTCCCGAGGCGGTGGTGATCGCCGGCAGCCTGCCGCCGGGCATCTCACCCACTGAGCTCGCCGAGCTGGTCGCCCGCCTGCGCGCGGCCGACCTCCCGGTATGGGTCGACACCAGCGGCGAGGCCCTGGCGGCGGCCATCGAGGCACGCCCCTCGGCGGTCAAGCCCAACGAGCAGGAGCTGGCCACCTGGGCCGGCACGCCACTGACGAGCGCCGACGCCCGGCTCAGGGCGGCGCTGAGGCTCTACGCCCACGGGGTCGAGGAGGCGCTGATCTCCGCCGGCCCGGAAGGCGTGCTCTGGGTCAGCCGGCGCGGCGCCTGGCAGGCCCTGCCGCCGCGCCTCGACGTCGCCAGCACCGTGGGGGCCGGCGACACCCTGGTCGCCGCCATGCTGCACGGCGTGCTCTCGGGGCATCCCCCCGAGCAGGTGCTGCGCCTGGCCACGGCGCTCTCCGCCGAATCCGTCCGTCATGTGGGCGTGGGCGACGCCCGTGCCCCGGATTTCCCGCAACTCCAACAACAGACCCGCGTTCGCCGTCTCAACGACGTCGATGCAGGGGGAGCTCTCGCATGAACGCCATCATCATCACCGCCTGCCCCAGCGGCATGGCCACCACCTTCCTCGCCGCCCGTCGCCTCGAGCAGGCGGCCAGCCGCCTCGGCTGGCAGACCCGGGTCGAGATGCACGGCGAACTCGAGCCGCTCACGCCGGTCACTGCCGAGGAGATCGCCGAGGCCGACCTGGTGGTGGTCGCCGCCGATCACGTGCCGGCCCCGGAGCGCTTCGCCGGCAAGCGGCTGTACCGTGCCGCCATCGACCAGGCCCTGCCCGACCCGCGTGCCTTCCTCGAGCGGGCCAGCCGCGAGGCCAGCGACTTCCAGCCATCGGCGCAGGAGCCCGCCCCGATGGCCGCCGGCACCCGACACGACGACGCCTGCAAGATCGTCGCGGTGACCGCCTGCCCCACCGGCGTGGCCCACACCTTCATGGCCGCCGAGGCACTGGCCGAGGCGGGCAGGTCGCTGGGCCACGAGATCCGCGTGGAGACCCAGGGCTCGGTGGGCGCCCAGGACCAGCTCACCGAGGAGGAGATCGCCGCGGCCGACCTCGTGATCCTGGCCTGTGACATCGAGGTCGATGCGGCCCGCTTCGCCGGCAAGCCTATCTACCGCACCTCCACCGGCAACGCCCTGAAGAAGCCGAAGCCGACCATCGAGGCGGCACTCGAGGAGGCCGAGGTGGAGCAGGCGGGCGGCGCCGCGTCGTCGGCCCAGGGCGAGGCGAAGAGGGGCAGCAGGGAGAAGGGCGTCTACCAGCACCTGCTCACCGGGGTCTCCTTCATGCTGCCCATGGTGGTGGCCGGGGGCCTGCTGATCGCGCTCTCCTTCGTGTTCGGTATCGAGGCCTTTCAGGAGGAGGGCACCCTGGCGGCGGCGCTGATGCAGATCGGCGGTGGCACCGCCTTCGCGCTGATGGTCCCGGTCCTGGCCGGCTATATCGCCTACTCCATCGCCGACCGTCCGGGCATCGCGCCGGGAATGATCGGCGGCATGCTGGCCTCGGAGATTGGCGCCGGCTTCATCGGCGGCATCCTGGCGGGCTTTCTGGCCGGCTATGTGGCGCTGGCCGTGACCCGCCACGTCAAGCTGCCGTCGAGCGTCGAGTCCCTCAAGCCGATCCTGATCATCCCGCTGATCGCCAGCCTGGTCACCGGTCTGACCATGATCTACGTCGTCGGCGAGCCGGTGGCGGCCATCCTCTCCGCGCTCACCACCTTCCTCGAGAACATGGGCTCGGCCAATGCGGTGCTGCTGGGCATCCTGCTCGGCGCCATGATGTGCTTCGACCTGGGCGGGCCGGTCAACAAGGCCGCCTACACCTTCGGTGTGGGGCTGCTGGCCTCCGAGACCTATGGCCCCATGGCGGCGATCATGGCCGCGGGCATGGTGCCGGCCATCGGCATGGGCATCGCCAGCTTCGTGGCACGCCACAAGTTCTCCGAACCGGAGCGCGAGGCGGGCAAGGCCTCCTTCGTGCTGGGCTTCTGCTTCATCAGCGAGGGCGCCATTCCCTTCGCCGCCAAGGACCCGCTGAGGGTCATCCCGGTGTGCATGGTGGGCGGGGCGATCACCGGTGCGCTCTCCATGCTGGTCGGTGCCAAGCTCATGGCGCCCCATGGCGGGATCTTCGTGCTGCTGATCCCCAACGCCATCAATCCGGTCCTGCTGTATCTCGCCGCCATCATCATCGGCTCGCTGGTCACCGGCCTCGGCTATGCGGCGATCAAGCGCGGTAGCCAGGCGGTGGCCGTCGAGGCCAGGGCCTGAGGAAAGGCGGATTCATTGCGCGTGACATGAATCATCCCGCGCCTTGCCCACTACCGATCAATGGAGTTCCCCCCATGTTCCAGCTCACCCGCAGCGTCACCTGGCAGGCCCTCCAGGGCCTGCAGCAGCAGACCGCCAACGACCGCATCCGCGACTACTTCGCCGCCGACCCCCAGCGCTTCGAGAAGATGAGCCTGCGCGTCGGCGGGCTCTTCCTCGACTACTCCAAGCAGCCCGTCTCCGACGCGGTGCTGGCCACGCTGATCGAGCTCGCCGAGCACTCGGCGCTGGTCCAGCGCCGCGCCCAGATGTTCTCCGGCGACATCATCAACGTCACCGAGGACCGGCCCGTCCTCCATACGGCCCTGCGCAATCTCGGTGAGGGACCGCTCAAGGTCGACGGCCAGGACGTGATGCCGGAGATCCAGCGCACCCGCGAGCAGATCCGCGCCTTCTCCGAGGCGGTGCGCAGCGGCGAGTGGACGGGGTACGACGGCCAGCGCATCAAGGACGTGGTCAACATCGGCATCGGCGGCTCGGACCTCGGCCCTAACATGGCCTGCCGGGCGCTGCTCAAGCACCGCCACCCGGGGCTCGGCTTCCACTTCGTCTCCAACGTCGACGGCGCCCATATCCAGAAGGTGCTCAGCCGCCTCGACCCGGCCACCACCCTGTTCATCGTCTCCACCAAGACCTTCTCCACCCAGGAGACGCTGCTCAACGCCCATACCGCGCGCCGCTGGTTCCTGGACAACGCCGGCCCGGAGGCCGACGTGGGGGCGCACTTCATCGCCGCCTCGACCAACAAGGCGGCGGCCATGGCCTTCGGCATCCGCGAGGAGAACGTCTTCGAGTTCTGGGCCTGGGTCGGCGGGCGCTACTCGATGTGGTCCTCCATCGGCCTGCCCATCGCACTCTCCATCGGCTTCGAAGGGTTCATGGAGCTGCTCGAGGGCGCCTATGAGATGGACCAGCACTTCCTGTCCGCGCCCTTCGCCGAGAACATGCCGGTGCTGATGGCGCTGATCGGCATCTGGCACATCAACTTCCAGGGCGCCGAGACCCAGGCCATCGTGCCCTACGACCAGGCGCTGCATCAGCTGCCGGCCTTCCTGCAGCAGCTCGACATGGAGTCCAACGGCAAGTCGGTGGACATCTTCGGCCACCCGGTGGACTACAAGACCGGGCCCATCGTCTGGGGCCAGACCGGTTCCAACGGCCAGCACGCCTTCTTCCAGCTGCTCCACCAGGGCACCCGCTACGTGCCCATCGACTTCATCGCCTCGCTCAGGCCCGAGCCGGGCATGGAGGAGCACCACTTCGCGCTGCTCACCAACATGCTGGCCCAGGCCAACGCCTTCATGGAGGGCAGCCAGACCGGCAGCCGGCTCGACCCCTACAGCTGCCCGGGCAACCGCCCCTCCAGCGTGCTGCTGCTCGACGAGCTGACGCCGAAGAACCTCGGCGCGTTGATCGCGCTCTACGAGCACAAGGTGTTCGTCCAGGGGGTGATCTGGAACATCAACTCCTTCGACCAGTGGGGGGTGCAGCTGGGCAAGCGCATCGCCGGCGAGATCAGCGAGCGCATCGACGCCCACAGCCAGGACTTCGATGCCTCCACCCAGGGCCTGCTGGCGCTGGTGCGCGGACACTTCGCGTCGGGCGGCGA
>NZ_JASCQQ010000026.1:0-198245 GCF_030012485.1 Halomonas rhizosphaerae
CGAGGATCTTCAGGGTATTGGTGCCGCCATGGGCGTTCATGTGGTCGCCCCGGGTGAGGATCACGTGGTCGCCGGGCTCGGCGATGCCCTGCTCCACCAGTCGCTGCAGCGCCCGGTCGTTGAGCTCGGCGGCCGACATCTCGCTGGTGTCGAAGGGCAGCGAGACCACCCCGCGATAGAGCGCCATACGCCGCTGGGCCACCGGGTTGTGGGCCAGGCCGACGATGGGCAGCCCCGAGCTGATGCGCGAGGCGATCAGCGGCGTGTAGCCGGAGGCGGTCATGCAGGCGATGGCGGCGACCCCGGCGAGGTGGTTGGCGGCGTACATGGCGGAGAGCGCGATGGTCTCGTCGATCTGCGAGAAGCCCTCATGGATGCGGTGGCCGGACTCCTGGATGCGCCGCTCGCGCTCGGCGCCCAGGCAGACCCGGTCCATGGCCGCGACGGTCTCCACCGGGAAGTCGCCGGCGGCGGTCTCGGCGGAGAGCATCACCGCATCGGTGCCGTCGAGCACCGCGTTGGCGACGTCGAACACCTCGGCGCGGGTGGGCAGCGGGGCCTCGATCATCGACTCCATCATCTGGGTGGCGGTGATCACCGCGCGGTTGAGCGTGCGGGCGTGCTTGATGATGCGCTTCTGGGTGCCGATCAGCGCGGCGTCGCCGATCTCCACGCCCAGGTCGCCGCGCGCCACCATCACCGCCTCGCTGGCGCGGATGATGGCGTCCAGCGTCTCGTCGTCGGCCACCGCCTCGGCGCGCTCCAGCTTGGCCACCAGGCCGATCTCGCGGCCGGCCTCGCCGAGCCGCTCGCGGGCCTCGACCATGTCGGCGGCGCTGCGCGGGAAGGAGATCGCCAGGTAGTCGACGCCGATCGCCACGGCGGTCTCCAGGTCGGCCTTGTCCTTGTCGGTCAGCGCCGGGGCCGAGAGGCCGCCGCCCTGCTTGTTGATGCCCTTGTTGTTGGAGAGCGTACCGCCCACCACCACGCTGGTGTGGATCAGGTGGTCGGCGACCCGGTTGACGTCGAGCACCACCCGGCCGTCGTCGAGCAGCAGGCGGTCGCCGGGGCCGACGTCGTCGGCCAGGGTCTTGTAGTCGCAGCCGACGCGGGTCTCGTCGCCCTGGTCGCTGCCCAGGCCCATGTCGAGGATGAAGGACTGCCCCTCCTCGAGTTCCACGGCGCCCGCCTTGAAGCGGGCGATGCGGATCTTGGGGCCCTGGAGGTCGCCCAGGGCGGCGACGCTGCGCCCCAGGCGGTCGGCGATGGCGCGGACCCGTTCGAGGCGGCGGCGGTGGTCATCGGGGCTGCCGTGGGAGAAGTTGAGGCGCACCACGTCGACGCCGGCCTCGAGCATCGCCTCGAGGACGCCCTCCCGGTCGCTGGCCGGGCCCAGGGTGGCGACGATCTTGGTGCGACGGATGGGGGTATGGGGCGGAGCAGGAAGGGGACGGGTCATGGGGTCCTCGGCAGTACCAGGATGGCACGGAAATCGTTGACGTTGGTGCGCGTCGGCCCGGTGACGATCAGATCGTCCAGGGCCGCGAAGAAAGTATACGCATCATTGCGTGACAGATAATCGACGGGGTCAAGGCCCCGGGCGTGGGCACGCGCCCAGTCCTCGGGGGCGAATAGCGCCCCGGCATTGTCCTCGGACCCGTCGATGCCGTCGGTGTCGATGGCCAGGGCATGGATGCCCTCGGCGCCGCGCAGGGTCTCGAACAGCCCCAGCAGGTACTCGACATTGCGCCCGCCCCGGCCGTCGCCCTGCACGGTGACGCTGGTCTCGCCTCCCGAGAGCAGCAGCAGGGGGGCGCGGCGTCCGTCGCGGGCGGCCAGCGCCAGGCGTCCCTGGGCACGCCCCAGCTCCCGGGCTTCGCCTTCCAGGTCGTCGCCGAGCAGGCGCACCTCGACACCCGCGGCCTCGGCGGCGATGCGGGCCGCCTCGAGGGCATCCCGGGCCCGGGCGAGGACCTCGCTCGCGTCGCGGGCGAAGGCCTTGTCCCCGGGATGCGGGGCCGGGGCATTGGCCGCCAGGTGACGGCGCACCCCCGCGGGGATCGCGATGCCATGGCGCTCGAGGATCGTCAGGGCGTCAGCGGGCGTCGTGGCGTCCGGCAGGGTCGGCCCCGAGGCCACCAGCGAGGCCTCGTCGCCGGGCACGTCCGAGATCAGCCAGGTCAGCACCCGGGCCGGGTGGGCCGCCGCGGCCAGGCGGCCGCCCTTGATGGCGGAGAGATGGCGGCGCACGGCATTGATCTCGCGGATCGGCGCACCGCAGCGCAGCAGTTCCCTGTTGATCGCCTGCTTCTCGGCCGGGGTGATGCCCGGCGCCGGCAGGCTCATCAGCGCCGAGCCGCCACCGGAGATCAGCGCGATGACCAGGTCGTCCGCGCCCAGGTCCGCCACCGCCTCGAGCATGTGCCGGGCGGCCCGCTCGCTCAGGTCATCGGGCATGGGGTGGGAGGCCTCGAGGACCTCGATGTGGCGACAGTCGACACCCCGCCCTTGTACACCATGGCCATGACGGGTCACCACCAGGCCCTCGAGGGGCGCCTGGGGCTGGCGGGCCTGCCAGGCACGCTCCAGCGCCGCGGCCATGGCGGCGGCGGCCTTGCCGGCCCCCACCACCCGGGTGCGGCCTCGCGGCGGCGCGGGCAGCACGGCGGGCAGCAGGGCATCGGGATGGACGGCGGCAACCGCGTGCTCGGCCAGCTGCCGGAGCCAGGCCCGCGGCGTCTCGGCCGGGTCGCGGGCGACCAGCGGGGTCAGGGTATTCATGGGGATCTCCTTCACGAAAAAGGCCCGGTGACGAGCGGGGTGCTTCAGGGGGAACCCGCCACCGGGCAAGGATCGCCATCGGCGATCCGGCAGGCGACGACCCGACGCCTGCCGTCAGGGAGCAGTCACCTCCCTGTCGCCCGCCGGCTCAGGAGAAACGGCGGGCAGAACTCACGACCTGTACAGGGGCACGAGCCCCTTCACTCCTGGCCCACCTCGTGGTCGGCCAGCGCCTCCAGGGCCCGCAGGATGCCGGCGTGATCCCAGTCGGCGCCGCCGTGGGCGGCACAGGCCTGAAACAGCTGTTGGGCGTTGGCGGTGCCGGGCAGCGCCAGGTTGAGGCTGCGTGCCCCGTCCAGGGCCAGGTTGAGGTCCTTCTGGTGCAGGCGGACCTTGAAGCCCGGGTCGAAGGAGCGGCTGATCATTCGCTCGCCGTGAACGTCGAGGATCTTCGACTGGGCCAGGCCACCGAGCAGCGACTCGCGCACCTTGGCCACGTCGGCCCCGGCCTTGGAGGCGAACAGCAGGCCTTCGGCCACCGCCTCGATGGTCAGCGCCACCACGATCTGGTTGGCCACCTTGCAGGTCTGGCCGGCGCCGTGGCCCCCGATGTGGGTGATGGTCTTGCCCATCACCTCGAGGATCGGCATGGCGCGCTCGAAGCCCTCCTGGGTGGCGCCCACCATGATCGTCAGCGCCGCGTTGATGGCGCCACCCTCGCCGCCGGAGACCGGGGCATCGACGTACTCGCCGCCGGCCTCGTGGATGCAGCGGGCGAAGTTCTGGGTCGCCAGGGGGGCGATGGAGCTCATGTCGATCACCAGGGTGCCGGGCCTGAGGCCCTCGGTGACGCCGCCCTCGCCGAAGAGCACCTCCTCGACGTCGGGGGTGTCGGGCACCATGGTGATGATCACCTCGGCCTCGGCGGCCACCGCCGCGGGATTCTCCACCTCGCGCATGCCCTTGTCGGCGAGGGTGGCATCGAGGGTGCCGCGCTTGACCGTCACCAGTTCATGGCCGGCGTCCAGCAGGTGGCCCGCCATGGGACGGCCCATGATGCCGAGGCCAATAAATCCGATCTTGCTCATGGTCTCTCTCCTGTCGTGTCTTGTTACCTTGCTTCGATGAGGTGCCTGCATGTCTGCTCGGGGCTGATCCGGCGACAGGCCCTGCGAGGAGGCGCTGTGAACCCCTCCCTGGGCGCTACCGATGCCGTCCCTGGCATAGGACCTCCTCTTCGGCCTGCCCCCGGCGCCCCTCGCTGTGACTATCAGTCGCTATTCCCGATAAGTAGGACCTTCAGCCGCAGACGGCGTCCAGCCAGCCAAGCCCCTCCTGGGTGCCCGCCCTCGGCTTGTACTCGGCGCCGACCCAGCCTTGGTAGCCCAGGCGATCGAGGTGCGCGAACAGGAAGGGATAGTGGATCTCGCCGGTGCCTGGCTCGTGGCGCCCCGGGTTATCGGCGATCTGGACATGGGCGATGCGATCGAGGTGCTTCTCGATGGTCGGGGCCAGGTCCCCCTCCATGACCTGCATGTGGTAGATGTCGTACTGCAGCTTGAGGTTGTCGCTTCCCACCTCGTCGAAGAGGGCGAGCGCCTGCTCGGTGCGATTGAGGAAGAACCCCGGGATGTCGCGTGTGTTGATCGGCTCGGCGAGCAGCAGGATGCCGGCGGCCTCGAGCTTCTCGGCGGCGAAGCGCAGGTTGTCGACCAGGGTGCGGTGGGCATCGGCCTCGCTGACGCCCTGCGGCGGGATGCCGGCCAGGCAGTTGACCTGGGTGTTGCCCAGCACGCGGGCGTACTCGATCGCCTCGTCGACGCCGCTGCGGAACTCCTCGACGCGATCCGGGTGGCAGGCGATGCCACGCTCGCCGGCCCCCCAGTCGCCCGCCGGCAGGTTGAACAGTACCTGGGTCAGGCCATGGTCATCGAGGCGCTGCTTGATCGCGGCGGCCTCGAACTCGTAGGGGAAGAGATACTCCACGCCCCGGAAGCCGGCACCGGCGGCGGCCGCGAAGCGGTCGAGGAACGCCTCCTCGGTGAACAGCATGCTGAGATTGGCGGCAAACTTGGGCATATCGAACTCCTTGCGTCTTGCCTTCTGGATGGTGTCTCGACGAACCGCGGTCAGACGGTGGCGGTGATGGCACTGGGGGCATCGGTGACGCTCTCGGCCAGTTCCTCGAATTCGTTGATGGCGTCGATCTCGGTGCCCATGGCGATGTTGGTCACCCGCTCGAGGATCACCTCGACCACCACCGGCACCCGGTGCTCGGCCATCAGCTCCCGGGCCTGGGCGAAGGCCGGGCCGATCTGCTCGGGCCGAGTCACGCGCAGCGCCTTGCAGCCCAGCCCCTCGGCCACGGCGAGGTGGTCGACGCCGTATTCGCCCAGCTCGGCGGCATTGACGTTCTCGAAGGAGAGCTGGACACAGTAGTCCATGTCGAAGCCGCGCTGGGCCTGGCGGATCAGCCCCAGGTAGGCATTGTTCACCAGCACGTGGATGAAGGGCAGCTTGAACTGGGCGCCGACCGCCAGTTCCTCGACCATGAACTGGAAGTCATAGTCGCCGGAGAGCGCGACGATCTCGGCCTCGGGGTCGGCGCGCCGCACGCCCAGCGCCGCCGGGATGGTCCAGCCCAGGGGGCCGGCCTGGCCGCAGTTGATCCAGTGGCGCGGCTTGTGGACGTGAAGGAACTGGGCACCGGCGATCTGCGACAGGCCGATGGTGCTGACGTAGCGGGTGTTCGGGCCGAACGCCTTGTTCATCTCCTCGTAGACCCGCTGGGGCTTGACCGGCACGTTGTCGAAGTGGGTCTTGCGCAGCAGGGTGCGCTTGCGCTCCTGGCACTCCGCCGCCCAGGCCGTGCGATCCTTGAGGCGGCCCGCGGCCTTCATCTCACGGGCCACCTCCAAGAAGAGGTCGAGTGCCGCGCCGGCGTCGGAGACGATGCCATAGTCGGGCCCGAACACCCGACCGATCTGGGTCGGCTCGATGTCCACGTGGACGAAGGTGCGACCCCGGGTATAGGTCTCCACCGAGCCGGTATGCCGGTTGGCCCAGCGGTTGCCGATGCCCATCACGAAGTCCGAGGCGAGCAGGGTCGCATTGCCGTAGCGGTGGGAGGTCTGCAGCCCCACCATGCCGGCCATCAGCTCGTGGTCGTCGGGGATCGCCCCCCAGCCCATCAGGGTGGGGATGACCGGCACCCCGGTGAGCTCGGCGAACTCGACCAGCCGGTCCGAGGCATCGGCATTGATGATGCCGCCGCCGGCCACGATCAGCGGGCGCTCGGCCGCCTGGAGCATGGCGATGGCCTTCTCGGCCTGGGCCCGGGTCGCGGCGGGCTTGTAGGCCGGCAGCGGCTCGTAGGTGTCCGGGTCGAACTCGATCTCGCTCATCTGCACGTCGATGGGCAGGTCGATCAGCACCGGCCCCGGGCGCGAGGAGCGCATCAGCTGGAAGGCGTGCTGGAAGGCGCGTGGTACCTGGGCCGGCTCGAGCACCGTAACCGCCCACTTGGTGACCGGCCCGGCGATCGCCTGGATGTCCACCGCCTGGAAATCCTCCTTGTGCAGCCGGGCGCGGGGCGCCTGGCCGGTGATGCAGAGGATCGGGATGGAGTCGCCCGAGGCGGAATAGAGCCCGGTGATCATGTCGGTGCCGGCGGGGCCGGAGGTACCGATGCACACCCCGATGTTGCCGGCCTTCGTGCGGGTGTAACCCTCGGCCATGTGCGAGGCGCCCTCGACATGGCGGGCCAGGACATGGTCGATGCCACCCAGCTTGCGCATCGCGGCATAGAAGGGATTGATGGCAGCACCGGGTACCCCGAAGGCGACATCGATGCCTTCCTTGCGGAGCACGTGAACGGCGGCTTCAGCGGCAGTCATGCGCGTCATGACATTTCCTCCTGTGAGGGGATTGTTGTTTTTGAAAAATATTTCTGTATACAGAGACTAGGCACCCCGCCGCGGGCCGTCAATATTTACTGGAAAATATTTCCACTTAATTTGGAATAATAAAATACCCAAGCCATTTCATTGGCTTGGGTTACTGAAAAATATACAGAAAATCAGTCTCTCACGTCAGGTAGGGCACCGACGTTGGGAGCCACCAGAGGCGAATCAGGGATGCTTTCGTATCCAATGCTCAAGCATCGAGCCGCAACAGCGCTTCGCCGATCCCGGGGAAGGCCAGCCTGGCCTCCTGCCCGGCACGCATCGCCACCACCCCGTTGAAGGTGCCGGTGGTGATCACCTCCCCGGCATCGATCCCACGCCCGCTGGCACGAACATGCGCGTTGATCATCTCCACCAGCAGTCTCGCCGGGTCACCGCCGGGGTGGCCGCCCTTCCCGCTGATCACCGTCTCGCCGTCCAAGTCGAGGCGGTAGGGCGCATCGCGCATCTGGCTCAGGTTTTCGGGCGGTGCAGCAGCGCCTAGCACGAAGGCTCCATGGCTCAGCCCATCGGCCAGCTGCCACAATGGCGGCACCTCGGGCCAGGCCTCGAAGCGGCTGTCGACCAGCTCGATTGCCGCATGCAGGCTGGCCACCCGGGGAATGATCTCCTCGAGCCGATAGGGCACATCGCGCGGAACCACGGCCTCCCCCATCACTACGGCCAGTTCGGGCTCCAGATAGACGCGGTGGAAGTCACCACGCGAGAAGCGGGCTGGCGACAGCTGGCTGCGTTCTGCGAACAGCCGCGAGTAGCGAGGGATTTCGCCCATGACGATGCCGCCCAACTTCCAGCCGCTGGGGGTGCCGAGGGCCGCGGAGATGCGCGCCTG
This sequence comes from Halomonas rhizosphaerae, assembly GCF_030012485.1. Classification (NCBI taxonomy): domain Bacteria; kingdom Pseudomonadati; phylum Pseudomonadota; class Gammaproteobacteria; order Oceanospirillales; family Halomonadaceae; genus Halomonas; species Halomonas rhizosphaerae. Next base: position 7,579 of record NZ_JASCQQ010000026.1, read on the forward strand.
TAGGGCATAGGCCTGCGTCTCGTCCTCCAAGACCAGGTCCTCGGGGACCGGGATCATGGCCCCGGGGGGATAGGCCGCCAGCAGGCGTTGGGCGGCCGTCTCGATCACGGTGTCAGGCTGCATGCCTCAGAACCCCTTCGCCTGCCCGCGCGGCCGGGCCGGCAGCGGCTTGTCACAGGTCAGGAAGCGCCCATGCCCTGCCTCGGCGCTGGGCTCTCCGTCGCGGGAAACCGCGACCCCCCGGCACAGGGCCAGCATCGGGCGCCCGGTCAGTTCGAGGCCCTCGTAGGGGGTGTAGTCCACGGCGTGGTGCAGCGAGGCGTTGCGCACAGTCGAGTGCGCCCGAGGATCCCAGAGGGTGAGGTCGGCATCGCTGCCGATGGCGATGGATCCCTTGCGCGGATAGAGGCCGTAGATCTTCGCGGGATTGGTGGCAGTCAGGGCCACGAATCGGGTCGGGTCGATTCGCTGCTTGATGACCCCCTCCGAGAAGAGGATCGACAGGCGGGTCTCGAGCCCCGGAATCCCATTGGGGATGTGGTGGAAGCCAGCCTCCTCCCCGTGCAGCTTCTTGCCCCGGGGATCGTCATAGCGAAACGGCGCGTGGTCGGATGAGAAGACCTGGAAGACCCCGCTCTCCAGAGCCTGCCAGACCGCCTCCTGGGCCGCCTTGTCGCGTGGGGGCGGGCTGCACACGCACTTGGCCCCTTCGAAGCCTTCCTGGTCGAGGTCAGAGGCGGTCAGCATCAGGTACTGGGGGCAGGTCTCGCCATAGACACGCAGGCCGCGACCCTGAGCCCAGCGGATCTGCTCGATGGCCTCGGGACCGGACACGTGAACGATCAGCAGCGGCACGTCGATCAACTCCGCCAGCGAAATGGCCCGGTGGGTAGCCTCACGCTCGGCGATCGCCGAATGTGCCACACCGTGGTAGAACGGCGACGTCTGCCCCTGGGATTCGAGCAGCTCAGTCAGGTAGGCGATGCAGTCGGCGTTCTCGGCATGCACCATCACCATGCCGCCCTCGCGGCGGGCCATGGCCAGCACCTCGAGCACTTCGCGATCGTTCAGCTTCAGATCGTCGTAGGTCAGGTAGATCTTGAAGGAGCTGTAGCCCTCGGCGATCAGCGCCGGCAGCTCCTCCTTCAGTACCGATTCGGTCGGATCGGTGACGATCATGTGAAAGGCGTAATCGACCATCGCCTTCCCCTCGCTGCGGCGATGGTAGTCCTCCACCGCTGCTCGCAGACTCTGGCCCTTCTGCTGGGCGGCAAAGGGAATCACCGTGGTCGTGCCGCCACAGGCCGCCGATCGGGTGCCTGTCAGGAAGTCGTCGGCCATGACCGCCCCATCCCCCAGCGGCTGGTCCAAGTGGCAGTGCGCATCGATGCCGCCCGGCATCACCCAAAGCCCCCGGGCATCGATGACCTCGCCGGCTTCTCCCAGGTCCTGGCCCAAGGCGACGATGCGCCCATCCTTGATGCCGATATCGGCATCGTAACTGTCGGCCGCGGTGATGATGCGGCCATTGGTGATCAGGGTATCGAAACGAGTCATGTCCATTACCTTGTCGTTTTTCCGGAACCTAGCCCATGGCCTCGGGCAGCCACATCACGAGTCCGGGCCAGAGAATGATCAGCAGCACGAACAGCAGCATGATGGCCAGGAACGGCAGGCTGCCGACCATCACGTCGGTGATGGAGCCGCGCCCGCGCACGCCCTGGACCACATAGAGGTTCATGCCGATCGGCGGGGTGATCAGAGAGATCTCCATCATGATCACCAGGAAGATGCCGAACCACACCGGGTCGAAGCCGAACTGGACCACCATGGGCACCACGATGGGCACGGTCGCGATCATCATCGACAACGTCTCGAGGAAGCAGCCCAGCACGAGATAGAAGACCACCAGCGCCAGGATCAGACCCAGCGGCGTGAGGCCCAGGTCAGCGACCCAGCGTGTCAGGGTGGTGGGGATGCCAAGGATCCCGACGATGTAGTTGAGGAAGAAGGCCGCCACGATGATCAGCATGATCATTGCCGTGGTGCGCGCCATCGACAGGAAGCACTCGTGCAGCATCGTCCAGGTCAACTTGCGGTTCCAGGCGGCCAGCCCCAAGGCCGCGATGACGCCCAGGGCGGCCGCCTCGGTAGGCGTCGCCCAGCCGCTGTAGATGCTGCCGATGACGATAGCGAACACGAAGGCCGGGGGCAGCAGGTCCACCAGCGAGGCGAGACGCTCGGGCAGGGTCGAGCGCTCGGAGGCCTGGCCTACCACCCCGGGTCGCAGCAGGCTGAAGGCCATGATGGTCAGCATGAAGGCCCCCGCCAGAGCCAGTCCCGGAAGTATCCCCGCGATGAACAGCTTGCCGATGGAGGTGTTGGTGATGGCGCCGTAGATGATCATGTTGATGCTGGGCGGGATCAGGATACCCAGGGTCGCCCCGGCCGCCAGGGTGCCGAGCGCCAGCCGCTCGCTGTAGCCACGCTCGGCGAAGGCCGGCAGCGCCACGGTGCCGATGGTGGCCGCTGTGGCTACCGAGGAGCCCGACATTGCGGCAAACACCGAGGAGGCTCCGATGTTGGTATGCAGCAGCCCGCCCGGCATGCGATCGAGCCACACCGAAAGCGCGCTGTACATGCGCTCGGTAATCCCGCTGCGAAGGAGCAATTCTCCCAGCAGGATGAACAAGGGAATCGCCGTCAGGATGAAGTCATTCAGGGTGCCCCACAGGGTATCGCCGAAGGAATAGAGCAGCGGCGTACCCAGGTACATCAGGGTACCCAAGGTGGCGATGGTGAAGATCGACACGGCCACGTGGATGCCGGCCGCCATCATGCCCAGCATGATGACGAAACCGACCATGACCTCGAAGGCTCCGATCATGACCCTGCCCTCCCCTGCTCGGTGGCGATGCCGCTGCCATAGTCCTGGCGCGCCTCGTCCAGTTCATCGTCGGTGGAGCGCGGTCCATACTCCCGGTCCAGCGTCGCCAGTTGGCCGGTGACCAGCAGCTTGACTGCCCGGCCCGCCAGCAGCACCGTCAGTACGGTGAAGACGCCAAGCCCCATCACCCAGAGACTCTGCGGGATCCACAGCGGCGTCTGCAGTGGCGTGCTGGCCAGGCTGCCGAACTCCAGGGTTTCCTTGAGCGTTTCGACAGCGCGCCACAGCATGAAGGCCGAGAAGGCTGACAGCAGCAATATCGCGATGGCGTTGAGCGGTGCCTGCAGCATTCGTGGAAGGCGCGTCAGCAGCACGTCGACCCGAGTATGGGCACGGTGCAACAGGGCGTAGGCGAAGCTGAAGGAGACGCCGATGGCCAGCACGTAGCCACCGATCTCGTCGACGCCTTGCAAGGAGAAGTTGAACAGTTTGCGAGCCACCACCTCGAAGGTGATCAGCAATGAGAGCCCGAGGGACGCGTAGCCGGCGGCTATCGCGGCGCCATGCGCCAGCCGCCTGGCCAGCAGATAGGGGTGCTGTGAAGACATTGTGATACTCCCATGAGGCTCCGGCCGATCCGTGCCGACCGGAGCGCGCCAGCGGCATTACTCGGTAATGGTCATGCCGGCGGCATCACCCACCGTCTCATTCCAGACCTTGACGCAACTCTCGTACTGCCGGCTGCAGGTCCCGGCCCACACGGGGAGCACTTCTTCCTTGGTGATCGCTTCCACCTGCTCACGGGAGGCCGGATCGATCTCCACCAGCGCCATGTCGTAGGCCTCGTGACGGGAACAGCTGTCCTGGCCAGTGTTGCAGGCGATGGCATCGTCGTTGACGCCATAGGCCAGCTCCCACATCTGCTCCTCGAGCCGCTCGAATGCCTCGGTAAGCGCCTGCTGTTGCGACTCGTCGAAACGGTTCCAGGTATCCAGATTCATGAAGTGACCCTGGACCGAGTAGGAAAGCGGCAGTGGCACGAAGGTATCGGTCACCTCGGGCCACTTGCCGTTGTTGCCGGCGGAGGGAGCGGTGACACCGCAGTCTGCCACGCCGCGCTGCAGTGCCAGATAGACCTCGCTGAACTGCAGGGTTACCGGGGTCGCACCTAGCCCCTCCACCAGCCGAGACATGGAAGGGGTGAAGACACGTACCTTCTTGCCGGAGAGGTCACCTACGTCGTCGATGTCCCCGTTGCAGAACATCATCTGCGGGCCGAAGGGCCAGAGCGTCATCAGCTTGGCGTTGAAACGCTCCTGCAGGCGCGCGTCGAAGGCCTCCCGCACGGCATCGACTGCTTCGCGTTGGGCATCCAGGTCCGGCGACACCCCCGCCAGGTCGATGCCCTCGAAGAAGGGCTCGTCACGGGAGGCCATGCCGATCTGCACCGACATGACGTCGAAGGCCCCAGAGCGGATGTTGCGCAGGGCATCGGCAGCCTCCACGCCGATGGCATCCATGGTGTTGTAGACCACCGCCAGGTCGTCACGGGCGTTCAGCTCCTCGAAGAAGGGACGTTCGACCTCATCCACGTGAAGCTTGTTGCCCGAGAAGTTGCCGACCACGCGCAGCGTGGTCTCGGCCTGGGCCAGGCCGCCAGCCACGATGCCGCCCGCCAGTGAAACGCCGAGCGCCAGGGCCTTGAAGGGAGTCTTGATGGACATGAGGTCACCTCGTCTTTGACTTTGTTGTGGGTGGTGCATCGATCATCGAGCGTCCGTGTCATCACGCGCCGAGGCGCGGGTCCTGGAAGAGCTGCCCCCAGCCCGTGACTCGAGTGGGGTCAACTCCGGCCAGCGCCAGCGTCTTCCATACCGTGACGCTCACCGAGTCGTATATCGGAATACCGAGCTCCCGCTCCAGGGCCGGCACGATGCCCGCCCCGCGCAGGTTGGTGCAGAGAATGGTGATTGCCTGGGGGGCATCACGGGCGACATCGCGGACCATGTCCGCCAGGGTCTGCTCGTCATACTCAGAGAACGAGAAGTTGCCCTTGTCGTTGAGGTGCCGCTCACTCACCACCTCGAATCCCTCCGAGGCGTAGTTGGCGACGATCGCCGATTGGATGTCCTCCAGGTAGGGCGTCACCAGCCCCAGGCGCGTCACCCCGGTGCGCTCGAGCGCCTCGTTGAGTGCCAGCACGCTGGTGGTGGCCGGCACGCCGGTGGACTCGGTGATGGCAGCGCACAGTCGACGATCGGCCGCGAAGCCCATCCAACTGGCGGAGGTGCCGTTCCAGGCGATGACATCCATGCGGGCATCGTTGAGCAGCCTAGCGGCCTCGAGCAGCGGCGCTGGGTCGAACTGGGCCAATGCCTCATCGCGCATGGATATCTCGCGGACGGTGAAGCGCTGGAAATGGGCGGTGACCTCGGGGAAGAGGTCCCTGAGCAGCGCCGCGGTATAGGGCTCCAGCACGGTGTTGGAGGACGGCGTGAGCATGCCAATGAGGGTGCGATCCATGGGTGGCTCCGGGATTGTTCTTGATATTCGGTATACTGTATCCGAGATACAGATAAATCCTTGCACAGGAGCCGAACTTTGCAAGTGCCAAACTGATAAAATGCCGCTTTTAGAGGATAAAAAATCTACTAACTTGTTGAATTATATGTATTAAAAAAAATACAGTATTCAGTATTTTGTATTTCTTTAAAACCTGTCCTAAGGTTCACCTAGTCGCCCTGCCCTGGCAGACGACCGCCAAACCATTCGTGGAAGAAGAGGACTCCCGCATGACAACAACAACGCGCATTGCCCAATACTCCGCCACGGCACTGCTGACCCTCAGCCTCGGGTCGCCCCTGGTGGCCAATGCCGAGACCCTGCGTTTCGGTGGTAACTTCACCGACGATCACTCCAGCAGCCGCGCCATGGAGATCTTTCGTGACAGCCTGGCCGAGCGCACCGGTGATGACCTGACGGCCCAGTTGTTCCCCAACATGCAGTTGGGCGGCGCCGGCGAGAACGTCGACCAGGTCAGCACCGGCGCCATCGCCGGCACCTGGATCGGCATCTCCTACCTGTCGCGTACCGTGCCCGAACTGGAGGCCATGAGCCTGCCCTTCGCCTTCGACAGCCGCGACGAGGCCTTCGCGCTGATCGACGGCGAGGTGGGTCAGATGCTCGACGAAAAGCTTGCCGAGAAGGGCTTCACCGCCCTGGGCTATATGGAGTTGGGCTTCCGCCACGTCACCAATGACGAACGACCCATCGAGTCCATCGAGGACTTCGAGGGCCTGAAGATCCGCCTGCAACCCAACGAGACCCACCTGGACACCTTCCGCGCCATCGGTGCGAATCCAGTGTCGATGGACATCAACGAGGTCTACGGGGCCCTGCAGCAGGGCGTTCTGGACGGCCAGGAGAACCCCTACAGCATCATCAGCACCAAACGGCTGGACGAGGTGCAGCAGTACCTCTCCGACAGTGGGCACTTCTACGACTTCATCGTGGTCGTCGCCAACCGCAGCACCTTCAACGACCTGAGCGACGAGCAGCAGCAGGCGGTTCTCGAAGCGATGGATGAGGCCGTGGCCTGGCAGCGTCAGACCGCCGCCGAGGAGGACCAGGCAGCACGCGAAACCCTGATCGAGCGGGGCATGGAGTTCACCCCCATCAGCGACGAGACCCGCGCCGAACTGCGCGAGGCCAGCCAGGGCGTGGTGGATGACCTGCGCGAGAAGATCGGTGCTGAGATCGTCGACCGGGTCCTCGAGGAGCTAGCGTCATGACACCCGCAGGGCAGCGGCTGGAGGCAACCGCCTCCAGCCCCTTCAAGCGCTCTTTCCTGTACGGGCTCGTGATCCTGGATCGCAGCTCGTACTACGCCATTCTTGTGGCGATGGGCATGATGACGCTGCTGGTGTCCGCCCAGGTGTTCACCCGCTACGTGCTGTCGAGCTCCATCGACTCCGCCGACGAACTCTCGCGGTTGTTCTTCGTGTGGGCGATCTTCCTGGCCATCCCCCACGGCATCAAGGTCGGTATTCACGTGGGCATCGATGCCCTGGTGACCCATTTCCCGGAGCCCCTTCAGCGCCTGCTCGCCCAGCTGATGTCCTGGGTCGGCGCCGCCATGATGGGCGCGCTGTTCTGGATCAGCATCGGTGCGGTGGCCAGCAAGTGGCAGGAGATGATGCCGACCCTGCCGGTCACCGCCGCCCTCTTCTACATCGCCGTGCTGGTCTGTGCGGCACACAGTTGCCTGCATCTGGTGGCTCAGGCCCTAGGCCTGGAGCCACTGCCCAGCGCCCCGGAACGTCGCGGAGGAACCCCGTCATGACCCCGGCCATCGTCTTCACCTTCCTGGGCTTCGCGCTGTTGCGCATGCCCCTGGCCTTCGCCCTCGGCGTCGCCTCACTGGTCGGCCTTTATGTAGGCGGTATGGACTTCTCGGTGCTGCCTCAACGCATGATGCACTCGGTCAACAGCTTCCCGCTGATGGCCATCCCTCTCTTCATGCTGGCGGGCGAGCTGATGGTGGCAGCCGGCATCCTGCAGCGCCTGGTGGATTTCGCCAACTCGCTGGTTGGTCGCGTGCATGGCGGGCTGGCCCACGTTGCCATCGTCGCCGGCATGGTGCTCGCGGCGGTGAGCGGGGCCGCCGTCGCCAGCGCCAGCGCCCTGGGCAGCTCGCTGGTTCCCTCCATGCGCCAGCAGTACGGCACCGGCTACAGCAGTGCCGTGGTCGCCTCGGCTGCCAATCTTGGCGCCATCATCCCGCCCAGCAATGCGATGATCGTCTATGCCCTGATGGCCGGTTCCACGGTCTCGGTGGGCGGACTGTTCATGGCAGGCGTAGTGCCGGGCATCATCCTGGCGCTTGGCTTCATGGGGCTGGCGACCTTCATCTCACTGCGGCGCCGCTATCCGCTGGCCGGCGGCGAGCTCGGCCTCAGGCACGTGCTGGTTCAGACATGGCGTGCACTGCCGATCCTGCTGATGCCCATCGTGGTGGTCGGCGGCATCGTCGCTGGGGCCTTTACCCCTACCGAGGGGGCGGCGATCGCCGTGGTCTATGCCCTGTTCATCGGCTTCTTCGTGACACGTCAGTTGCACATCGCTGACCTGCCCCGGGCGATGTTCAACGCTGCCATCACCGCCGCCATGGTGGGCGCGCTCATCGCCTTTGCCTCGACCATGACCTTCGCCTTCACCCTCGACCTGATTCCCATGCAACTGACCAGCTGGCTGCAGGACTTCACCCAGGATCCGCTGGTGTTCCTGCTGCTGGTGATGGTGCTGCTGATCGGAGTGGGGATGTTCATCGAGTCCAACGCGGCCTACATCATGCTGGTGCCGCTGCTCGCCCCCATCGCCCTGACCTACGGGATCGACCCGTTGCTGTTCGGCTTCCTCTTCGTGATGAACCTGGTGGTGGGCATGATGACGCCCCCGGTGGGCGTGCTGCTGTTCGTGATGTGCGGCATCTCCCGGATCAGCCTCAACGAGCTGATGAAGAGTGCCTGGCCCTTCATCGCCTTCCAGTACGCCATGCTCTTCGCCTGCATCGCCTTCCCGGGCCTCGTTACCTGGCTGCCTCGCGCCCTGGGCTACTGAGCCGACCCACATCATAACCATAACGATTGAAGGAACACGCCATGAAACTCCTGGTCATCAACCCCAATATTTCAGGCGACGTGACCCGCCTGATCGAGTCCGAGGCACGCCGCAGCATCCGACCCGGTACCGAGCTGACCATGGCCACCGCCCCGTTCGGGGTGGCCTATATCGAGACGCGAGCCGAGGCACAGATCGGCGGCTATGCCGCCATGCAAGTCGCCGCCGAGTGCCATGCCGACCACGACGCGGTGGTGATGGCCGCCTTCGGCGACCCCGGCCTCTCCGCCCTGCGCGAGATCCTGGGGATCCCGGTGGTGGGGATGACCGAAGCCGCTCTGGTCAGCGCTTGTCAGGTCGGCAGCCGGTTCTCCGTCATCGCCATCTCCCAGCGCATCCAGGCCTGGTATCGGGAGACGATCTCGGCCTGCGGGTTCAGCAGCCGCCTGGCCAGCATTCGTGCTCTGGATGAACCCCTGGCGCATATCGGCCGGATCCAGGAGGATCAGGGCGAGAGGCTGGTTGCCCTGGCGGAACGCGCCGTACAGGATGATGGCGCCGATGTATTGATCCTCGCCGGGGCCCCGCTGGCGGGCCTGGCCCGCAGCGTGGCCGGCCGCTTGCCGGTGCCGGCCCTGGATGGTGTTACCTGCGCCCTGCATCAGGCCCAGGCTCTGGTCGACCTCGGCGCCGCGGCGCCCATCGCCGGAAGCTTCGCCCTGCCTCCCGAAAAGCCCTGTAAGGGGCTGCCCGAGGCGCTTGCCCGGCTGGTGGGTCGAGACCTTGCCAGGTCCGTCACACCGGTCGGCTGATTGTGTCTTTACCAAGTGTTCGGAGACAATCGCCGCGTCTCCTCAGCAAAGAGGAATGGATGACATGACGATGGAAGGAGCCGCCCTGCTCGGGCGACGACGCATCACGACGCCCTCGCTGGCCGAGGAGGCATACCAGGCACTGCACGACCTTATCGTTCACGGGCGACTGGCACCGGGTCAGCGGCTGATCGAGCCGGAGCTGTGCGAGCAACTCGGCATTTCCCGCACACCGCTGCGCGAAGCCCTGAAGATGCTGGCCGCGGATGGCCTGGTGACGCTGCGGCGCAACCGCAACGCTCAGGTATCGCTGATCGACCCCCAGGAGTTGGAGCATCTCTTCGAGGTGGAAGCCGGTCTCGAGAGCCTGGCCGCGAGCCTGGCCGCTCAACGCATGACGAATACCGAACTCAAGCGACTGGAGACGCTGCAGGAGCGCCTGGAGCGGCTCCTGAAGAAAGGGGATCGGAATGCCTACTTCGAGCTCAACCAGCGGATTCATGGCCTGATCGTGGCCGGTGCCAAGAACCCGGTGCTCGCAGAGACTCACCGAAGCCTGCTGGGGCGGCTGGAACGGGCACGCTACCTGGCCCTGGACCGCCTTGGCCGCTGGGGCGAATCCACCCAGGAGCATCGCGAGATCCTGGAGGCACTTAAGGCCCGGGATAGTGACCTGGCACGACGCCTGCTGGCCGATCATGTGCAGCATACCGGTGATGCAATCGCCGCCATCAATCGCCCGCTTCCCTGACCTCATGGCAAAGCGTTTTCCTGATGGAGGGCACACGGTGCCTCCGGCTTCGTGAGCCCTCGATATCCCCGGTGGGTGTTCAGTCCAGAGTCACGCGAACCGCCACCGGATGCTCGTCGCAGTTGTTCCCCTCCCCACCGCGATCGATCACCAGAAATTCCCCTTCCCGCTCCAGCACCGACTGGATGGCGTGCCAGGTGCCGGCATGGTAGTTGACCCCCTGGCGGCCGTCGGTGACGAAGGCGCGCACCTCGGCGGGATCGATCTCGTCGCCCGGCGGTGCGACGACCACCACAAACCTTTCTTCATGGAGCGGCATGAAGGCCTGGCTGCCCAGCGGGTGACGCTCGAGGAAGTCGAGCTCCAGTGGTATTTCCACCGGCTGGCTGACGAAGATGCTGATCAGCGTCCTCGCCCCCTCCCCAAGCGTCTCGACTTTCGCCAGATCGTGATAGCGCCGGGTGCGCCCGGCGTTGATGGGAAACCAGTCCGCCCTACGAGTATCGATGACGTCGCCGAAGAGGGCGAAGGCCTCGGCAGTCAGCGGTTCGGCTTTCAGTTCCAGCATGTCGACCTCCTAGCGACCACCCAGGCGCAGCTTCGGGTGGCGATTGACGTCCTTGTAGAGCAGGTAGCGGAACGGCCCCGGGCCGCCGGCGTAGCAGGCCTGGGGGCAGAAGGCGCGCAGCCACATGAAGTCCCCGGCCTCGACCTCCACCCAGTCCTGGTTGAGGTGGTAGACCGCCTTGCCCTCCAGCACATAGAGGCCGTGTTCCATGACGTGGGTCTCGTCGAAGGGAATCACCGCGCCGGGCTGGAAGGTGACGATGTTGACGTGCATGTCGTGGCGCACGTCGGCCGGGTCGACGAAGCGCGTGGTGGCCCAGCGCCCCTCGGTATCCGGCATCTCGTTGGGCGCGATATCGTTCTCGTTGACCACGAAGGCCTCAGGCACCGCGAGTCCCTCGACCCGCTCGTAGGCCTTGCGCACCCAGTGGAAGCGCACCGGAGAGTCGGCCTCGTTCCTCACCCGCCAGTCGCTACCCGGCGGGATGAAGGCGTAGCCACCGGCTGCCATGTGGTGGCGCTCGCCGGCCAGGGTCAGGGTCATCTCGCCCTCCACCACGAACAGCACGCCCTCCGCTTCGGGGTCGAGCTCGGGGCGCTCGCTGCCGCCGCCGGGGGCGACCTCCATGATGTACTGGGAGAAGGTCTCGGCGAAGCCGGAGAGTGGGCGCGCCAGCACCCAGAGTCGGGTGCCCTCCCAGAACGGCAGGTTGCTGGTGACGATGTCGCCGAATACCCCCTTGGGAATGACGGCATAGGCTTCGGTGAATACCGCCCGGTCGGAGAGCAGCTGGGTCTGGGGCGGATGGCCCCCGTGCGGAGCATAGTAGGTGCGTCGGTTCATGGTATTTCCTGAATCATTGGATCTCTGGCTTCGCTTTGGGGATAAGTCCCTCGGGGCTGATCCGGGGCGACAGGCCCCGGAGCGCCGGACCGTCGAGGAGGCGCTGTGAACCCTTCCCTGGGCGCTACCGACGCCCTGCGGCGCTCTCGCATCCTGCTCCGCTTGCAGGGCCGGTGCTGACCATCCATGGTCAGCCCGTTCGGAGCAATGCTCCTCACCCCTGGCGTAGGACCTCCTCTTCGGCCTATCCCCGGCGCCCCTCGGTCGTCCAGGAAGCGAACCCACTCGAGTGCAATTTTTTTAGCGGCCCGGCGCCGGATGGTGCTCCGCCCAGTGCCGGGCGATATCCACCCGCCTCGCCACCCAAACCCGGTCGTGGGCCTCGATATGGTCGAGGAAGCGCTGCAGGGCGCGGAAGCGGCCCGGGCGGCCCAGCAGGCGGCAGTGCATGCCCACCGAGAGCATCTTCGGTGACTCCTCGCCCTCCGCGTAGAGCACGTCGAAGGCGTCGCGCAGGTAGGTGAAGAAGTGGTCGGCGGTGTTGAAGCCCTGGGGCGCGGCGAAGCGCATGTCGTTGCTGTCCAGGGTATAGGGGACGATCAGGTGGTCGTGCTCCATGCCTTGGCTGTCCGCCTCGCGGGTCCAGAACGGCAGGTCATCGCCGTAGTAGTCGCTGTCGTAGAGGAAGCCACCCTCATCGAGCACCAGCCGGCGGGTGTTGGGGCTGTCGCGACCGGTGTACCAGCCCAGCGGCTTCTCGCCATAGAGGCGCTGGAAGATCGCCATCGCCTTCTTCAAATGCTCACGCTCGACCTCTTCCGGCACCTCCTGGTAGTGGATCCAGCGGTAGCCATGGCAGGCAACCTCGTGACCCAGCTCCTTGAAGGCATGGGCCACCTCGGGGTGGCGCTCCAGGGCCATGGCCACGCCGAACACGGTGAGCGGCAGGCCGCGGCGCTCGAACTCGCGCAGGATGCGCCATACGCCGGCCCGCGAACCGTACTCGTAGATCGACTCCATGCTCAGGTGACGATCGGGGAAGGCGGGGGCACCGATGATCTCGGAGAGGAACTGCTCGGAGCCCTCGTCGCCGTGCAGCACGCAGTTCTCGCCACCCTCCTCGTAGTTGAGCACGAACTGCACTGCGACCCTCGCCCCACCCGGCCAGTTGGCATGGGGCGGGGTGCGGCCGTAGCCGATCAGGTCACGGGGATAGTCGGATGAGCGAAGGTGCGTCATGGCAAAGCGTCCTGGTTGTTCTGGCCCCTTACCCGGCAAGGAAGCCGAGGGCGGCGCGCATCGTGTATACAATACAAACATAGAGTGTGCCCATGTCATCCGCAACCCCTCGACCAAGCCCAGGGCAAGATCAGCACAACCGAGGACGCCAGCCACAATTATTGTATACACAAATTATCGATAAATGTCCGCAACTTGCTGCCAGTCGTGTCCGCTCACCGGGCTGCCAGACCGGCGACATTTGCGAAGATCGCCTACCTTCAATCTCAACTACTTGATATTCAAGAGTTAAATTTCCGATCAGCGCACCGCACATCCGGACTTGCAGCCTGTGCCCACGCGGGCTATTTTGTGTACAAAGACAAACTATCTTGTTCACGAAAAATTCCAGGAGAACCCGCGCCATGCACATCCGCGTCATCAACCCCAATACCAGCGCCGAGATGACGGCGACGATCGGAGAGGCGGCGAGCCGCATCGCCTCCCCCGGTACCCGCGTCTCCGCGCGACATCCGGACCATGGGCCAGTCTCCATCGAGAGCCACTTCGACGAGGCCGTCAGTGCGGTCGGCGTGCTCGAGGAGGTGCTGGCCGGGGAGCGCGAGGGCGCCGATGCCTACGTGATCGCCTGTTTCGGTGACCCCGGCCTGCTGGCCGCCCGCGAGTTGACCCGGGCGCCGGTGATCGGTATCGCCGAGGCCGCCTTCCATATGGCCACCCTGATCAGCACCCGCTTTTCCATCGTCACCACCCTGGGGCGCACCGGCATCATCGCCGAGCACCTGCTCGAGCAGTACGGCTTCTCCCATCACTGCCGGCGGGTACGCGCCGCGGAGATTCCGGTGCTCGACCTGGAGGAGAACGGCGATGCCGCCCTGGTGCGCATCATCGATGAGTGCCGGCGAGCCCGCGACGAGGACAACATCGGCGCCATCGTGCTGGGCTGCGGCGGCATGGCCGACCTGACCGACACCATCAGCCGCGAGGTCGGCCTGCCGGTGGTCGAGGGGGTGACCGCCGCCGTCAAGCTGGCCGAGGCCCTGGTTGGCCTGCGGCTTTGCACCAGCAAGCATGGCGACCTGGCCTTCCCGCGTCCCAAGCCCTTCACGGGGCGCTTCGAAGGTTTCTCCCAGTTGACGTCGGAGCGCTGAACGGCACGCTTCGTGCATCGATAGCCGTAACGAACAACCACAACGCATCGCGCCACGGGCGCACGCCACGCCGCAAGCCTTCCACGGCAGCCCACTGCCGGAAGACAACCACAAGCACAGAAACGACTTGCGAGGACATCACCATGAGCCATCCCACTCCCGAAAGCACGGCCGCGGCCCCGGGGATCGCCGCATCTCCCACACACGCCGACCGGGGCACCAAGGCCCCCGGCCAGGAATCCCTGGCGCCCCAGCAGACCCGCATCATGGGCCGGCCCTCCTACTTCCTGGCCTGGTTCGGTGGCTGTGTCTCGATCGGCACCTTCGCCATGGGCTCCAGCGTGGTCGGCACGCTGAACCTGATCCAGGCGACCCTAGCCATCGCCATCGGCTGCTTCGTGATCGGCATCGCGCTCGCCATCAATGGTGCCGCCGGCTACAAGTACGGCATCCCCTTCATGGTCCAGGCGCGCAGCGCCTTCGGCTTCGCCGGGACCCGCATCCCGGGACTGGTACGCGCCGTGCCGGCCATCGTCTGGTACGGCTTCCAGAGCTGGATCGGTGCCGGCGCCCTGAACATGGTCTCGGCGACGCTGTTCGGCTTCGATAACCTGGTGTTCTACTTCATCACCTTCCAGTTCCTGCAGATCGGCCTGTCGGTGATGGGCTTCCAGGGCATCAAGTGGCTGGAGAACATCGGCAGCGCCTTTATCCTCGCCTCACTGACCTACATGTTCTATGCCACGGTGCAGCGCTACGGCGACGAGCTGTCGGCCAGCCTGCTGACCATGGAAGGCTCCTGGGGCATGCCGTTCTGGGGCGCCACAATGCTGTTCCTGGGCATCTACAGCACAATGATGCTCAACGTCAGCGACTACTCCCGGGAGCACAAGCACGGCACCGGCCCCGGCATCCTGACCACCATCTATGCCATGTCGATCCTGCCCTGCACCCTGTTCATGGGCCTGATCGGCTACATGGTCTCCGAGGCCACCGGCACCGCCGACCCCATCCAGGTATTCGCCAACGCCGTCGACAACACCCCGCTGCTGATGACCACCCTGCTGTTCATTGCCTTCGCCCAGGTCACCACCAACGTGCTCAACAACGTGGTACCGCCGACCTATGTGCTGATGGACGTATTCAAGATGAAGTTCCCGATCGCCACCGTGATCGTCGGCCTGCTGGCCTTCGCCACCTTCCCCTGGAAGCTGGTGCAGCCCGAGTCCGCCGCCGGCCTGCAGCTCTTCGTGCAGACCTACTCGGCCTTCCTCGGTCCGATCTTCGCCATCCTGGTGGTCGACTACTACATCATTCGCCGCCGTACCCTGGATCTCGGCAAGCTGTATGACGAGACCGGCCCCTACCAGGGCGTCAACTACGCCGCCCTGATCGCCACCCTGGTGGGCATCGCCGCCGCCCTGAGCTTCTCCGCGGTCTCCTGGTACGCCAGCCTGATTCCGGCCGGCCTCACCTACTACCTGCTGATGAAGCACTGGGCCCCCTGCCAACGCTTCTGCCAGTAGGTCTGTCACGACGGCTCGACCGAAGCCGGTCGAGCCGCCCGAGCAACAATGACAATGGTGACCCCGATGAAAGAGAGCGAACTGGACATCCAGACGATCGACCCGACGCTGTACAACGAGGACCTGGCGCCGCTCAAGCCCAGCGAACGGAACTGGGGCGCCTTCGAGATCTTCAACGTCTGGTCCAACGACATCCAGAGCCTGTTCGGCTACACCCTGGCGGCCTCGCTGTTCCTGACCTACGGGCTTAACGGCTGGGCGGTGATGGCGGCGATCATCCTGGCCGGGGTGATCGTGATGTATCTGGTCAACCTGACCGGCAAGCCCAGCGTGAAGTACGGCATCCCCTTCCCGGTGATGGTGCGCGCCAGCATGGGGGTGCGCGGTGCCAACCTGCCGGCGATGCTGCGAGCCATCATCGGCATCTTCTGGTACGGCGTGCAGACCTACTTCGCGTCCACCGCCGTGGCCCTGCTGATCACCGCCCTCGTCGGTGCCGGCAACGGCAGCACCTTCCTGGGCCTCTCGGCCGTGGCCTGGGTCTCCTTCGTGATCGTCTGGCTGTTCCAGATCGCGATCTTCTGGCAGGGCATCGAGCGCATCAAGCACTTCCTCAACTGGGCTGGCCCGCTGGTCTATGTGGTGATGGTGGTGCTGATGATCGTGGTGTGGTTCCAGGCCGGCAGCGACCTGCTGCCCGCGGTGAGCACCATCTTTAGCGCCGACACCGAACGCTCGGGCAGCGCCGTGGGCGCCTTCCTCGCCATCGTCGGCACCATGGTCGCCTACTTCGCCGCGGTGGTGATCAATTTCGGCGACTTCACGCGCTTCGTGAAGACCGAGCGCCAGATGAAGCTCGGCAACCTGCTGGGGCTGCCGCTCAACGTCGCCTTCTTCTCGTTCATCGCCCTGATCATCACCGCCGGCACCCTGGTGCTGTTCGGCGACGCCCTGACCAACCCGGCAGACATCGTCGAACGGGTCGACTCCCTGCCGCTGACCATCGTCGCGGCGCTGACCTTCTTCGCCGCCACCGTGGGCATCAACCTGGTCGCCAACTTCATCCCGCCGGCCTACGACCTGGCCAACCTCTTTCCCAGCAAGATCAGCTTCAAGGTGGGTGGACTGATCACCGCCGTGCTGGCCTTCTTCGTCGGCGCCCTCTGGGTCTCGCTGATCAGCCGGATCGGCGTGCCCGGGTTCGTCAATGCGCTGGGCGCGGTCGTCGCCCCCTTCTACGGCATCATCGTGGTGGACTACTACCTGGTGAAGCGCCAGCACCTAGACATGCAGGAGCTGTTCTCCTCCGCGCCGGGCAGCGCCTACTACTACGTCAAGGGCTGGAACCGGCGCGCACTGCTGGCCTTCGGCGGCGCCGCGCTCTTCTCGATCTCCACCGTGCTGGTGCCGGCGCTCTCCGGCCTCAACGGCTACGGCTGGATGATGGGGGCTGCCCTGGGCGGGCTCTTCTACTTCGGCCTGATGCAGAGCCAGCGCTCGGTCAGCGTCACCAGCGGCGCCTGAGACGCGCCCGCCGCTCATGACGCGCCCCGGGCCACGGCCCGGGGCGCGTCATTTCCCGCAACTTGAGTCACCTGCCAGCCCATCCCTCCGTCATAGCCCGGTCACCCTCATCTTGCCCTTGTTAAATGTCTGACATTATATACTATAAGATCAGATATTTTATCGGAGCCGATGATGCTCGATGATCTTGTCCTTCCCGCCGATGGCGGCGCCCCGGCGCTGGCGGCGGTCCTGGCCCGCGCCATCCTCTCCGGGCAGTTGCCGGCCGGGAGCGACTTCCCGCGGGAGAAGGACCTCTGCGAATACTTTGCCGTGAGCCGCAACCGGGTGCGCAACGCCCTGGCCAGCCTGGCCGCCACCGGGCTGGTCGAGCGCACCGCGGGGCGCGGCAGCCGGGTGCGTGAGGTCACCGACTGGCACCTGCTCGATCCCCTGATGAGCGACTGGCTCGCCGGCCTGTCGCGTCCGGACCCGCGCCTGGTCCGCGAGATCTATGCCTTCCGCCTCTCCGCGGAGCCACAGGTGGCCGAGCTGGCCGCCCTGGCGGCGGACGGCCGGGACCTGGAACGCCTGGAGGCCGCCTTCACGGGCATGCGCGACACCGCCGGCGCCGGCCTGCACCAGCAGCACGCCGAGCATGATGTGGCCTTCCATGCTGGCGTCTACCAGGCCACCCACAACCTGGTGTGGCGCCAGATGGGCCACCTGCTGCGCCCCTCCATCATCGCGCTGATACAGCACTCCCAGCACCAGGCCGACTCCCTGGAGGACAGCCTCGAGCGCCACCGCCGGGTGATGGAGGCGATCCGGCTGCGCCAGCCAGAGACCGCTCGCCGGGCGGCCCGGGCGGTGCTCGAGCGCACGGCGACGGACCTGGGACTGATCCCGGATTCCACTCTTCCCACCGAAGGATACCCCGCATGAAGATCACCCGACTCAAGACCTGGCAGGTACCGCCGCGCTGGCTGTTCCTCAAGATCGAGACCGACGAGGGCTGCCATGGCTGGGGCGAGCCGGTCATCGAGGGTCGCGCGGCCACCGTGGAGGCGGCGGTCCATGAGCTCGCCGACTACCTGGTCGGCCAGGACCCGCACCGCATCGAGCACCTGTGGAACACCCTCTATCGCGCCGGCTTCTATCGCGGTGGGCCGATCCTGATGAGCGCCATCGCCGGCATCGACCAGGCGCTGTGGGACCTCAAGGGCCGTGATCTGGGGGTGCCGGTGCACCAGCTGCTGGGCGGCGCGGTGCGCGACAGGATGCGCATGTACGCCTGGACCGGTGGCGATCGCCCCAGCGACGTGGGCGCCGGCGCCCGCGTGCTGGTGGAGCAGGGGTTCACCGCCTTCAAGATGAACGGCACCCCGGAGCTGGCGATCGTTGACTCGCACCGCAAGGTCGACGAGGCGGTGGCACGCGTGGCGGAGGCCCGCGACGCCGTGGGGCCCGAGGTGGGCATCGGCATCGACTTCCACGGCCGTGTGCATCGTCCCATGGCCAAGGCGCTGCTGCGCGAGCTGGAGCCCTTCCACCCGATGTTCGTCGAGGAGCCGGTGGCCCCCGAGCACCTGCCCTGCCTCAAGCAGATCGCCGGCGGCCTGGGCTATCCGCTGGCCACCGGCGAACGGCTGCACACCCGCTTCGAGTTCCGCGACCTGCTCGCCGACGGCATGATCGATATCATCCAGCCCGACCTCTCCCACTGCGGCGGCATCAGCGAGGGGCTGAAGATCGCCGCCCTGGCCTCGGCCCACGACGTGGCGCTGGCCCCGCACTGCCCGCTCGGCCCGCTCACGCTGGCCGCTTCCCTGCAGCTCGATGCGGTGTGCCATAACGCCTTCATCCAGGAGCAGAGCATGGGCATCCACTATAACCGCGACAATGACGTGCTCGACTACCTGGTCGACAAGTCGGCGCTGGCCATCGAGGACGGCTTCTGCGCCATCCCCCAGGAGCCGGGGCTCGGCGTGGAGATCGATGAGGCCTTCGTCGAGGAACGCGCGCGGGTCGGCCACCGCTGGCGCAACCCGGTATGGACGCATGAGGACGGATCCATCGCCGAATGGTGAAAAATGCCGATCTGTTTCAGCGTTTCCTGAGAAAAGGAGAAGGACATGAGTTTCAACTTTCACGATCTGACCTTCGGCGACCTGAAGGGCCAGAGCGTCTTCATCACCGGCGGTGGTTCGGGCATCGGCGCGGCACTGACCGAGGGCTTCCTGGCCCAGGGCGCCAGGGTGGCCTTCGTCGGCCTGTCCGACGCCGGCGAGTTCTGCGACGCCATGGAGGCGAAGTACGCCAACCGGCCACTGTTCATCGAGTGCGACATCCGCGACGTGGCGGCGCTCGAGGCCGCCGTCGCCCGGGCCCGCGAGACTCATGGCCCGATCGGCGTGCTGGTCAATAACGCCGCCCGGGACACCCGCCACTCGCTGGAGGAGTGGAGCGTCGAGGAGTGGGACGACGCCATCGCCACCAACCTGCGCCCACAGTTCTTCACCGCGCAACAGGTCGCGCCGGACATGCGTGCGCTGGGCGGCGGCGCCATCATCAACCTGTCGTCCAACAGCGTTCACCTGGGCCTTTCCGGCTACCCGACCTATGTCACCGCCAAGGCCGGCATCCTGGGCCTGACCCGGGCGCTGGCCCGGGAGCTCGGCGGTGATGCCATCCGCGTCAACTGCCTGATCCCCGGCTGGGTGATGACCGAGCGCCAGAAGGCGCTGTGGGTCAACGACGCCGACCTGAAGGAGTGCCTGGAGCAGCAGTGCCTCAAGGAGGCGATCCCGGTGGAGGACATGGTCGGCCCCTGCCTGTTCCTGGCGTCAAACGCGTCGAGGATGATGACCGGCCAGGAACTGATCGTCGACGGAGGCCGGGCATGAGCCAGACCCGCGAGGTCGCCGAGCGCCTCAGCTGGGTCGCCGTGGACTGGGGCTCCAGCAACCTGCGCGCCTGGGCCATGACGGACGACGGACAGGTGGTGGCCCGCGCGGGCTCCGAGCGCGGGATGCTTGCGCTGACGCCTGACGACTACGAGGCCACCCTGCTGGCGACAATCGGCGACTGGCTGCCCGCCGAGGGCCGCGTGCCGGTGCGGGTCTGCGGCATGGCCGGTGCCCGCCAGGGCTGGCGGGAAGCCGCCTACCTGCCGGTGCCGACGCGGCTGGACGGCCTGGCCCGGGGCGCGGTCAGGCCCGCCCTCGAGGATTCGCGCCTGGACGTCATGCTGCTGCCGGGACTCTGCCAGCACCCCGATGACGCCGGACGCCACTTCGATGTGATGCGCGGCGAGGAGACCCAGCTCGCCGGCCTGGTCGCCCGGGAACCCCGGACCACGGGCCCCGTCTGCCTGCCCGGCACCCATGCCAAGTGGGCCCGCCTCGAGGCGGGCGCGATCACGCGCTTCGCCACCTACCTCACCGGCGAGCTCTACCAGTGGCTCGCCGGCCAGTCGGTGCTTCGGCACTCCCTGAACCACGGGCCGGGCGAGGACGACCTGGCCGAGCCCGGCGGCCACGAGGCCTTCGTCGCGGCAGTGCAGGAGGTGGCGGCCGCCCCCGAGACCTTCGCCACTCGGCTGTTCGGCCTGCGCGCCCAGGACCTGCTGGACTCTGGTCTGCCACCTGGCCAGGCGCGCGGCGCACGACTGGCGGCCAGGCTCTCGGGCCTGGTGATCGGCCTGGAACTGGCCGGTGCCCGGGCGGCGCTGGCCGAGGGCGAGACCGTCACCCTGATCGGTACCGAGACGCTCGCTGCCCGCTATGCCCTGGCCCTGGAGGCGCTGGCCATCGGCTGCCGTTGCGTCGATGGCGAGGCCGCGGTGCTGGCCGGCCTCGGCCTGGCCCATGCCACTCTCGCCAGAGCCCCCCGAACCTGAACTCGAATGGAGCGCCACCATGTCCCTTCCCCTGATCGGCATCCTGCGCGGCATCACCCCCCACGAGGCCGT
Organism: Halomonas rhizosphaerae; assembly: GCF_030012485.1. NCBI lineage: Bacteria > Pseudomonadati > Pseudomonadota > Gammaproteobacteria > Oceanospirillales > Halomonadaceae > Halomonas > Halomonas rhizosphaerae. Next base: position 28,451 of record NZ_JASCQQ010000026.1, read on the forward strand.
CGAGGTCGGCGAGGCGCTGCTCGCCGCCGGCATCGAGCGCATCGAGGTGCCACTCAACTCCCCCGACCCGCTGGAGAGCATCCGCCGGCTCGCCGGGGCGCTGGGCGACCGGGCCCTGATCGGCGCCGGCACCGTGCTGACCCCGGGCCAGGTGCGCGACGTCTTCGCCGCCGGCGGACGCCTGGTCGTCTCCCCCAACTGCCGCCCGGCGGTGATCGAGGAGAGCCGCCACCTGGTCATGGAATCCTGGCCCGGCGTGGTGACCCCCTCCGAGGCCTTCGAGGCCCTGGACGCGGGCGCCACCGGGCTGAAGCTGTTCCCGGCGGTACAGGTCGGCATCGAGGGCATGAGTGCCCTGCGCGCCGTGCTGCCGGCGGGTACCAGGCTCTTTGCGGTGGGAGGCATCGGCATGGACAACTTCGGCGCCTGGCGCGCCGCCGGCATCGATGGCGCCGGCCTGGGCAGCGCGCTCTACACGCCCGGCCTCACCGCCGCCGAGGTGGGCGAACGGGCCAGGGCGCTGGTCGCCGCCTGGCGCGCGGCCGACGGCGAAGCAACATGAATGGCGCCACGGCCAGGGTGGCGGTCGCCTGCGGCTGCGAGCTCGGCGAGGGGCCCCAGTGGCATGCCGTCTCTGGGCGCCTTACCTGGTGCGACATCCTCGGCCGCCGGCTGCACTGGCTGGACCCCACCAGCGGCGAGACCGGCCACCGCGCGCTCGACCAGATGGTCTCGCTGGCGGTGCCCATCGCGGGAGGTGGCATGCTGCTGGTCGGTGAGGATCGCCTGGCGCGCTTCGACCCGACAACCGGTGTCCTGGAGCGCTTCTGTGACTTCGAGGCCGGAAACCCGCTGACACGCGGCAACGACGGCCGGGTCGACCGCCACGGCAGCCTGTGGCTCTCCAGCATGGGAAAGGGTGCCGAGCTCGGGGCCGGACGACTCTACCGCCTGCACCGCGGCACCCTGGTGGAGCTGCGCGCCGGACTGACCATCCCCAACGCGATCTGCTTCTCCCCCGGCGGTGAGGTCGCCTGGTTCACCGATACCGCGAGCGGGGTCGTGATGCGCTGGCCGCTGGACCGCGAGGGCTGGCCCCTGGGCGAACCGGCGCCCTGGGCCGACTTCTCGGCGCAGCCGGGCAACCCCGACGGGGCCGTGGTCGATGCCGAGGGGCACCTGTGGCTCGCCCTGTGGGGGGCCGGCCGGGTGGTGCGCCTGGACCCACAGGGCCGCGAGGTGGACGCCATCACGCTGCCGACCTCGCAGCCCTCCTGCCCGGCCTTCGGCGGGGAACGCCTCGACCGGCTCTACATCACCACCGCGCGGGAGGGCATGGACGCGGCCCGGTGGCGGGAGGAGCCCGACGCCGGACACCTCTTCGTCGCCGACCCCGGGGTGCCGGGCCTCGCCGAGCCGACGTTGCGCCTGGCCTGAGCCCTCAGTCGGAGAAGATGCGGTGGAGGTCCGGCGCCTCCGCCTCCTCCTCGACGATGGAGAGCGAGGCCTCGATGGCCTTGAGGTGGCGGCCCATGAAGGCCTGGGCCCGCTCCCCGTTGCCGGCCTCCAGGTAGACGATCAGGTCGTCGTGGTCGTGGGACTCGCAGCCGAGGTGGCCGGGGTTGCCATAGACCGCGAGGATCAGCGAGGAGCGCGAGCAGAGCCGCTCGACGAAGTCGGCCAGGGTGGCATTGCCGGCGATGCGTGCCAGGCGGGCGTGAAAGTCCGCCGACAGCCGGATCGCCGTGCTCTGCTCGCCGGACTTCAGGGCCTGGCGCTCGCGCCGGGCCATGTCGCGAAGCTCGTGCAGGTCGTCATCGGTGATGCGCCGGGCGATCTCCGGGATCAGGCCGCACTCGACCATCTGGCGGGCGTCGAACACGTCCTTGGCTTCGTCGGCCGTGGGCCGGGTCACGCTGGCTCCCCGGCGCGGGGTCAGCGTGACCAGCTGCTCCAGGGCCAGGCGCTGGAGGATCTTGCGGATGCCGGTCCGGCTGATGCCGAAGACCTCGGCCAGGGCGTCCTCGCGCAGGCGTGCCCCGGGCCTGAGGCGGTGCTCGATGATGGCGTCACTGATCGAGCGGTGGATCTCCTCGTGGCGCTCGGCACCGTCCCCATTCTTGCCCGGTCGGCCCGCGCCGCCACGTTCGTCAACCGTCTGGCGCTGGTTCATCGAGTCCCCTCCTCCCCTGTTCGTCACCGGCATGCGCGATCATTGTATACATATCGGCGGCCTGCCGGCGACCGGCCGGTTCACTCCTCCCAGGCGGCGATGGTCTCGCGCTCCTCCTCGGTCATTCCGGTCATGTTGCCCAGCGGCATGTAGCCGCTTGCCACCACTTCCTTGACCTTCGCCTGCTGGCTCTGGAGCTGTTCGAGGGTGTCATAGGCCATGCCGGCCGGCGGCGCATTGAAGCCCTGCTGGGTCGGCTCGCGGGAATGGCAGGCCACGCAGCGCGCCTCGACGATCGCGTGTACCTCATCGAGGTCAGGGCCCGACGAGGCCGTGGCATTGGCCTGGCCGCCGCCGGAGGGGGCCCCCATCCAGAACGCCACCAGGAGCAGGGCCACCCCGGCCACCGGATAGGCCGGGCGCTTGTGACCGGCATGCATCAGCACGAAGTACTGGCGGATCAGGGCGCCGGCGAAGATGAACAGCGACATGATCACCCAGGCCAGCTCATGGGAATAGGCGAAGGAGTAGTGGTTGCTGATCATCAGCAGCACCACCGGCAGGGTGAAGTAGGTGTTGTGCACCGAGCGCTGCTTGCCGCGCTTGCCATCCAGGGGATTCGGCGTCTCGCCGGCCTTCATCGCCTTCACCATGCGACGCTGGCCGGGAATGATCCAGAAGAAGACATTGGCCGACATCGCGGTGGCCATCACCGCGCCGGTGAGCAGGAAGGCGGCACGCCCCGAGAAGATCTGGCTGCTCAGGTAGGCCACCACCACCATCATCACCGCCACGGCGATGCTCAGCAGTCCGTCGCGCTGCATGTCGGGGCTGATGCGCTTGCACAGCTCGTTGTAGACCACCCAGCCGGCCAGCAGGAAGGCCAGCGCCATGACATTGGCCTGCCAGCCGCTCATGCCCGCCGCCCAGGCCCAGTCGCTGCCCGGATTCACCAGGTAGAAGCTCGGGTTGACCATGTAGAGGATGACGAACAGGCCGAAGCCGGTAAGCCAGGTGGTATAGGCCTTCCAGAACGACCAGTGCAGGTCCTCGGGCAGCTTGGCGGGGGCGCTGGCGTACTTCTGGTTATGGTAGAAGCCGCCACCGTGCACCGCCCACATCTCGCCGAAGACGCCCTTCTCCCGGTCCTCGGCGGCCTTGGGTGTGCGCAGGCTGTTGTCCAGCATCACGAAGTAGATCGACTCGCCGATCCAGGCGATGGCGGCGATGACGTGCAGCCAGCGCAGCATGAAGTTGGTGAAATCCAGCAGATAGGCTTGCATGAGGGGAACCTCGTCTTGCGTGTTGTTGTGGAGGAAGGCGGTGGCGCCCCTCAGCTGCCGCGGTAGGTGGAATAGCCATAGGGGGAGAGCAGCAGCGGCACATGGTAGTGCTGCCCGGCATCGGCCACGCCGAAGCGCAGCGGGATCACGTCGAGGAAGCGCGGCTCCTCGGCCTCGATGCCCCGGGCGCGCAGGTAGTCGCCAGCGTGGAAGACCAGCTCGTACTCGCCGGTGGCGAAGTCGCCGCCCTCCAGGAGGGGGGCATCGCAGCGCCCGTCATCGTTGGTGACGACCTCCTTGAGCCGGGTGCGGGTCTCGCCCTCGAGGCGGAAGACCTCGATGCGGATGCCCTGGCCGGGGCGGCCCTGGGCGGTGTCCAGCACATGAGTGGTCAGGTATCCCATGGGGTTCTCCTTTGCGTGTCGCGTCGGTACGTGCCTGGCGCTGCCCTGACCGGGCAGGCATCATGAAGTCCACAATGAGGACAGTTTTAGCCTTTATTGGGGTACATTTCAAAATTTTTTTGTATACACTTTATGGAAAGGGCATCGAGATACTTCGATCACCCGCCACGGCCTGCCCGCCGCCGCGTGCGCCACCAGGCCGCAACACCAAGCAGAGGAGCCCCCAGGATGACCGACAAGATCCTCACCCCGCGTCCCAGCCGGCTGGACCAGCAGGCCTTCGTGACCCACTACGGCGACATCTACGAGCACTCTCCCTGGGTCGCCGAGCTCGCCTGGCAGCGCGGCCTGTCTTCCTCCGAGGACACCCCCCAGGGGCTCGCCGAGGTGATGGGTGCCGTGCTGCGTGAGGCCAGCCCCGAACGCCAGCTCGAGGTGATCCGTGCCCACCCGGACCTCGCCGGCAAGGCAGCCGTCGCCGGTGAGCTGACCGACGACTCGACCCGCGAGCAGGCCGGCGCCGGCCTCGACCAGTGCACGCCCGAGGAGCTGGCCCGCTTCGAGCGCCTCAACGCCGACTACAAGGCGAAGTTCGGCTTCCCCTTCGTGATGGCCGTCAAGGGCAGCGACCGTCATGCCATCCTTGCCGCCTTCGAGGCGCGCCTGCCCAACGACCCGGCCGAGGAGCGCCGCACCGCCATCGAGCAGATCAACCGCATCGCTCGCTTCCGCCTGGACGCCCGGATCAACTGAGCGATGGGCTCCTCCGGCACGCCCGCCGGCCGCTAAGAGGGGCCCCGCCCCCGCTGAGCTCCCCAAACGCAAGCGAGCAGCCGAGAAGTCGGCTGCTCGCTTGCAGCCTTGCCGGACGGGGGCTTCTCCCACCCGGCAAGGCGGATCACGCGGCACTCGCCTCAGCCGCCTCGCGCGCCCCCCGCGGCACGGCTGGCCCTGGCGCCTTCCCGCCCGGCAGCACCGATCTCCTCGGCATGGGGGCCACCCTCGGTCTGGCCGGCGGCCTCCGCATCCGCCCTGGCGATCTCCTCGCGCTCCCGGGCCTCGTCGGCCAGCGAGGTGCGGGGCAGCACGATATTGAGCACGAAGGCGGTGATGGCCGCCACCACGATGGGCGCCCCACCGATGAGGTTCTTCAGCATCGCCGGGAACTGCTCGATCGCGGCGGGCACCTGGGCGATCCCCAGGCTAAGCGCCAGCGCCAGCCCCACGATGGTCATGTTGCGGGCCGACAGCTCATCCTTGATGAGCAGCTGGATCCCGGTCATGGTGATCATGCCGAAGACGATGATGGTGGCCCCGCCCAGCACCGGGTAGGGAATGGTGGTCATGATGGCGCCGAACTTGGGACTCAGGCCGGCCAGGATCATGAACAGCCCGGCGATGGCCAGCAGATAGCGGCTGATTACCTTGGTCATCGCCACGATCCCGACATTCTGGCTGAACGTGGAGGTCGGCAGGGCCCCGAAGAAGGCACTCACGACCGTAGTCAGGCCGTTCCCCAGCAACCCGCCGGTCAGCTCTCGAGTCTTCAGCTCGCGGTTCATGCCGCCCACGGTAGTGGCGGACAGGTCGCCGATGGTCTGCACGGAGTTGATCACGCAGATCACGACCATGGACACGATGGCGGCGGTATGGAACTCCATCTCGAAGGGCATCACCTCCGGCACCGCGACCCACTCGGCCTCCGCCACGGAGGCGAAGCTGACCATGCCAAGGGCCAGCGAGAGCAGGTAGCCCACCAGGATGCCGACCATGATGGCCGACAGCTTGACCACCCCCCTGCCGAACTGGGAGGCCACCAGGACCGTGAGCAGCGTGACCAGGCCGACGGCCCAGTTGATGGGCGCCCCGAACCCCGGCGCGTCGGTGTTGCCGCTGCCCGCCATGTAGCGGATGGCGATGTCGTAGAGCGACAGGCCGATCACCAGCACCACGGTCCCCGCCACCACCGGCGGGAAGAGGTGTCGGATGTACTGGATGAAGTAGCCCACCACCATCATGGTGATGCCGCCGACCAGCTGGGCGCCGATGAGACCCTCGATGCCGAACTGGCCGCCCACCGCGATGAGCGTGGGCACATAGGCGAAGCCCACCCCGAAGATGGCGGGGAGTCGCGCACCGAACTTCCAGACACCGTAGAGATGGAAGAGCGTGCATACCCCGGAGGCCAGCACGGCGATCTGGATCAGCAGCAGCTTCTCGGCGGGCGTCGCGCCCACCACGCCGGCGATGATGATGGGCGGCGTGATGACACCGGCCAGCATGGCGAGGACATGCTGCAGGGAGATCGGCAAGGCCTTGGGTAGCGGTGGCTTGCCGTGGAAATCGAAGATCGAGGTGTTCCTGGGGTTTGTCTGCATGGGTAAGACCACTGCTGTTGTTGTCTTCATATTTTTGTATACAAAATACCCTGGCATACTGTCGCACACTTTGAAATTCACTTACTCACAAAGTCGTACACAATCATAGTCCGGCGCTGTCCGGGTTCCCGACAGCCGTCAGCTGGGCGGGAGCCCCGTGATCGCCGGTCGCGCCCGGCCTAGAGGTGCCACTCCAGCTGGAACATCAAGGCATCGGTATCCACGCCCGGCTTGCCGTGGTTGCCGAACTTGTTGCGCCAGTACTCATAGCCGGCGCCGACCCACAGGGTGTTCTCGCCACCCCAGGCCAGCCGCCCCACATCCAGCATCAGGCTGGACCGCATCAGCTGCTCGGTCTCGGTGGCCACCCCGAAATAGTCGTCGCCCTTCTCGCCGTTGAGGTTGAAGAAGCCCTGGAACTTCATCGGCAGCGGGCCCGCCTCGAACGGCAACCCCCAGGCCAGGCTGAGCTGGTAGTAAGGGTCGAAGGAGAGACTGTTACGGTTGCCGGGCAGGCCACAGGCCTCGAGGCCGCAGTGGTTCCACTCATGGCTGTAGAGGAGGCTGAGGTCGACGAAGCCGCGCGGCACATCGAGCTTGAGGGTCGGCCCCACCAGCAGCTGGCGCTTGCGCGGCGCGAAGGCCGTGTTCTTGGTATTGAGGTCGACGCCGACCGTCAGTGCCATGTCCCTGACCGGGCCGAAGGCGATCGGCGCCTCCAGGATCTTGCCGGCGTGAAGCTGGTGACGGTAGACGAGGTAGGCCTCGGTGGCGCCGCTGCTGCTGCCACTGGCCGGGTCGGCACTGTCCGACTGCAGCAGGTCGAGGTTGAGAAAATTCTGGCCAAGCGCGTAGCCGGTGACATGGGTGACCTGCAGGACGTGCTTTGCCACCCGGTCGGAATTGCCGGGCTCGTGGAACTGGGTGCCGTAGCGGTAGCCGATGGCGGTATCGCTCCAGTCGTCCGCCTGGGCCGCGCCGGTCGCGAGCGTGGCCAGGAGCGCAGCACCGGCGGCCCATTGGCGGGAGGGGCTATCGAGCATGGAAGCATCTCCGGTTGTTGGTGTTGTAGCGAGACGGTCTTGCTTGCCGGGCCGGCGTGCCCGCGACGCTTGGACGACACTCGGCCCGACAATATGTCTTACACTACACAAATATTTTGTATACCGGAAACAATTTCCATTGACCACACTGAGAGGCGCGACAAGGTCGACACCCGCGCCGGACGAGTGTTTCGCACAGCAGTAGTGGCGGCCTACACTGGAGACACCTCTTCCCAATCAGGAGCACCGACATGTTCCGTGATCGCCTCGATGCCGCCGAGCGCCTGGCTCGACGCCTCTCCCACCTGAAGGGGCAAGACCCCCTGGTCCTGGCCATCCCGCGGGGCGCGGTGCCCATGGGCCGACTGATCGCCGATGCCCTCGAGGGCGACCTGGACGTGGTGCTGGTACGCAAGCTGGGGGCACCGGGCAATCCCGAATTTGCCATCGGCGCGGTCAGCGAGGATGGCAGCGTGGCGTTGGAGGAAACGGCGCGGCGGTACCGCGAGGAGGCGGTGACCCGCGAGACGGAGCGGCAGCGAGCCCTGCTCGAGGAGCGCCGCCGCCGCTATACGCCGGTGCGTGCCCCCATCGACCCGAAGGGACGCATCGTGGTGGTGGTGGATGATGGCAGTGCTACCGGGGCCACCATGGCGGCGGCCCTGAGCACCCTGAGATCACGGGGTCCGCAGACGCTGATCGCCGCCATGGGGGCGGCTCCGCCGGACACCGTGGCACGGCTCGAGACCCTGGCCGACGAGGTGGTCTGCCTGGAGATGCCCTGGAACTTTCAGGCCGTGGGCCAGTTCTTCGCCGACTTCAGGCAGGTAGAGGACGAGGAAGTCATCGCGCTGCTGGGCAGCGAACACGGCTGAGGGGGTCAGGAGGCCCGCGAAAAAAGAACACGGGCGCCACCCGAGGGTGACGACCCGTGAATGCCGGCCGGAGCCGGCGCTTGCCATGCTCGATGTCCTATCGCCTTACTTGGCTGCCGTGGTGGCGGCCTTGACGCCGTCCTCGGCGAGCTTCTGGCTCTTCTGGACGTACTCCTGGCTCAGGCTCATGATCTTCTCGGCGTCGCCGCGCAGACGCTCGCCCATGTCCTGGGTGGCCTTCTGCTGGGACTGCACGACCGACTTCAGGCTGTCGGCGTCACGCACGTCCAGCCAGCCGCGGGCCTGGGCCAGGCCCATGTCGGCCAGGGCACGGACCGCGTCGAACTGGGCGGCGACCAGCTTCTCGGTGTAGTCGAGGTTGAGGGCGCCGAAGTTGCGTGCGGGTGCCACGAACATGGACTCGAACTGTTCGGTGGCCTGTTGGGTGGTTGCCTTGCTCATGAAACACCTCCATTTGTGGTGGGACTCCAGGGCCTGTCGCCCGGTGCTGCATTGCAACATAGCAGGCCTTTTTGTGCGGCGCAACATGAAGAGGGACATATCCGTCCAGTACCACGCCGTCGGCCATGAACAACGACGCCCGGCCGGGGCCGGGCGTCGCGGGGAGGGGCGAATGCGTGCCGCTCAGTGCTCGCCGAACAGGTGCCGGCGGGCCTCCTCATCCATCTCCACCCCGTTGCTCGGGTTGACCCGCTCGACCAGCGCATAGGCCCGCTGCACCGCCGGGCGCGCCTCGATGGCCTGCATCCAGCGCAATACCTCGGGAAACGCCTCGATGTCCTGGCCCTGCCTCTCCCAGGACCTCACCCAGGGGTAGGTCGCCATGTCGGCAATGGAGTAGGCGTCGCCCCCCAGGTAGTCGTGGTCCTGCAGGCGCCGGTCCAGCACGCCGTAGAGACGGGCGGTCTCCCGGACATAGCGCTGGACGGCGTAGTCAATAGTCTGCGGTGCGTAGTGGCGGAAGTGATGGGACTGACCGGCCATGGGCCCCAGCCCGCCCATCTGCCAGTAGAGCCACTGCAGTACCACATAGCGCTCGCGCCCGGCTCCGGGCAGGAAGCGGCCCGTCTTGTCGGCCAGGTACTCGAGGATGGCCCCTGACTCGAACAGCCCCAGGGGCTGGCCGCCATCCACCGGCGCCCGGTCGACGATGGCCGGGATGCGGTTGTTGGGGGCGATCTCGAGGAACTCCTCGGAAAACTGCTCGCCACGGCCGATATTGACCGGCTTGACGACATACTCGAGCCCCGCCTCCTCCAGGAAGATCGAGACCTTGTGCCCGTTGGGCGTCGTCCAGTAGTAGAGGTCGATCACCGCTCTCCTCCTCGGGCCCTTCGCCTCAGCGATAGGCTCCCTCGATGTCGGTGATGCGCAGGGCCTTGCGCCCCAGGCCGCCGTGCTGGTCGAGCATGCGCTCGAGCCAGCCATGTACCGGGTCGGCGTTGGAGACCAGGTCGGCGCTGGAGACACAGCGTGCCCACATGAAGCTTCCGAAGACGAGGTAGTCGGCGCCGGCCGGGGCCTCGCCGTCGAGGAAGTCGGCCTCCTTGAGCCGGCCGCGCAGCGGTTCCAGGGCCGCATCCAGCTGGGCCAGCCCCTTGGCCGGGGAGTGGAACTCCTCCAGGGTCCGGCCGAAGCGCTTCTCGCGGGTCTCGCGGAAGTAGGCCCGGTCGTCGGGATGGATGGCGTTGAGCAGGTCCATGACGATGGTGCGCATCATCGCCGGGGCCAGTGAACGCTCGGCATAGTGCTTGAAGAAGCACCCACGCGCCTCGGCCAGGCCCCCGCCCAGCAGTGGCGCCTCGGGATAGGTGCGGTCGAGGTAGCGCAGGATCTCGTAGCTGTCGGTGACCACCGCGTCCCCGTCGACCAGCACCGGCACCTTGTCATGCTCGGCGAAGGCCAGGGCCTGCTTCTCGGAGAAGCGCCAGGGCCGCGTCTGAACCTCCAGCCCCTTGTGGGCCAGGGCGTAGCGTACTCGCCAACAGAAGGGAGAGAAGCGCAGCCCCTCGTCAATGCCGCAGAGATCATAGAGCACCCGTGTCATGCCGCCTCCTGGTATCCGGTCATGGGTATGGCCCGATAGTGCCAGCCTTTGCCGCACACCGCCAACGCCGTCGCAGGCGGGTCGCCCGGCGACAACGGCTTGTCCATTAGTCTAATATCCCGCGCGGAAGCGAGAGGATCCCGCCTGCCGGCATGCCGCGGAAGCCCCTGAATCAGCGGCTATTTCAGAAAAATCCGTTGCATTCCGGCGCCCTTGAGGATTGGTCATACCAGTTATCCAGCAATGGTCAAGCCCTACACTTGCGCTTTAAGGTGCGCCCTTCTTCATGCCCCGCACGGTCGGGGAGGCTCCACGACCAACCGTTCCAACGTGAAAGGAACCCCTCCATGAACGAAACGATACTCGCACTTCTCGCCTTTGTGCCCCTGGTGCTGGCAGGTGTGTTGCTGATCGGCTTTCGCATGCCCGCCAAGACCGCCATGCCGGTGGTTTTCGTGGTCTCGGCGCTGATCGCCCTGTTCGCCTGGGAGATGAGCTTCAACCGGGTTCTGGCCTCGACCCTGCAGGGGCTGATGCTCACCGTCTCGATCCTGTGGATCATCTTCGGCGCCATCCTGCTGCTCAACACCCTGAAGCACTCGGGCGGCATCACCGCGATCCGCAAGGGCTTCTCGGGCATCAGCCCCGACCGCCGTGTACAGGCGCTTATCGTCGCCTGGCTGTTCGGCTGCTTCATCGAGGGCGCTTCCGGCTTCGGCACCCCCGCCGCCGTGGCCGCCCCGCTGATGGTGGCGCTGGGATTCCCGGCCCTGGCCGCCGTGGTGGTGGGCATGATGATCCAGTCCACGCCGGTGTCGTTCGGTGCCGTGGGCACGCCCATCGTGGTGGGGGTCTCCGGTGGCCTGGATCGCGCCGGCATCACCGAGACCCTCGAGTCCGGCGGCTCCAGTTGGGAGGTCTTCTTTCGGCTGGTGACCAGCGAGGTAGCCATCACCCACGGCATCGTCGGCGTCCTGATGCCGCTGATCATGGTGGTGGTCATGGTGCGCTTCTTCGGGGCCAACAAATCCTGGAAGGAAGGGCTCTCCATCACCCCCTTCGCCATCTTCACCGGTGTCTGCTTCGTGGTGCCCTACATGCTGGCGGGCGTGCTGCTGGGGCCGGAGTTCCCGTCGATGATCGGCGCCATGGTCGGCCTGGCCATCGTCGTGCCCGCCGCGCAAAGGGGTTTCCTGATTCCCAAGGACACCTGGGACTTCCCGGACGCCAAGTCATGGCCGGACGCATGGATCGGCAAGCTGGTGATCAAGACCGAAGACATCGTGGGCAAGAGCCCGATCACCACCCTGATGGGTTGGGTGCCCTATGTGCTGCTGGCCGTGTTCCTGGTGGCCTCGCGCACTATCGAACCGCTCAAGAATGCGCTGACCTCGCTGAGCCTCGGCTGGAGCAATATCCTCGGCGAGACCGGTGTTTCTGGCAGTATCGAACCGCTCTACCTGCCCGGCGGCATCATCCTGATGGTGGTGGCGGTGACCTACTTCCTGCACCGCATGAACGCACGCGAGATGTCGGCGGCCATCCATGAGTCGACCAAGACCATCTTCGGTGCCGGCTTCGTGCTGATCTTTACCATTCCCATGGTGCGGATCCTGATCAACTCCGGCGTCAATGCCGCCGACCTGGTCTCGATGCCGGTGGCCATGGCCCAGTTCGTCGCCGACGGGGTGGGCGGAGTCTATCCGTTCTTCGCTCCAGCCGTGGGTGGGCTGGGGGCCTTCATCGCCGGTTCGAACACCGTCTCGAACCTGATGCTCTCCGACTTCCAGTTCAACGTCGCTCAGCAGCTCGGCGTCTCCACCGCCATGATGGTCGCCCTGCAGGCCGTGGGCGCCGCGGCAGGCAACATGATCGCCATCCACAACGTGGTCGCGGCCTCCGCCACCGTGGGCCTGCTGGGCCGCGAGGGCGAGACCATCCGCAAGACCATCCTGCCGACGATCTACTACCTGGTTGCCGCCGGGTTCATCGGGCTGGTGGCCTTCTATGTGCTCGGCATATCGGACCCGCTGATGGGCAGCTAGCCGCCCTCAGGGCATTCCGCGTGCAACAGAACGCCCCGGTCGATCGCCGGGGCGTTCTGTCGTCTGCCGCTCGCTCTTTTCCGCGAGCTGTATCAGGCTGAAACGCATACCGCACGGGAGAGCCGAGACGTGACCGACCGCAAGCGTTTCTGGCGCCGCAAGCGCTGGTACCTGATGGCCTTCCTGCTCGTCTATGCGGGGGTGCTGGGCTATCACCAGTTCAAGCCACTGCCGGACGGCATCTCCTACGCGAGCGAGGTGTACCGCGTCGACGAAGCGGGCTTCTTCCGTGATCTCACCCACCATGAAGGCGACGAACGTCACGTCGACCAGCAGATCTTCCCGCGGCTCTGGCGGCTGATCGACGAGGCGGACGATTTCATCGTGATCGATGTGTTCATGATGAACGGCCTGGTCAATGAGCCGTCGCAGGGCTATCCACCGCTCAGCGATACCCTCCTGGCACATCTGCTCGCCAAGCGAGAGGCCCATCCGGACATGCCGATCGTGTTCATCACCGACGAGGTCAACACCGGTTACGGCTCCTACGCGGGGGACTGGCTGGTGCCCCTGAAGGAAGCGGATATCGAGGTGGTGATCACAGACCTCGAGCCGCTCAGGGACTCGACCCCGATCTACTCGACGCTTTGGCGCATGGGGATTCAGTGGTTCGGCCAGGAGGGCCACGGCTGGCTCGCCAATCCCTTCGTCGACGACGGGCCACGCCTGACGCTGCGCTCCTACCTGAAGCTCTTCAACATCAAGGCCAACCACCGCAAGGTGTTCATCACCGAGGATGCCGCGCTGGTCGCCTCGGCCAATGTCCATGACGAATCGGGCTTTCACGAAAATGTCGCCTTCGAGGTCGACGGGCCGATCATTGCCGAGATGCTCAAGGCCGAACAGGCGGTGGTGGATCTCGGCGACAGCGGTGTCAGCCTGCCGCGTTACACCGGGCGGAGTGGCGAAGCGCGGGGAGAACTGAGCCTGCAGTACACCACCGAGGGCCAGACCCTGAGAAAGGTACTGGAGACCCTGGAGACGGCGGACGAGGGGGATGAGCTGTGGCTCGGCATGTACTATCTCGCCGACCGCCACGTGATCAATGCGATAACGGACGCCGCCAACCGCGGCGTCCAGGTCGCGATGATCCTCGACCCCAACGAGACCGCCTTCGGTCGCCGCAAGACCGGGCTCCCCAATCGCCCGGTGGTCGAGGAACTGCTGGAGGACACCGACGGTGCCGTGCAAGTACGCTGGTACGCCGTGGAGATCGAGCAGTACCACCCCAAGATGATGCTCCTGAAGCAGGGTGACCGCGCCACCGTCATCAGTGGGTCGACCAACTTCACCAGACGCAACCTCGCCGACTTCAATCTCGAGGCGAGTCTGCTGATCGAGGGGCCGGCGGATGCCCGGGTGATGCGCGAGGTGGAGGCCTATTTCTTGACGCTATGGCTCAACCGCGGCGGTACCTACACCCTCGATCAGACGGAGTACCAGAACGTGCTGACGGCCTGGCAACGCGTCATCTACGCGGCGCAGACCTATCTGGGCCTGACCACCTTCTGAGGGGCGTCAGCCGATGCGGGTCAGGTCGGTGGCATGGCGTCGGCCACGCTCCACGTAGCCCTCGGCATTCTTCCTCAGGCCCTCGATGGCCTCGGTAGAGAGCTCGCGCACCACCCTGGCCGGCGCCCCCACGATCAGCGAGCCGTCCGGGAAGCTAGCCCCCTCCTTGACCACCGCCCCGGCCGCCACCAGGCAGTTCCTGCCGATCACCGCGCCGTTGAGGATCACCGCCTGGATCCCCACCAGGCTGCCGTCGCCGACGGTGCAACCATGCAGCATGGCCTGGTGCCCCACCGTCACGCCCGTGCCGACCGTGAGCGGGTAGCCGGGGTCGGCGTGCAGCACCGCCCCGTCCTGGATATTGCTGCCCTCGCCGACCTCGAGGTGGTCGGTGTCGCCGCGCAGCACCGCCTGGTACCAGACGCTGGCGTTGCGCTTGAGGGTGACCCGACCGATCACATCGGCCGTCTCGGCCACGTAGACGTCGTCACCGATCGCGGGACGGTCGTCGCCATACTGATAGATCGCCATGGATAGGGTCTCCTGTGGATGATGAAAGGCCCGCTCAGGCCCCCGCCCGGGCCACGAAGGTCCGGAAGGCGGCCAGGATGCGGGGGATAGCATCGTCGCTGATGTCCAGGTGCAGGACCAGGCGGGTGGTCGCGCCCACGGCCGCCAGGATCCCCCGGGACGCCAGGTGCGCCTCCAGGGCCCTCCCGTCGGCCTCGCGCACCGCCAGGAAGACCATGTTGGTGTCGCAGGCCTGCACCGCGATCCCCTCGATATCGGCCAGCCCGTCCGCCAGCTGCCGGGCACGGGCGTGATCCTCGGCCAGCCGCCCGACGTGATGCTCCAGGGCATGGTGACACCCCGCCGCCAGGATGCCGACCTGGCGCATGCCGCCGCCCAGGGTCTTGCGCCAGCGACGCGCCCTGGCGATGAAGGCCTCATTGCCCACCAGCACCGAGCCGACCGGGGCCCCCAGTCCCTTGGAGAAGCACAGCGACACGGAGTCGAAGCCCTCGCACAGCGCCGCCAGGGGCCGTCCACTGGCCACCGCCGCGTTGAACAGGCGAGCGCCATCCAGGTGGGTGGCCAGGCCATGGGCGCGTGCCAGGGCAATGGCCTCGGTCTGGTAGTCGGCGGGCAACACCCGGCCGCGGAAGGTGTTCTCCAGGGCCAGCAGCCGCGTCCGTGCATGGTGGATGTCCGCCCCCTTGATCGCGGCCTGCACCTTGTCCAGGGGCAGGGTGCCATCGGGGTCATGCTCGATGGGCTGGGCCTGGATGCCGCCGAGGGCCGCGGCACCGCCCCCCTCGTCGCGGTAGATATGCGCGAGCTGGCCGGCGATGAACGCGTCGCCGCGCTGGCAGTGCGTCAGCAGGGCCGCCAGGTTGCTCTGGGTGCCCGAGGGAAGGAAGAGCCCGGCGGCCTTGCCCGCCCGCTCGGCCACGGCGGCCTCGAGGGCGGCGACCGTGGGATCGTCGCCCCAGACGTCATCGCCGACCTCGGCCCGCGCCATGGCCTCGCGCATGGCCGGGGTGGGCCGCGTCACGGTGTCACTGCGCAGATCGATCATGGTCAACCGCCTCGTTCGGGTGTCGGGGAAGGGAGCCGACGGCCCCCTGTGCGGGGCGCCGCCGGCCGCGGTCTCAGGCCAGCGCGCGCTCGAGGAGCCGGGCCACATGGAGGGCCTCCCGGCCGCTGCCGTCCCGGATCTGGTGGCGGCAGCTGGTGCCGTCGGCCACCAGCACGGCATCCTCGGCGGCCTCGCGGATCGCCGGCAGCAGCGACAGCTCGGCCATCTGCATCGAGGCGTCGTAATGCTCCGCCTCGTAGCCGAAGCTGCCCGCCATGCCGCAGCAGGAGGACGCGATGGTCTCTACCTCGAGGCCGGGGATCCAGGAGAGCACCTGCTCGACCGGACGCACGGCATCGAAGGCCTTCTGGTGGCAGTGGCCATGCAGCATCGCCCGCGGGTGATCCACCGGCTTGAGGTCGAGCGGCAACTCGCCCGACGCATGGGCCCGGACCAGGAACTCCTCGAACAGGAAGGCCGCCCCGGACAGGGCCTCGGCCTCCTTGCCGAAGCCGTACTGGAGGAACTCGTCGCGCATGGTCAGCAGGCAGGAGGGCTCTAGCCCGACGATCGCCACGCCCCGTCTGACATGGGGCATCAGGTGGTCCAGGGTGCGACGCGCCTCCAGCCGCGCCTTGTCGAACTGCCCGGAGGAGAGGTAGGTCCGTCCGCAGCACAGCGGCCGCTCGCCCTGCCTGACGTTGAGGTGCACCCGGTAGCCGGCGGCTTCCAGCACCCGCTTGGCCGCACGGGCATTCTCGCCTTCCAGGTAGTTGTTGAAGGTATCGACGAACAGCAGCACCTCCCGCGGGGCCTGGACCACCTCACCCTGCGATTCGGCGAGGAAGTTGCCGCAGAAACGCGGGAAGTCGCGCTGCGCCGCGAGCCCCAGGGTCGCCTTGACCCGGCGCGAGAGGAACGGCACGCGTTCCACGGCACCGAGCAGGCCGGAGAACCGACTGGCCCAGGGCGCATAGCGAGGCATCTCGCCGACCATGCGATCGCGCCACGACAGCCCTCGGGCCTTCGCCCGGGCAGTGCGTGCCTCGATCTTGAACTTGGCCATGTCGACACCGGTGGGACAGTCGCGCTTGCAGCCCTTGCAGGAGACGCAGAGGTCGAGCGCCTCCTTGACGTCGTCGCTTGCCAGCCCCTCATCGCCGAGCTGGCCGGAGAGCACCAGGCGCAGGGTGTTCGCACGCCCCCGGGTGAGGTGCTGCTCGTCGCGGGTGATGCGATAGCTCGGGCACATGGTGCCGGCATCGAACTTGCGGCAGTGGCCGTTGTTGTTGCACATCTCCACCGCCATGGCCAGGCCATGGGTGGGGTCGCCGGCGCTGCCGGGCTCGCCCTGCTCGCCGGTGAGCGGGTCGCGGGTGAGGTTCCACCCCGACCAGTCGAACACCGGGGTCAGCGGGATCCTCCGGTACCCCTTGGAGAAACGGAAGTAGCGCTCGTCATCCATTCTCGGGGTGTCGACGATCTTGCCCGGATTGAGCAGGTTCTCGGGGTCGAAGAGCCGCTTGACCTCCTTGAAGGCGTCGTTGAGGCTCGGCCCGAACTGCCAGGCCACCCACTCGCCCCGGCACAGGCCGTCGCCGTGCTCGCCGGAGTAGGCCCCCTTGTATTCCCGCACCAGGGCGGAGGCCTGCTCGGCGATCTCGCGCATCTTCTCGGCACCGTCGCGGCGCATGTCGAGGATCGGCCGCACGTGCAGGGTGCCCACGCTGGCGTGGGCATACCAGGTACCCTCGGTGCCATGGCGGTGGAACACGTCGGTCAGCCTGTCGGTGTACTCGGCCAGGTGCTCCAGCGGCACCGCGCAGTCCTCGATGAAGGAGACCGGCTTGCCGTCCCCCTTCATGCTCATCATGATGTTGAGCCCGGCCTTGCGTACGTTCCACAGGGCCTGCTGCTCGGCAGGCGCGGGCATGGCCACCACGCTCTCGGGCAGGCCCAGGTCGGCCATCAGCTCGTTCAGGCGCTCGAGAGAGGCGAGCTGGGCCTCGCGCTCCTCGCCGGCGAACTCCACCAGCAGCACGGCCTCGGGCCTGCCGATCAGGGCCTTCTCGATCACCGGGCGGAAGGCCGGGTTCTCCAGCGAGAGGTCGATCATGGTGCGGTCGACCAGTTCCACGGCGGAAGGGTCCAGGGTAACGATGTGCTGGGTGAGGTCCATCGCCTGGTAGAAGGTGGGGAAGTTCACCACCCCGAGCACCTTGTGCTCCGGCAGCGGCGAGAGGCGCAGGGTGATCCGGCGGCTCACGGCGAGGGTGCCCTCGGAGCCCACCAGCAGGTGGGCCAGGTTGACGCGCGCGTCCGGGTCATAGGGCTTGGGGCTCTGGCAGTCGAAGAGGTCGAGGTTGTAGCCGCCGACGCGGCGCAGCACCTTGGGGAAGTGCTCGCGGATCTCGGGGGCCACGCCCTCGGCGATGGCCTTCACCCGCTCGGCCAGTTCGCGCACCCGTCCCGAGGCCGGGAGCTGGTCGACGAACCCGAAGTGCCCCTCGCTGCCGTCGGCCAGCAGCGCGTCCACGCCCAGCACGTTGTGCACCATATTGCCGTAGCGGATCGAGCGCGAGCCGCAGGAGTTGTTGCCGGCCATGCCGCCGATGGTGCACTGGGCACTGGTGGAGACATCCACCGGGTACCAGAGGCCGTGGGGCTTGAGCCAGGCGTTGAGGTGATCGAGCACGATCCCGGGCTCGACCACCACGGTGCGCGCCTCGGGGTCGAACTCGACGATCTCGTCGAGCCCGCGGGTGCTGTCGATCACCAGCGCCTCGCCCACCGTCTGGCCGCACTGGCTGGTGCCGGCGCCGCGCGCCAGTACGGGTACCCCGGCGTCCCGGGCAATCTCCAGCGCCAGCGCCAGGTCCTGCTGGTGGCGGGGAATCGCCACGCCCACCGGCGTGACCTGGTAGATGGAGGCATCCGTCGAGTAGCGGCCCCGCGAGGCGTCGTCGAACAGCACCTCGCCCTCGAGTTCGCGTGACAGCCGGGCCGCCAGGTCGGTGACCGGCTTGATCCGGGCATCGGGGGCCCTGCCGGCCCGGGAATTGTCCTTGAGGGACGTCATGTGATCTTCCTCCGCCATGCGTGGCACTGCCGGTGGTCAGCGGGCGGCCTCGAGGGAGTGGCCGGCGAAGTAGTCCAGCGCGGCCGTCACGCCGCTGCCCTTGAGGGGCACGCCCGCCAGCTTCAGACCCGCCTCGCAGCCGCCCAGGGTAGCGATCAGGGTCAGGTCGTTGCAGTCGCCCAGGTGGCCGATGCGGAACATCTTGCCTTTGGCCTTCCCGAGCCCCGTGCCCAGAGACAGGTCGAAGCGCTCGTAGATGATCCGGCGCACGTCGTCGGCGTCGGTGCCCTCGGGCATCACCACGCCGGTGAGCACCGGCGAGTAGACGGCCGGGTCCTGGCACTGGATCTCCAGCCCCCAGGCCTGAACCGCCGTGCGCACGCCGGCGGCCCAGCGCTGGTGGCGCGCCAGCACGTGCTCCAGCCCCTCCTCGAGCAGCATGTCCAGCGACTCGTTGAGGCCGTAGAGCAGGTTGGTGCTGGGGGTATAGGGCCAGTAGCCGTTCTGGTTGGCCTCGAGGATCTCGTCCCAGGCCCAGAAACTCTTCGGCATGCGGTTGTGGCGGCTCGCCTCGATGGCCTTGTCGGAGACCGCGTTGAAGCTGATGCCGGGCGGCAGCATCAGCCCCTTCTGGGAGCCGGAGATGGTGACGTCGACCCCCCACTCGTCGTGGCGGTAGTCGGCACTGGCCAGCCCCGAGATGGTATCGACCAGCAGCAGCGCCGGATGACCGGCGGCGTCCATGGCGCGACGCACCGCGGCGATGTCGCTGGTCACCCCGGTGGAGGTCTCGTTGTGCACCACGCAGACCGCCTTGAGCTTGTGCCCCGTGTCTTCCCTCAAGCGCGCCTCGATCATGTCGGCCTGCACGCCGTGGCGCCACCCCTCGTAGCCCGGCAGGCCGATGAACTCGGGCTCGAGTTGCAGGCGACGCGCCATCCTGTGCCACAGGGTGGCGAAGTGGCCGGTCTCGAACATCAGCACCTCGTCACCCGGCGAGAGGGTATTGGACAGCGCCGCTTCCCAGGCGCCGGTGCCCGATGCCGGGTAGATGATCACCGGGTTCTCGGTCCTGAAGACGTTCTTGACCTTGCCGAGCAGTTCCCGGCCCAGCGCCCCAAACTCCGGCCCCCGATGGTCGATGGTCGGCAGGCTCATGGCGCGCAGGATGCGATCCGGCACCGGGGAAGGGCCGGGTATCTGCAGGAAGTGGCGGCCGGCGGGATGGAAGTCGAGGTTCAGCATGAGTCAATCTCCGTGCATCTTGTTCTTGGATAATGAATGCAATCCATGTCTCGAAAAGGCGCCTACTTGATGCAGCCCTCGGCCCTCAGGGTCTCGAGCTCCTCGGCAGACAGCCCCATGCCACCGAGCACTTCATCGGTGTGCTGAGCAAACAGCGGCGCTGGATGACGGATCTGCGACGGGGTGCGCGAGAACTTGCTGGGAAAGCCGATGGTTTTCATCTTGCCAATCGTCGGGTGATCCATCTCCTGCACCATCCCGCGCGCCAGGTAGTGCTCGTCGCTCATGGCCTGGGCGAAGTCGTTGATCGGGCCCGCCGGCACCCCGGCCGCGTCACAGCGCGCGAGCCAGTCATCGACGTCGCGCTCGGCCATGAGCGACTCCAGCAGTGCCTCGAGTTCCTCGACATGCTGGCCGCGGTCGTGGTTGGTCAGGAAACGTGAGTCTTCCATCAGCTCGGGGCGTTCCAGCACGTCCCGGGCGAACCGTTCCCAGGTGCGCTGGTTGGCGCAGCCCAGCATCAGGTAGCCGTCACGGGCCTTGACCGCCTGGTAGGGGGCCGAGACCCGATGGCGCCAGCCGGTAGGCTCGGGTACCCGGCCCTCGGCAAAGTAGGCCGCCGCCTCCCAGGTGAACCAGGGCAGGCCACACTCGGTGATGGCGATGTCGATGTGCTGGCCCTCGCCGGTGTTCATCCGGTGAATGACGGCGGCCAGGATGGAGTAGGTGGCGGTCAGCCCGGCACCGATATCGTAGACCGCGATGCCGGTCTTGAGCGGACGACGCCCCGGCTCGCCGGTCATCGACATCAGCCCGGTCATGCCCTGGGCGACCAGGTCGAAACCGCCCTTGTGCTTATAGGGGCCGGTCTGGCCGTAGCCGGAAATCGAGCAGTAGACGATGCCCGGGTTGATCGCCTTGATGGTGTCGTAGTCGATCGCCAGCGACTGGGTGACCCCGGTGCGGTAGTTCTCGACGATGACGTCGGCATCGCGCGCCAGGCGATAGAAGATATCCCGGGCCCGGTCCTCCTTGAGGTTGAGGGAGATGCTCTTCTTGTTGCGGTTGATCTGCGAGAAGCAGGTCGACTCGTCGTTGACGTAGGGGCCCATCTGGCGGCTGTCGTCGCCGCCGTTGAGCTTCTCGACCTTGATCACCTCCGCGCCCATGTCGGCCAGCACCATGGTGCAGTAGGGGCCGGCCATGATCTGGGAGATGTCGAGGACCTTGAGGTTCTGCAGTGGCAGCATCGGTGTGCTCCCTCCTTGGGGGTCTGTCGGCATGGCTAGCGGCCCGTCCACTCGAAGGGCGTCTTGTGGACGAACCGGTTCACCGCCGCCTTGAAGTCGTCGCTCATGTAGCAGGTAGTGACCCAGTCGTCCCCGGCCTCGGGGTCGGGACGACGTTCGGCCAGCACCCGTCCCACCAGCGCCTTGCTGGCCTGGACGGTGAGCGGGGCGCGCCCCGCGAACTCGGCGGCGATGGCGGCCACTTCCTCATGGATCACCCCGGCGTCGAACACCCCGTTGACCAGCCCCGCCTCGCGGGCCTCCTCGGCGTCGAACAGCCGGCCCATCATCAGCGCCTCCTTGGTGCGGGCCACGCCGACCATGTCGACCAGCCGCGAGACGTTGGTCATCGACAGGGTGTTGCCGAGCGTCCTGGCGATGGGCACGCCGAACTTCATGGTGGGCGTGCAGTAGCGGAAGTCGCAGACCAGCGCCAGGGCCGCCCCGCCCCCCACGCAGGCCCCCTCGACCAGGGCGATGGTGGGCCTGGGCAGGGCCTCGAGCTTGCCCACCACCCGGTCGATGCGCCGCTCGTAGCCGATGGCATCCTCGGGGGCGGCGAAGTGCGTGAACTGGGTGATGTCGGTGCCGGCCACGAAGGCCTCGCCCCCCACCCCGTGCAGCACCACCGCCACCACCGAGTCATCCTCCGCGAGCCGGTCGCAGCAGGCCTCCAGGGCGTCGTACATCGCCCAGGTCATGGCGTTGCGGTTCGCCGGGCGATTGAAGCCGATCCAGGCGATTCCGCCCTCGCGGCGGACGATCAGGGCATCGTCGGACATGGGAATCCTCCCCTCGGGATCATCGGGTTCATCGGTAGAACAGCTCCACCAGGCCCATGGGGACCACCGGCACGTAGGTGACCAGCATCAGCAACACGAACAGCAGGATCATGAAGGGCACGTTGGCCTTGGCCACGTCCCAGATGTCCGCCTTGGCCACCGAGCAGGCCGTCATCAGCACGCTCGCCACCGGAGGGGTCTGCTGGCCGATGGCCAGGTTGAGGGTGACGATCATGCCGAAGTGGACCGGATCGATGCCGACCATCATCACCAGCGGCATGACGATGGGCACGGTGAGGATGATGGCGGCCGCCGAATGCAGGATCATGCCGATCGCCAGCAGGAAGACGTTGAGCAGCGCCAGCACCATGTACTTGTTGCTGGTGAAGTCGCCGATCACCGCGGCCAGCGTCTGGGGCAGCTGGGCGCGGGTGAGGAAGTCCCCGAGCAGGGCGGAGCTCGCCACCAGCAGCATGACCACGGCGGTCTGCACCCCGCCCTCGACCATGGCCCCGCGCAGCGTACTCCAGCGCAGCTCGCCGTAGCGGAAGCTGATCAGCAGCGCCGCCAGCACCGCCAGGGCGGCGCCCTCGGTGGCGGTCATGAAGCCGCCGAAGATACCGCCGAGGATGATCAGCGGCAGCAGGAAGGCGAGGCTCGCCGCCTTGAAGGTGGCCCACACCCGGGACAGCCGGAAGGTCTCCTCGACGGGGTAGTTGTAGCGGACGGCGAAGTACCAGGCGAGCGCCATCATCGACAGCCCGCCGAGCAGGCCGGGGACGATGCCGGCCACGAACAGCTGCACCACCGAGGTATCGGCCATGGCGGCGTAGAGGATCATCGGGATGGACGGCGGGATGATGATCGCCAGCGACGCCGAGGACGAGGTGATCGCGGCGGTGAAGTCCGCCGGATAGCCCTTCTTCTTCATCGCCGGCATCAGGATGGAGCCGAGGGCGGCGACGTCGGCCACTGCCGAGCCCGAGATCTCGGCGAAGAACAGCGAGGTGCCGATGTTGACCATTGCCAGCCCGCCGCGGATGAAGCCGAGCAGCGCCGAGGCGAAGTCGATCAGCCGCCGGGAGATGCCTCCCGTATTCATGATCGCCCCGGCCAGCACGAACAGCGGGATGGCGATCAGCGGGAACTTGGTCGAGCCATCGAACATCACGATGGGGAAGCTGAGCAGGCTGTTCGGCCCCTGCAGCACCAGCATGGCGACCAGGGATACGGCGCCCAGCGCCACGGCGATGGGCACGTTGATGAAGATCATCGCCAGCCCGGAGAGCAGGATCAGGGCAGTCGTCATTGCAGTTCCTCCACGATGTCCTGCTCCGAGGGCGGGCGCCTGCCCTGCCAGGCCTCACGGAGGATGGTGGGCAGGTTGATCAGCTCGGCGATCACGTAGAGCCCGGCGCCGATGGGGATGGTCGACTGGGTGACGGCGATCGGGATCGGCACGCTGACCAGGGTTGAGCCGCCGAGGATCTGGATGGTGCGCACGCCATAGAAGGCAAGCAGCACGAAGAAGGTGATGATGATGGCCTCGCCGATCAACACCAGAGTCACGCGCACCACCGGTGGCCGCGAGTAGACCAGGCCGGGCACGCTGATATGGGCACGCTTGAGGGCGGCGAGAGCGGCGCCGTAATAGGTCACCCAGGCCAGCATCACGGCCGCCACCTCGTCGTACCAGCCGAGAGAGTTGCCGGTAAAGCGAAAGGTGACACCGAGCAGCACGACCACCGCCAGGGAAACCACCAGCAGCATGGTGATGACTTCGAGCAGCCACTCGAAGCCGGATCGCAGTCTCGCAAGGGACATGGAAGCCACTCCGTCGAGCAGAGGAGGGAGACCGCCCCGGGTGTGGGGCGGTCCTCGGTCGGGGGTTCGAAGCGGGCTACTCTTCCTGGCCGAGCGCCAGTACGCGGTCGACCAGGTCGCCGCCGCCTTCCACTTCCTCGTCGAAGAGATCGTAGATGGGACCGCTGGCATCGATGAACGCCTGCTTGTCGGCCTCGTTGACCTCCATGCCGGCAGCCTCCATCTCGCCGAGGAGCTCCTCATCCTGCCGGGCAGCGGTCTCGTAGACGAAGTCCTGGACCTCCCGGGCCGTCTCCGCCAGCACGTCGCGGACGTCCTCGGGCAGGTCCTCCCAGTGGTTGCTGGAGACCACCACATAGGCCGGCGTGTAGACGTGGTTGGTCATGGACAGGTAGTCCTGGACCTCCTGGAACTTCTGGGAGTAGATCTGCACCAGGGGGTTCTCCTGGCCATCCATGGTGCCGGTCTGCAGCGCGGTGAACACCTCGGAGAGGGCCATGGGCGACGGGTTGGCGCCGTACTCCTCGAACATGCGTACCCGCCAGGTGCCCTTGGGCGTGCGCAGCTTGAGGCCGTCCAGGTCCTCGGGCGTGTTGATGGGCCGCTCGTTGTTGGTGATCTGGCGGAAGCCGTTCTCCCACACGGCGAGGATCTTGTAGCCCTCCTCCTCCGCCAGCGGGAAGAGGTCGGGTTCGAGGACCTCATCGATGACCCGCTTCATGTGCTCCCGATCCTTGATCAGGTAGGGCATCTCGAACAGGCCGAACTCGTCGACCACCGAAGACATGACGGTGGACGGCAGCGTGAAGGTCAGCTGGCCGAGCTTGAGCTTCTGCATCATGGAGCTGTCGCCGCCCAGCTGGCTCGACCCGTAGACCACTACCTCGTAGTCGTCGCCCAGCCGCTCGTTGGCCCGCTCGGCGAACTCCTTGGCGGAGGCATCGAACAGCGAACCGGGATTGCCCACGTGACCGAACTGCAGCTCGGTCTGGGCGAGACCGAGCGCTGGCGTCAGGCTCAGGGCCAGTGAGGCGCTGGCGAATGCTGTCTTGATCATCTTCATCGGATACTCCAGTGCTGACTTGTTGTTGTAGGTGTCCTGCCCGGTTGTGGCGCCTTCCCGGGCAGTCTCCAGGCCGTGGCGGCTCATGGAGGGCCACCCGGGGTACCCCGGCGGCCCGAGTCATCCTCGGCCATCCAACGGCGCGGTGAGTCCGACCGTCACGAATTCAATCTGAATTCAAAATTCATTATTCGGTATTAAACTTTGGTCGAGCGCGACCCCCGGATCAGTCGGGCTCCAGCCCCCAGGCCAGTCCCGCCGCCTCGATGCCGGCGATGGCGGCGGCCTCGTCCTCGCCCGATGAGGCGCCACTGGCGCCGACGGCGCCGATCACCCGGGCGTCGTCGTCAAGGATCAGTACCCCGCCGGGCACCGGGACGAAGTGCCCGCCCGAGGCTGCGGCCACGCTGGCGAGGAAGGCCGGTCGCTCGGCATTGCGGGCGCCGACCACGCCGCTCGAGGCGCCATTGCCCAGGGCGGCGAAGGCCTTGCCCTGCGCTACCGGGAAGCGCAGCGGGGCACAGCCGTCCTCGCGCTCGGCGGCGACGACGTGCCCGCCACCGTCGAGCACCACCACCGTGAGAGGCTCCATCGAGGCCTCACGCGCCCTGGCGAAGGCCCCGTCGAGAATGGCTCTGGCCCGGGAACGGCCAAGCTGGAACTGACTACGGAAGACCTTGCCGGCCATGGGAGACTCCTGAATGTTCGTCGAGGTGGATATTGGTTGTATTTTGAATTCATAATACCTTTCGTGAAATAATGCCAGCCTGGTCCGTCCCCACCCGAGGGGGAACCGGCAGGCCCGGCAACGCGGCCGGCGCCCCGGCCGGGACCACCAAGGACGCCATTGCCTCGAGGGACCCATGCCATGAGCAAGATCCATCATCGCAGCCTCTACCTGGAAGTGGCCGACCGCGTCCGCGAACTCATCGAGCAGGGGGATCTCGCACCGGGCGAGCGGATATCGGAGAAGCAGCTCTGCGAGCGGTTCGGGGTGTCCCGTACGCCGCTGCGGGAGGCGCTGAAGGTGCTCGCCTCCGAGGGTCTGGTCGAGCTGCTGCCCAATCGCGGCGCCAGGGTCGTGCGCCTGACCCTGAAGATGGTCAAGGATACCTACGACCTGATGGGGGCCCTCGAGGGGCTGGCAGGCGAGCTCGCCTGCCAGAACATCAGCGACGAGGAGATCAAGGTCATCCGCGCGCTGCATGACGAGATGCTCCGGCACTATCGCGATCGCAACCTGCCGGACTACTTCCAGGTCAACCAGAGGATCCATGAGGGGATCCTGTCCGCCTCGGCGAACGAGGTGCTTCAGGAGACCTACAGCAACCTCAACCAGCGAGTGAAACGGGTCCGCTACTCGAAGAAGATGACCGACGACTTCTGGCGCAAGGCCGTCCAGGACCACGAGCACATGATCCTTGCCCTGGAGGCGCGAGACGGCAAGCGCCTGGGACAGATCCTCCGTGACCATCTCTGCAACAAGCTCGAGGTGGCCTCCCTCGCCGGCGTGATCGAGGACGAGACCACCCTCGATGTCGCCACCTCCTGACCCTTACTCCCAGCCATCGAGGCGCATGGCCGAGCGCTCCAGTCGCTGGTCCTCCGCCTCGATCTCGCGCAACTGCTCGCCCACGCCGGAGAGATGCTCCAGGGCGACACGCCGGGCGAGGACCGGCTTGCCCTCGATGACCGCGCGATAGAGCCGCGCATGCTGGCGATTGATCATCTCGCGGGAGCTCGGGCGGTGATAGAGGTTCTTCACCGAGGCGAACACCGAACTCAGCAGCAGGTCGGTGAGGCTCTGCAGGGTGTGCACCAGCACCGGGTTGTGGGACGCCTGACAGACGGCCAGGTGGAAGCCGTGATCGAGCCGTGCCAGGCGCTCGACATCGATCGACTCGGCGCTCTCCACATAGTCGACCATCTCCCGATAGCGGCGGGTAATCAGCACCCGGTCGGAGGGCGTGCCCCGGCTGGCCGCCAGGCTGGCCGACTCGCCCTCGAGCAGGGCCCGCACCTCCAGCAGGTCGAACAGCGTCCGCGGGTGGTCGCGGAAGAGATGCATCAGCGGCGTGTCCTGGGCCGCCGTGACCAGCTCGGCCACCACCGAGCCCCTCCCCTGCCGGGTGACGATGACCCCCTTGCTGCGCAGCGTCCTGAGCGCCTCCCTCAGGGAGGCACGGGAGACCTGCAGCCGCTCGCTCAGGCGCCGCTCGGAGGGCAGCAGCTGACCCGGGCGGAACACGCCGTCGAGGATCAGCTCCTCGAGCCTGGCCGCGATGGCATCGGGCGTGCGTGAGGTGGTGACCAGCTCATCATGGTAGCGGGGCATGATGGTCTCCTCCGGGGGGATGTCCTACCGTGGCGCGAGGGTGTACCTTGGAAATACTTTCCAGAATTATACTCACAACTGGTCTGACCAGCGAACCAGAGACTGGACACGCCCGTCAAGAAAGCACAGATTGAAGGCCACAACCGGTCATTGCCCGGCCCGCGCGGGTCATGGGCCATCCAGCGAGGAAGCCACATGAACATCCTCTACGACGAGCGGCTCGACGGCGAGCTGCCGGACATCGACAAGGCCGACGTCCTGGCCGACCTGCAGCAGGCGGCGCCCGGGCTCACCCTGCTGCACCGCGAGGAGGACCTGCGCCCCTTCGAGTGTGACGGCCTCTCCGCCTACCGCGTGCTGCCCATGCTGGTCGCCCTGCCCGAGACCCTCGAGCAGGTCGAGACGCTGATGAAGCGCTGCTGCGCCCTGGGCGTGCCGGTGGTGACCCGCGGCGCCGGCACCGGCCTCTCCGGCGGCGCCCTGCCCCTCGAGAAGGGCGTGCTGCTGGTGATGTCGCGCTTCAACCGCATCCTCGACGTGGACCCGGACGCCCGCATCGCCCGGCTCCAGCCCGGCGTGCGCAACCTGGCGATCTCCGAGGCGGCGGCGCCCTACGGCCTCTACTACGCGCCGGACCCCTCCTCGCAGATCGCCTGCTCCATCGGTGGCAACGTGGCCGAGAATGCCGGCGGCGTGCACTGCCTGAAGTACGGGCTGACCGTGCACAACGTCATGAAGGTGGAGGTGATCACCATCGAGGGCGAGCGCATGACGCTCGGCAGCGAGGCGCTGGACGCCCCGGGCCTCGACCTGCTGGCCCTGTTCACCGGTTCCGAGGGCATGCTCGGCGTGGTCACCGAGATCACCGTCAAGCTGCTGCCCAAGCCCGAGACCGCCAAGGTGCTGATGGCCAGCTTCGACGACGTCGAGAAGGCCGGCCGCGCGGTGGGGGACATCATCGCCGCCGGCATCATCCCCGGCGGGCTCGAGATGATGGACAAGCTCGCCATCCGCGCCGCCGAGGACTTCGTCAAGGCCGGCTATCCGGTGGAGGCCGAGGCCATCCTGCTCTGCGAGCTGGACGGGGTGGAGGCCGACGTCGACGACGACTGCGCCACCGTGCGCGCGGTGCTCGAGAAGGCCGGGGCCACCGGCATCCAGCAGGCCCGCGACGAGGCCGAGCGCGCCACCTTCTGGGCGGGGCGCAAGAACGCCTTTCCGGCGGTGGGGCGCATGTCGCCGGACTACTACTGCATGGACGGCACCATCCCGCGCCGCGAGCTGCCGCGGGTGCTGAAGGGCATCGCCGACTTCTCCGAGGAATATGGTCTGCGGGTCGCCAACGTCTTCCACGCCGGCGACGGCAACATGCACCCCCTGATCCTCTTCGATGCCAACCGCCCCGGCGAGCTGGAGCAGGCGGAGGAGCTCGGCGGCAAGATCCTCGAGCTGTGCGTCGAGGTCGGCGGCTCGATCACCGGCGAGCACGGCGTGGGCCGCGAGAAGATCAACCAGATGTGCGCCCAGTTCAACCCGGGCGAGCTGGCTACCTTCCATGCGGTCAAGGCGGCCTTCGACCCCGAGCGCCTGCTCAATCCGGGCAAGAACATCCCCACGCTCGCTCGCTGCGCCGAGTTCGGTGCCATGCACGTGCACAACAATGAACTCCCGCACCCCGAGCTGCCCCGATTCTGAGGATTCCCCATGGTGGAGACACGCCCCCAACCGACCGACCAGGACATCAGCGAGGCGCTCGCCGAACGCGTTCGCCGGGCCACGGCCGAGGGTAGCCCGCTGCGCCTCGTCGGCGGTGATACCAAGGCCTTCTACGGCCGCCCCGTCGACGGCGAGCCCCTGTCCACCCGCGAGCACCGCGGGATCACCTACTACGACCCGGTGGAACTGATCGTCTCGGTGCGCAGCGGCACGCCGCTGGCCGAGCTCGAGGCCACCCTGGCCGACAACGGCCAGATGCTCGGCTGCGAGCCGCCCCACTTCGGCGCGGACGCCACCGTGGGCGGCATGGTCGCCACCGGCCTCTCCGGCCCCCGCCGGCCCTGGGCCGGCAGCGTACGCGACTTCGTGCTGGGCACCCGGGTGATTAACCACGAGGGACACCAGCAGCGCTTCGGCGGCGAGGTGATGAAGAACGTCGCCGGGTACGACCTGTCGCGGCTGATGGTGGGCGCCCAGGGGACCCTGGGGCTGATCACCGAGGTCTCGCTCAAGGTGCTGCCCAGGCCCGGCGCCAGCCACAGCCTGCGCCTCGAGATGCCGCTGGCCGACGCCCAGGCGAGGCTCGCCGAGTGGGGACGTCACCCGCTGCCCATTACCGCCGCCGCCTGGCACGCCGACGCCCTGCACCTGCGCCTGGAGGGCGGGCCCAGCTCGGTTGCCGCCACCCGCGAGCGCCTCGGCGGCGACGAACTGGACGCGGACTTCTGGACGGCGCTTCGCGAGCAGACGCTGGACTTCTTCTCCCGGGAGGACGCCCGCGCCCTGTGGCGCCTCTCGCTGCCCCACAACACGCCCTCGCTGGCGCTTGCCGGCGTCCAGGAAGCGGACCTGCTCCACGACTGGGCCGGCACCCAGCGCTGGTTGCGCAGCGACCTGCCCGCCGACACCATCCGCGAGGCCTGCGCCCGCGCCGGCGGCCACGCCACCTGCCTGGGCTCCCGCGAGGGACCGGGCCAGCCCGACCCTTTCATGCCGCTGGAACCGGTGGTGGCGAAGTACCATCGAAACCTGAAGGCCCAGCTGGATCCGAAGGGCATCTTCAACCCGGGCCGACTCTACGCGGAGCTCTGAGATGCAGACGCACTTTACCGAGGAAGACCTCAAGAAGCCCCATATCCGCGAGGCCGACCGCGTCCTGCGCACCTGCGTTCAC
Organism: Halomonas rhizosphaerae; assembly: GCF_030012485.1. Lineage (NCBI taxonomy): Bacteria > Pseudomonadati > Pseudomonadota > Gammaproteobacteria > Oceanospirillales > Halomonadaceae > Halomonas > Halomonas rhizosphaerae. Next base: position 58,378 of record NZ_JASCQQ010000026.1, read on the forward strand.
TGCGGCTTCTGCAATGCCACCTGCCCCACCTACCAGTTGCTGGGCGACGAGCGCGACGGCCCGCGCGGGCGCATCTACCTGATGAAGGAGATGCTCGAGAGCCCGGAGGACGACACCCAGGTCACCGAGGAGACGCGGCTTCACCTCGATCGCTGTCTCACCTGTCTCAACTGCGAGACCACCTGCCCCTCCGGGGTGGAGTACCACAAGCTGGTCAATATCGGCCGTGCCGAGATCGAACGTCGCGTGCCCCGCTCGCTGCCCGAGCGCACCCTGCGCTTCGGGCTGCGCAAGGCCCTGGTGGACCCCCGTCGCTTCAAGGCGCTGCTCAAGCTGGGCCAGACCTTCCGGCCGCTGGTGCCAGGCACCCTCAGGGACAAGATGCCCCCGGCACCGGTGGATGCGGGCGCCCGCCCCGAGGGCAAGCGCCACGCGCGCCAGATGCTGATCCTCGAGGGTTGCGTGCAGCCGGGGCTCTCGCCCAACACCAATGCCGCCACCGCCCGGGTACTGGATCGTCTGGGAATCGGCCTGACCCCGGCCCCCGAGGCCGGGTGCTGCGGCGCCATCGACTTCCACCTCAACGCCCAGGAAGCCGGCCGCGCGCGCATGCGCGCCAACATCGACGCCTGGTGGCCCCACGTGGAGGCCGGCTGTGAATCCATCGTCCAGACCGCCAGCGGCTGCGGGGCCTTCGTCAAGGAGTATGGCGAGATGCTCGCCGACGATCCCGACTATGCGCACAAGGCCGAGCGCATCAGCGCGCTCGCCCGAGACCTGGTGGAGGTGCTGCACGACGAGGACCTCGCTGCCCTCGAGGTGAAGGAGCGGCGCCGGCTCGCCTTCCACTGCCCCTGCACCCTGCAGCACGCCCAGAAGCTCGGTGGCGCCGTGGAGCAGGTGCTCGGCCGGCTCGGCTTCGCCCTCACCCCGGTGCAGGACGCCCACCTTTGCTGCGGCTCGGCAGGCACCTACGCCGTCACCCAGCCGGAACTTGCCACCCAGCTGCGCGACAACAAGCTCGATAACCTCGAGGCCGGCAACCCGGAGGTGATCGTCACGGCCAATATCGGCTGCCAGACCCACCTGGCCGGCGCCAACCGCACTCCGGTGAGGCACTGGATCGAGATCGTCGACGAGGCACTAACCCCCTAAGGAGAACACCATGCAGACCAAGCCCGTACTGACCCTGGATGACGTCAACGCCATCCTCGACGCCGCCCAGCAGGAAGCCCAGGCCAACGGCTGGGCCGTGACCGTGGCCGTGGCCGACGATGGCGGTCACCTCCTCGGCCTGCGCCGCCTCGACGGTGCCCCGCCCTTCAGCGCCGACGTCGCCACCGAGAAGGCGCGCAATGCCGCCATCGGACGCAAGGAGACCCAGGTCTTCGAGGACATGATCAACAACGGCCGGACCGCCTTCGTGACGGCCCCCATGCAGGCCCTGCTGGCCGGCGGTGTCCCGGTGCTCATCGATGGCCAGGTGGCCGGCAGCGTCGGCATCTCCGGCGTCAAGCCGGACCAGGACGTCCAGGTCGCCAAGGCCGGCGTCGCCGCCATCGGCTGAGCGTCTAGCGCCCTGCTCACGACGAGGCCCCGCTTGTGCGGGGCCTTTCTGATGGCAGTGACGCTCGCCGCCGGGGCATGGAACTCCCCCCGGGAATGGTCCAGACTGAGATGATAGCCGGGCAGACCGACGCGACAAGCGCGCAGGGAGGGCTCAGTGGCGGGAGGATGGTCGAAGGATGGCGCCGTCCAGGAGCAGATCGACAGCACCGTCGAGGATGCCTTGGCGCGCTCGCGCCGGCAATTGCCGGACGGCGAAAGCGCCGAACACTGCGCGCAGTGCGGGGACCCCATCCCCCAGGCGCGCCGCGAGGCGATAAGGGGCGTGCGCTTCTGCGTCACCTGCCAGGCCGAGCGAGACAAGCGCCCGTCGGGCCACGCCGGTTACAACCGCCGCGGCAGCAAGGACAGCCAACTGCGCTGACGCGCCCCGGCTTCCGGCCGAATGCGCCCTGTCACTCAGGATGCCCCTTCCTCATCGTCCGTCTCGTCAGTCTGCTCCTCACACTCCTCCTCGTCCGCTTCATCGGGGGGGCACCCGAACCAGTTCTCCGTCGGTTCGGCCCCGCCTCCCGGCGCCTCCGTGGTGCCCTGCTCTTTGAATTCAGACTTGTCGAGATGCTCCTGCATTCGCTCGTTGGACTCCTCTGGGCCGGTCTCGCTACCGGAGGATCCCGAGGACTCCTGGGCGACTGCCGTCGTCGCCAGAAGGGAAAGGGCCAGGACGGCCAGCAACGTGTTCATGTGCAGACTCCTTGCAAGTGGTAAGGGGGGGCATGCCGCTCCTTGAGCTAAGCGGCAATCCAGGGGGACCACAAGGGGAATCTCGTCACGGGAGTCTCCCTCGCATTCAGCTCACTGCCCGCGGCAGCCTTGCTTGATGCTCCCGGCCCGGCGTTAGCGGGAGACGGTTCCGCCGGCAGGGGACCGCCATGCCCCCTCCCTTTCCTGTCCGGCCGCGCGGCAACACGCTCGGCAAGGCCAAGGGTGCGTCATGGCGAGGACGTGCGGCGAAGCTCGCCGTTCAGCGCCATGATGATGGAGTAGCACATCAGCAGCATCACGATGGAGAACGGAATCGCCGTTGCCGTCACCCCGGCCTGAAGCGCCGACAGGCCGCCGCCGAGAAGCAGCACGATGGCGACCAGGCCCTCCACCGTCGCCCAGAACATGCGCTGGGTCCTGGGCGCATCGACCTTGCCGCCGGCCGTGATGGTGTCGATCACCAGGGAGCCCGAATCCGACGAGGTCACGAAGAAGATCAGCGCCAGGACGATGCCGAGGGTGGACATCAGCCCCGTCAGCGGCAACTCGTTGAGCATCCCGAACAACGACAGTTCGGGGCTGTAGTTGTCGATCACGTACTCCTTGACCAGGCTGGCGTCCGGGTTGGCATAGAGCTGGTCGAGCGCCGTGGCACCGAAGACGCCCATCCAGATGAAGATGAACAGGCTGGGAATGACCAGCACGCAGGTCACGAATTCCCGGATGGTGCGGCCCCGCGAGACCCTGGCGATGAACATGCCGACGAAGGGCGCCCAGCTGATCCACCAGGCCCAGTAGAAGATCGTCCAGTCCTGGCGATAGGCATCGTCGTCGCGCCCGAAGGGCGCCGACAGCGCGACGAAGTCCGTCACATAGCTCACCAGGCCTGTCCAGAACCCGTTCAGGGCCACCAGCGTCGGGCCGGCGAACAGCACGAAGAAGAAGAACAGCACGGCCAGGATCATGTTGAGCTCGGAGAGCTTCTTCACACCGCCCTGGAGACCGCGCCAGACGGACACCAGCGCCACCGCCGTCACCAGGATGATGATGATGACCTGAGTGGCGGCGCTCACCTCCAGGCCGAAGACGAAATTCATCCCCGCATTGGCCTGCTGTGCGCCGAGCCCGAGGGAGGTGGCCAGGCCGAACAGGGTGGAAAAGACCGCCAGGATATCGATGACATGCCCCCACCAGCCCCAGACACGATCGCCGAGGATCGGGAAGAAGGCCGAGCGAATGGAGAAGGGCAGCCCCTTGTTGAACGTGAAGATGGCCAGCGCCAGGGCCATCACCACATACACGGCCCAGCCGTGGATGCCCCAGTGGAGGTAGGTGCCGGCAATACCCAGGGCGGTTGCTTCGGGAATGGCCTCTGGATCCAGCGCTCCGTCGGCCCCGAAAGGCGAAGGGATGCCGAGCGGCAGGGAGACATTGGCATGATAGACCGGCTCCAGCACGCCGAAGAACAGCAGCCCGATGCCGATGCCGGCGGCAAACAGCATCGCGAACCAGGAGAGATAACCGTAATCCGGCCGGGCGTCAGGACCACCCAGCCGTATCGATCCGTAGGGCAGCAGCACGAGCGCGATGCAGAACAGGATGAAGAAATCGACCACGATCATGAAATACCAGTCCAGCGAGCCGGTCGAGAAGCCGACGATGGACTGGAAGATGCTGCCGGCTCGCTCGGGGAACAGCAGGGTGAGCACGATGAAGACGACCGACGCGAGCGCCGATACGACAAAGACTCGGTTATGAATATCAAAGCCGAAAGGCCCCAGCTGCCCCTCGATATTATCCTGGCCAACGACGTAATCCGTCTCCATGTCGCTGTTGGCGGCGTGCGATGACGGATCGTTCGTCGGGTCGCTCGGATCACTCATGGCAGACTTCCTCTGGCGATGGGATGTCAAGGAGCATCAGTTTACCATGCTCTTCTTTCCGGCCTCTGGCAGCATGAGGCCCGGATTCAACGTGTCGAGGATGCCATGCCACTGCTCACCTTCCTGCCCCCGCTGGGCGCCGTGCTGATCTGGTCGGGCAACATGACCATCAACCAGCTCACCGTGGGCAGCATCGCCCCGAGCAGCATCGCCTTCCTGCGCTGGGTGCTGGCGCTGGCCGTGCTGACACCCTTCGTGCTGCCCGTGGCCTGGCGCCATCGCGACGCCATCCGCCGCCAGTGGCCGAAGCTCGCCCTGCTGGGGCTGCTGGGCATGGCCATGTGGCAGGGACTGGCCTATGTGGCCGCCGAGACTACCTCGGCCACCAACATGGGCATCCTCGCCGCCATGGTGCCGCTGTTGACCGTGCTGCTCAGCGCGCTGATCCTGCGCGAGGCCCCGAGCCTCGGCGGCACCCTGGGCGGGGTGCTGGCACTGGCCGGTGTGTCGGTGCTGCTGGGGCATGGCGACCCGCGGTCGCTGCTCGAGCTCGAGGTGGCCCTCGGTGACCTGCTGATGGTCGTGGCCGCCACCTGCTATGCCCTCTACGGAGTGATGCTCAAGCGCTGGCCCCTGGACATGCCGCCCTGGGTGGTGCTCTACCTCCAGGCGGCCTTTGCCACCCTCTTCCTGCTGCCCGGCTACCTGCTCGGCCCCATGACGCCGGTGGATGGTCACAACGTCTGGCTGATCCTCTATGCGGGCATCCCCGCCTCGATCGTCACCACCTTCCTGTGGATGCGGGCCATCCGCCAGATCGGTGCCAGCCAGGCCAGCATCTTCATCAACCTGATGCCGGTGTTCAGCGCCCTGATCGCCATGGCCTTCCTCGGCGAGCGGGTCGCGCTGTTCCACCTGAGCGGCGGAGCCCTGGTGCTGGCGGGGGTCATCATGGCCCAGACCCTCACCCGGCCGCTGGGGCGGCTCTCGGCAGGGGCGACGCGCCTCGACCGGGGCCCGCGCTGAGCATGGTAGACTGCGGCGAGACTGCCCCCTGACCCGAAGGAAGGACGCGCCATGTCCCTCGACGACCTGCACCTCAACCTGCGCAACCTCACCCCGGACGACTACCCGCAGCTCCAGGCGCTGATGGACCGGGTCTACGACGACATCGGCGGCGCCTGGCCCAGGCCCACCATCGACAAGCTGATCAAGGAGTTCCCCGACGGTCAGATCGTCATCGAGGACGACGAGACCATCGTCGGCGTGGCCCTGACCGCGCTTGTCGACTACGACACCTTCTCCAATCCCCACCAGTACGACGACCTGATCGGCAAGCGCGAGACCATCCTCAACGACCCCGATGGCGACGCCATGTACGGGCTCGACGTGCTGATCCATCCGGACTATCGCGGCTACCGGCTGGGCCGGCGCCTCTACGAGGCGCGCAAGGAGCTGTGTCGCTCCATGAACCTGCGGGCGATCCTGGCCGGCGGGCGCATCCCCCAGTACCACGAGCACGCTCACGAGCTCTCCCCGGCCGAGTACCTCGACAAGGTGGCCCGCAAGGAGATCCACGACCCCATCCTCTCCTTCCAGCTGGCCAACGACTTCCAGGTCAAACGCCTGCTGCGCAAGTACCTGCCGGAGGACGAGAAGTCCCAGGGCTATGCCACCCTGCTGGAGTGGAACAACATCCTCTTCGAGCCGGCGGAACGGGTGCTGGAGAACCGCCCCACCCAGGTCCGCGTCGGCGCCGTGCAGTGGCAGATGCGCGAGTTCGACTCGGTGGAGTCGGTGCTGCAGCAGGTGGAGTACTTCGTCGATGCCCTGGCCGACTATCAGAGCGACTTCGCGGTCTTCCCGGAACTGTTCAACGCCCCGCTGATGGGGCTGCAGGACCGCGCCGCCCAGCAGGACCAGATGGCTGCCATCCGCTTCCTGGCCGGCTTCACCGACCAGTTCAAGACCGAGCTGTCGCGCATGGCGGTCTCCTACAACATCAACATCATCGCCGGCTCGATGATCGAGCTGGGCGAGGATGACCTCCTCTACAACATCGCCTACCTGTGCCATCGCGACGGCAGCATCGAGCGCCAGGCCAAGCTGCACATCACGCCCCAGGAGCGCCGCGACTGGGTGATCGAGGGCGGCGACGAACTGCTGGTGTTCCAGACCGATGCCGGCCGGGTGGGCATCCAGATCTGCTACGACGTGGAATTTCCCGAGCTCTCACGGCTGCTCGCCGACCAGGAGATGGACATCCTCTTCGTGCCCTTCTGGACCGACACCAAGAACGGCTATCTGCGGGTGCGCCACTGCGCCCAGGCCCGGGCCATCGAGAACGAGTGCTACGTGGTGCTGTGCGGCAGCGTCGGCAACGTGCCCTCCATCGAGAACATGGAGATCCAGTACGCCCAGTCGTCGGTCTTCTCGCCCTCGGACTTCGCCTTCCCCCACGATGCCGTGCTCTCCGAGACCACGCCCAACACCGAGATGATCATGTTCTCGGACCTCGACCTGACCCGCCTGACCGTGGTGCGGGCCGAGGGCTCGGTGACCAACCTCAAGGACCGCCGCAAGGACCTCTTCGACCTGCGCTGGCGGGACTGGTCCTGGAAGTCCGGGGCCAACCTGGAGGAGGGCTGACGCCATGCTCGGCCGGCTGCTGCGCCTGGGGGGCCGGCGCTTCGAGGCGCGCCACCCCTTTCCCGAGGCGCTCTGGCGGGAGGCCCGGGAACGCGTGCCGCTGCTCGCCGCCCTGCCCGAAGAGGATGCCGAGCGGCTCGGCCAGCGCGCCTGGCAGTTCGTGCATGCCAAGCGCCTGAGCCTGCACCCGGAGCTTGCCGAGACCACCGACTTCGACCCACCCGCCCGGCTGGCCCTGGCGGCCCAGGCCTGCCTGCTGACCCTGGGCTGGGAGGAGGAGGAGCACCGCGAGGCCTTCGCCAACGTTCACGAGATCCTCATCCTGCCCGACGCCTTCCGGCGCCAGGTGGAGGAGATGGACGAGGCCGGCGTGGTCCACGAGTATGTCGACGAACGCGCCGGCGAGACCTCCTCCCAGGGGCCGGTGGTGGTCTCCTTTCCCGACCTGATGGAGAGCGGTGACTTCTCGGGCTTCAACGTGCTGATCCACGAGCTGGCCCACAAGCTCGACCTGGGCAACTCCCTGGACGTGGATGGCTTTCCACCGCTGCCCAGGGAGATCGACCCGAAGGAGTGGCACCGGGTCTTCATGGGCGTCTGGGAGGACCTGCAGTCGCGCCTGGCGTGCGGCGAGCCGACGCCCATCGACGACTACGCGGCGACCCACCCCGGCGAGTGCTTCGCGGTCTGTTGCGAGCATTTCTTCACCGCCCCGGACGTGCTCGTGCAGGCCTACCCCGCGCTCTATGTGCTGCTGGTTCGCTACTTCCGCCAGGATCCCCTGGCCCGCTGTCCGCCGGCCACTGCGGCTCATCCCGGCTCGGCATCCACCTCGCGGGCGAGCCACGACCACAGCAGCGACGCCTCCTCCTGACGCTGACCCCGCGCCGAACGTACCAGCCAGAAGCGCTCGTCGGTGGGCACGGCGAGATCGAACGGAGCGACGAGGTCATCACGCCCCTCGAACAGGCGCCGGTGGGTCAACGCCACGCCTCCGCCCTGGCTGGCCAGCGCCAGGGTCATGGCCTGGTTGTCGCAGGTCAGCGCCGGCGAGCGCGCGTCGAGGCCGGCCACCCCGGCCCGCTCCAGCCAGCTCGGCCAGCCCACGGCGAAGCCTGCCGCATGCAGCAGGGTCACGCCCGCCAGGTCGGCGGGTGCCGCCAGGCCGCGTGCCACCGCCGGGGCACACACCGGCAACAGGCGCTCGACACCCAGCGACAGCGCCTCCATGCCCGACCAGCCGCCGCCTCCGTAGCGGATCTCGATATCCGCCCCCTCGGGGCCGAACTCGCCGGACCAGATGGCACTGACCAGGCGCACGGCGATCGCCGGATGGGCACGATGGAAGGCCAGCAGCCGGGGCGCCAGCCAGTTCTGCTGGATGACCGGCGTGGTGCGCAACGTGACCGAGCGTGCCGTTGCACTGCCGAAGACCTCTCGGGTGCCTTCGCCGATGCGCGCGAACCCCTCGTGGATGCTGGGTAGCCACGCCTGGCCCGCCGGCGTCAGTGTGAGGCTTCGCGGGTGACGCACGAAGAGCTTCTGCCCCAGGCGGTCCTCGAGCAGCCGGATGCGCTGGCTGATGGCCGCCTGGGTCACCCCCAGTTCGCGACCGGCGGCCGTGAAGCTCAGGGTGCGCGCGGCCGCCTCGAAGGCCTGTAGCCAGATCAGCGGGGGCAAGGAACTCATGAAATAGCCACCCATAAGCTGTGCTTGGTCATAGGGGCCAGATTAATCGTTTGTCAGCCGCCGGGCCAGCCGTCACCCTCGGGGCTCCCCGTCACCGTCATGCCCGACATTCCAGAGGAGGACCGCATGGACGCCACTGCCCCCCACGCCGCCACCGCCGAGCCGGTGGAGATGCAGGAGTTGGCCCCCTACGCCCAGGCCCCGCGGCTACGCGACGGACGGGCCGACGATAGCGGCATCCACCTGGCCTGGGAGGATGGCGAGCAGGCCCGCCTTCCCTGGCTCTGGCTGCGCGACCACTGTGCCTGCCGCGCCTGCCGCCATGCCCAGACCCGCGAGCGCCTCGTCCTGCCGCTGGCGACCATCACCCGCCCCCGGGAGGCCCGCATCGAGGCCGGCCACCTGCACCTGGTATGGGAGGATGGGCATGAGAGCCGCTTCGACGGCGGCTGGCTTCACCAGCGTCGCCCCGGCGTGGAAGCGGCCACGGCGCTGCCCGCCCCGCGCCCCTGGCCCGAGGGCTTTCGCCCCGAGCGGGTCGACCACGCGGCCTTCACCGGCTCTGTCGAGGGTGAGCGGGCCTGGCTCGAGGCCCTGCTGCGCGACGGCCTGGTGCTGCTCGACAACGGGCCGCTGGCCGACGAGGAGGTGAGCCGCCTGGCCAGGCGAATCGGCCCGCTGCGCTCGACCAACTTCGGCGCCCGCTTCGATGTCCGCTCCAAGCCCAACCCCAACAACGCCGCCTACACCGCCATCGGCCTGGCACTGCACACCGACCTGCCCAACTGGCGCCAGCCGCCGGACATCCAGTTGCTCTACTGCCTGGAGAACGGCGCCGAGGGGGGCGAGTCGCTGTTCGCCGACGGCTACCGGGTCGCCGAGGCCCTGCGCCGCGAGGACCCGGAGGCCTTTCGCCTGCTCAGCGAGACGCCCATCGACTTCCGCTTTCAGGACGAGGAACAGGACATCGCCGTGCGCGCGCCGATCCTGCACTGCGACGCCGACGGGCGCGTGGTGGAGGTGCGCTTCAACAACTGGATCCGCGACACCCTGCGCCTGCCGGCGGAGCTCATCGAGGCCTGGTACGCCGCCTATCATCGCTTCTGGACGCTGCTGCACGAACCCCGTCATCGGCTCGCGTTCAGCCTGGCCCCGGGCGAGATGGTCGCCTTCGACAATCGCCGCGTGTTGCACGGCCGCGGCGCCTTCGACCCCGACAGCGGGCGACGCCACCTTCAGGGCACCTACCTCGACCGCGACATGCTCGAGTCGCGGCTGCGGGTGCTGGCGCGCCACGCCTGACCCGGCTCACCGCCGGCCGGCCATTGGCCAGCATGCCCCCGCCCCGTATGCTGTCGCTTTCCCAGCCGCCAAGGCGCCCGCCCGCATGCCCCGTCCGCTCCTGCTTCCGCTGATCGCCCTCATCCTGCTCGCCGGCCTGGCCGTGGGCTGGCAGTGGCTGGCCAGCGAGGACCTGTTGACCGTCGCCACGCTGCAGCGCCTGGTCCAGGGCTCCCTGGCCTGGCGCGACGCCCCCTGGGCGGTGCTGGTGGTGATGGCCATCTACGCCGGGGCGTCGCTGGTGATGTTCCCGCTCAGCCTGCTGGTGGCGCTGACCGGGCTGCTGTTCGGCCCCTGGTGGGGCTTTGCCCACGCGCTGGCGGGTACCCTCGCGGCCTCGATGCTGACCTGGTGGGTGGGCCGCCGGCTCGGCCGCGAGGCGCTGATGCGCCACGGCGGCCGGCATCTGCGCGGGGTCTCGCGCTACCTGTCGGGGCGTGGTATCCGCACCATGACCCTGGTCAACCTGCTGCCGCTGGCCCCCTTCACCCTGACCAACATGATGGCCGGGGCCTTCCGCCTGCGCTTTCGCGACTACATGATCGGCTCGATGCTGGGTATCGTCCCCGGGCTGGCCGGCGTCACCCTGCTGGGCAGCCAGTTGGGCGAGCTGGCCACCGCCGAGAGCCGCGGTGAGCTGCTCTGGGCCGCCGGTGGCCTGCTGGCGGGAATCGCCCTGCTGGCCGGTCTCAAGGCCTGGTCCGACCGGCGCCGCCGCGCCCGCTGACGGGGCTATTTCCGCGGCACCTCGCTCTCGTCCTCCGCCCGGTGGCCGGGCCACCAGGCGGGACGGTCCTGCTCCCACTCCTCCTGCACCAGGTGGCGCAACAGGCGGCCGCGATGGCGGAGCATATGCCACTCGGCCCCCAGCCGGTGGCGCACCCGCTCCCAGCCGCCCTCGTCGGCATGGGTGAAGGGGCCGCCCCGGGCGATGGCACGGCGATAGACCGCCAGGCAACGCTCGGCGCAGCGTCCTTCGTCGTAGTCGGCCGCGGTCTCGAGGGCGGACTCGGCCAGCGGCCGGCGGACGCCGGGATCCGCCAGGGCGACCAGCGCCTCGGCCATGGCGTCCACGTCATCCGTGGCGAGCAGCCGCCCGTTGCGGCCGTCGACCACCACCTCGCGCACCCCGGGGGCATCGATGGCCACCACGGGCAGGCCGGCCGCCATGGCCTCGGCCACCACCATCCCCTGGGTCTCGCTGTGGGAGGCGAAGGCGAAGACGTCCATGGCGTGGTAGGCATCGATCAGCGCCTGGCCCTGCAGGCGACCGGTGAAGTGCAGGCGCCCCGCCACGCCCCGGGCGTCCGCCAGCGCCTGGATGTCGCCGCGGGCCTCGCCCTCGCCCACCACCAGGAAGTGGGCCCCGGACTCGCGCACCAGCGCCTCGGCCACTGCCTCGGCCAGGAACGCCAGGTTCTTCTCCAGCGCCAGGCGCCCCAGGTGGCCGATCACGTAGGCCCCGTCAGGAATGCCGAGGCGTGCGCGCCAGTCCCGGCCGTCGCCAAGAGCAAACCGCGCGGTATCCACGCCGCTCGGCACCACGCTGATGCGGGGATTGGCCTCGCGCCGGTGCAGCAGGTCACGGATGCTCTCGCTGGGTGCGATCACCTCGTCGCACAGCCAGGTGTACTGGGTGGCGAGCGCCACCGCGAAGCGCTGCATGCGCGGCGAGTCGCCGGGCACATAGTGGGTGTAGTGCTCGTAGAGCGTGTGGTGGGTGAAGATCAGGGGCAGGCCGTAGGTCTCCGCCGCCCGGGCGGCCGTATCGCCCAGCAGGAAGGGGTGATGGGCATGGACGATATCGGGCTCGAAGGCCTCGATCGCCTCGTGGAGCTGGCCGGGAATCGGCACCGGCAACGAGAAGTCGCTGCCGTTGAAGTGCTGCACCGCCACCACCCGCACCACGTCGCGCTCCTCTCGCGGCTGCCCCTCCAGACGCGGCGCCACCACCAGCACCCGGTGGCCGGCGACCTGCAGCTGGCGCTTGAGCCGCTGCACCGACTCGCTGACCCCGCCGACGATGGGCAGGTAGGTATTGGTGAACATCAACACATTCACGGCAACAAGGCTCCTCGGCTGGCAGTGGCGACATTCTGCAGGGAGGGCACGCGGCTGGCCATCTCCTGTTCAAGATAGGCGACGAAGGCGCGGATGCGCGCCGGCACGTGCCGATGCTGGCGATAGACGGCGTGGAAGTCGGCACGCACCCCCTGCCAGTCGGGCAGCAGCTCGACCAGGCGACCATGGGCCAGGTGGTCGTGGACGTCCCACCAGGAGCGCAGCGCGATGCCGTGCCCATCCAGCGCCAGCCGCATGACCACCTCGCCGTCGTTGCTGGCCAGCGGCCCGGCCACCTTCACCGCCTGCTCCACCCCGGGGTCCTCGCGCTGCTGGAAGCGCCACACCGCGAAGTCACTGTCGTTCTCGCGCAATAGCAGGCATGCCTGCCCCGACAGGTCCGCCGGCGAGATCAGGGGCGGAAGGGCCGCCACCCGGGCGGGGGCGGCACAGAGCACACGACGGTTGGCCAGGATCCGGCGGGCCACCAGCCGGGAGTCCGGCGGCTCGCCGACGCGGATGCCGATGTCGAAGGCCTGGTCGCCCAGGCTCAACGGGAAGCCGGAGAGTTCCAGGCTCGCCTCGATGCCGGGATGGTCCCGACAGAAGGCCGAAAGCAGCGGAGCCACGTGGCGGCGGCCGAAGCCGAAGGTGGCGTTGACCCTCAGGGGGCCGGAGAGCTCGGCCCGATGCTCGCCGAGGGACTCCTCGAGCTCGCTGAGCTCCTCGAGGATCATCCCGCCCCGCGCCAGGTAGCGCTCGCCCTCGGCGGTCAGCGTCAGGCGCCGTGTGGTGCGGCTGGCCAGCTCGACCCCCAGCCGCGCCTCGAGCTGCTTGAGGCGCTTGCTTACCGCCGACAGCGACAGGCCCAGTTCGCGGGCGGTGGCGGTGAGGCTGCCGGCATGGGCCAGGCGCCGGAAGAAAGCCAGGTCATCGAGGGGCGTCATGCCATTCTCCACTTTCATTCAACAATGAGTTGAATGGTAACCCGATTATCTTTCCTCCGTGCAGGACTAGACTGGCAGGCACGACCCATGCACCCTAGGAGGAGATCCATGTCCCATCGCATCGCCGTCATTCCCGGCGACGGCATCGGCAAGGAGGTGATGCCCGAGGGGCTTCGCGCCCTCGAGGCCGCCGCCAAGCGCTTCGGTATCGACCTGAGCCTCGAGCACTTTGACTTCGCCAGCTGCGACTATTACGCCGAGCACGGCCAGATGCTGCCCGACGACTGGTTCGAGCAGCTCAAGGGCGCCGATGCCATCTTCTACGGTGCCGTGGGCTGGCCGGAGACGGTACCTGACCACATCTCCCTGTGGGGCTCCCTGCTGCAGTTCCGTCGCCGCTTCGACCAGTACGTCAACCTTCGCCCGTGCAAGCTGCTGCCCGGCGTGAAGAGCCCGCTGGCAGATCGCAAACCCGGCGATATCGACTTCTACGTGGTACGCGAGAACACCGAGGGCGAGTATTCCAGCGTCGGCGGCAAGATGTTCGAGGGTACCGATCGCGAGGTGGTGATCCAGGAGACCGTGATGACCCGCACCGGGGTCGACCGGGTGCTGAAGTACGCCTACGAGTTGGCCCAGAGCCGCCCGCGCAAGAAGCTCACCTCGGCCACCAAGTCCAACGGCATCGCCATCACCATGCCCTGGTGGGACGAGCGCGTGAAGGCGATGGGCGTGCACTACCCCGAGGTGTCGGTGGACCAGTTCCATATCGACATCCTCACCGCCAACTTCGTGATGCACCCCGACTGGTTCGACGTGGTGGTGGCCAGCAACCTGTTCGGCGACATCCTCTCCGACCTGGGACCGGCCTGCACCGGCACCATCGGCGTGGCCCCCTCGGCCAACATCAACCCGGATGGCCACTTCCCGAGCCTCTTCGAGCCGGTCCACGGCAGCGCCCCGGACATCGCCGGCAAGGGCATCGCCAACCCCATCGGCCAGGTCTGGTCCGCCGCCATGATGCTCGAGCACCTGGGCCACCCGAAGGCCGGCCAGGCCATCGTCGATGCCTTCGAGGCGGTGCTCGCCGAGGGCGACAAGGCAATGCTGACGCCGGACGTCGGCGGCCATGGCACCACCGAGGCCCTGGGCCGCGCCATCGCCGAACGCATCGCCGGCTGAGCGAGCTCACCCTCCCGATACGCGACGGCCACCGCGCAGGCGGTGGCCGTCGTCGTTCCGGCTCCCTTCATTACCCCCTCAGGAACGGCGCTCGATCACCTCGTCGTCGTGTACTTCCTCCCGGCAGGAGATCATCGCCTCTGGATAAACGCCGGAAGTCTGACGTGCATCAAGCTCCCGCATGCCAATGAAGGGTGCACGCGCAGGATAGGCTAGGTTATAAGCTTATAAATGATAGGACATGACTAGGCTGCCAACCCCTTGCGCAGGAGTCCTGACATGACACGCCACCTCGCCCCCCCTCGAATGGACCGCCGCCAGCTGCTCAAGCTGGGACTCGGCGCCGGCGCGGCAGGCCTGCTGCCACTGGCCGGCCTCGAGGCCACCACCGTCCCGACGCGTGCCCACATCGTCATCCTCGGCGGCGGTGCCGCGGGCATGGCCATGGCCAATCGCCTTGCCATGCGGCTTTCCGGCGCCCGCATCACGGTAGTGGAGCCGCGCGAGATTCACCACTACCAGCCGGGCTGGACCCTCGTCGCCTGCGGCGTCTGGCATCCCGACAGGACCCTGCGCTCCAATGCCGACTTCATGCCCCGCGGGATCGACTGGATCCGCCAGCCCGCCGTCGGGGTCGATGCCGAACAGCGCCGGGTCTCCCTGGCCGACGGAAGTATCGCGGAGTACGACTACCTGGTGGTCGCCACCGGCCTGCAGCTCAACTATCACCTGATCGATGGCATGTCGCCGGAGCTGATCGGTAGCCACGGCATCGGCAGCGTCTATGCCAGCCTCGAGGGCGCCACCCGCACTCGCGACGCCATCGACGAGTGGCTCGCCAGGGGCAGCGGTCAGGGCCTCTTCACGGCGGCGCCCACCCCGGTGAAGTGCGCCGGCGCGCCGCTCAAGATGACCTTCACCACCCTCTCTCGCATCAAGGATACCGGACGACGCGACGCCTTCCGGCTGGACTACCTGACCCCCGGCGAGGCCATGTTCAGCCAGCCCTGGATCGATGACTTCCTCAAGCGACGCTTCGACGACGAGGGAGTCCAGCGTCGCCACCATTACCGACTCTCCGCCATCGACCCGGGGGCCCGTCAGGCGGAGTTCACCTTCGTCGGACCGGCCAGCGAGTTCACTTCCCACCACGAGCTTCGCCAGGAGGAGTTCGGTCGCGAGGGCGAGATGACCGAGGTGATCGACTATGACTTCATCCATGTGGTGCCCCCAATGAGCGCCCCGGACGTCATCCGCGAGAGCGACCTCATCGCCCGGGAGGGCCCCTTCCGCGGCGAGTGGCTGGATACCGACATCCACACCCTGCAGCACAACCGCTACCCCGAGGTGTTCGGCATCGGCGACGTGATCGGCGCCCCGATCAACAAGACCGCGGCCAGCGTCAAGGCCCAGGCACCGGTGGTAGAGGCCAACCTGCTGGCCCAGCTCCAGGGCCAGGCGCTGCCCGCCCGCCACAACGGCTACACCTCCTGCCCGCTGATCACCGATATCGGCAAGGCCATGCTGGTGGAGTTCGGCTACGACAACGACATGGCCTTCCTGCCCTCCTTCTCCTTCATCGACCCGAAGGAAGAGTCCTGGGTGGCCTGGGTACTGAAGGACTACCTTCTGCAGCCCGCCTACTACGCCATGCTGGAAGGACGTGTCTGAGGAGACCTGACCATGAACTTCACGCTGTCCGGCATCCTCGCGGTGCTGTCGCATGCCATCCCGCCCTTCCTGGCGCTGATCCTGGCGCTGCTGGCACTGCTGGTGATCGCGCAACTGCTCGGCCGCCTGCGCGGCTATCGGTTCACCGCCTACCGTTGCGTGCCGGCCGCCATCGTCGCCCTGCTGGCGGGGCTTTCGACCCTGTGGTGGTTGCCGCAATTGACCGGCTCGCGCCTCGCCTTCGTGGCCACGGCGACCGACTGGGCGGCGCTGGTGGCGGCGGCGCTCGGCGTCGCCCTGCTCACCTGGCTGGTGCTGCACCCGCTGAGCTACCTGGTCCGCGGCCCCCGCCGATACTGAAACCCTCAAGTGACAGGACCCCGACCGCGCTCTGCGCGCAGAGTGCGGGCGGGGCCTGGGGTGCGACCGGATGGCGCGGAGCGGCGTCAGCCGGCCAGCTTCGCGGCGATGCGCGCCACGTGCTCGCCCTGGAAGCGGGCGATCTTGAGTTCCCGCTCGTCGGGCTGGCGGGAGCCGTCGCCCCCGGCGATGGTGGAGGCGCCGTAGGGGTTGCCGCCGCCGGCCTGGTCGAAGACGTACTGCTCGCCGATACCATAGCCCAGTGGCACGATCACCATGCCGTGGTGCGCCAGGGTGTTCCAGAAGGAGGTGATGGTGGTCTCCTGCCCACCGCCGGTACCGGTGGAGGTGAAGACGCTCGCCACCTTGCCGCGCAGCTTGCCGCCCGCCCACAGGCCGCCGGTCCGGTCGAGGAAGGTGCGCATCTGGCCGGACATGTTGCCGAAACGAGTCGGGCTGCCGAAGATCACGGCGTCGACGTCGGCCAGTTCCTCGGGGCTCGCCTCGGGGGTATCGAAGGAGCGGCCGCCGGCCTTGGCGAAGGCCTCGGGGTCCATGGTCTCGGGCACCCGCTTGAGGGTGACCTCGACGCCTTCGACGTCGCGCGCCCCTTCCGCCACGGTGCGGGCCAGGGTATCGATATGGCCGTACATGGAGTGGTAGAGCACCAGTATCCGGGTCATTCGCATGCCTCCTCTTGCGGGTCAGTCGTGTAGCAACTCTCAGTGTAGAATCGACAGAAACGAAAGGAAGCGAAGAATCTCGACGCTATCGATCGACACGTTCGAAACGCCCCCCCCCCTGCACCACACCCCTTCGAGGATCCGCACCCGGTCCGCGGCCAGCAATGGCAGGCAGCAACCGGCCGGAGGTGACGCGCGTCAGGGATGTCTTGACCACGGGCCCGCACGCGTCGTCCTGAACACCCGATGGCATCGATGCCTGGCCCGATATTCCTGCGGGAGATCCTGGCCTATGCTGATTCGGGCCTGCGATGCATCGCACTCGCAGGGCCTCTAGCTGGCCACGGCCCGATGTCCCCAGATCGAGGAGCCCCACCATGACGATCTTCGAAGCCTTGCGCGCGGACCATGACATCCAGCGCGACCTGCTGGAAAAGCTTCTGCAGACGTCCGGCGACAGCCAGGAGCGAGAGCGACTTCACCACCAACTGCGCGCCGAGCTTCAGCACCATGCTGCCGCCGAAGAACGCGCGCTCTACATGCCGATGTTGGCGATCGACCTGACCCAGGAGAAGGCACGACACAGCGTGGCAGAGCACCATGAGATCGACGAGCAACTCGAGACCCTGGAGGCCACCGACTACGCCTCGCCTGCATGGCTGACCCAGGCCAGGAAGCTGAGCGAGCTGGTGATTCATCACCTCGATGAGGAGGAGCACGAGGTCTTTCAACTCGCCGGCCGGGGGCTTGCGGAGCACCAGAAAACCGATCTTGCCGACGACTATCGGCAGGAAATGGCGAGACAGCGGCAGGACGCCTAGAAGTCCGATGAAGGGCGGGACGCCCGGAAGACGCCCTCGATGATCCTGACCCGGTCCGCGGCCAGATTGTCGCGAAGGTTGCGCCCCATTTCCGCGAAGACATCACCGAAGATCAGCGCCGGCCCGGGCAGCGCGGGCCCAGGCGGCGTCCCATCACCCTCACGGCGGCTGTGCTTGCGTCGCCAGGCGAGCGCCGATTCGGTGACGTCCTGCACCACCACCGGAGCGTAGCCGCCCTCGGCCAGCAGCGCCTCCAGGGCATGCCGGGAACGCAGATGGCTGGTCTCGACACGGCGCGCCCAGGGGACCGGCAGGCACAGCGGTGAGGGGGCGTCGCCGGCCACCACCTCGTGCAGCAGCACCGTGCCCCCCGGCACCAGCAGCCGGTGCCACTCGGCGAGCACCGCGGCGATGTCGGGCATGTTCATCAAGGCATGCTGGCACCACACCACGTCGAAGGTGCCATCCGCCAGGGGCGTGTGCGCCGCATCGGCGCACAGGAAGCGCGTCCGGTCGTCGAGGCCGGTGGCGCGGCTCAGCCAGCCGGCCACGTCGACGAAGGCCGCGGTGATGTCCAGCCCGATGACCTCGCCGCCGAATTCCGCCGCCAGCAGCCGGCTCGCCCCGCCGGTGCCGCAGCCCACGTCCAGCACCCGGCTGCCCGGGGCGAGGCCTCCCAGGGCAGCCAGGGAGCGACTGGCCCGTCGTCCGCCCAGGTGCAGCTGGTCGATGCCGGCGACCTCGTCCAGGGTGAGATGGTCCGGGTCGCACCCCGCCTCGCGGAAGGCCGCCCGCAGCCGCATCGTCAGGCTTTGTCCGCTCCGCGCGCCCGGCGCATCATAGTGGGCATCGAGGTGGCGGGCATGGTCGGTCATGGCACTCTCCTGTGGGTACGCGGCGTTGCCAGTCTAGCCGTGGAAGGCCTCGCTCCCCATCGTGCAATGGTCACAGCCGCGCCGCGGCTCGAAGTGCTACGGCAGTAGGCCTCGCCCCTGGCCAGGCGCGGATTTTCACCCTGGGCCCCGCCACTTTCATCCGACCGACGCTCGCCCTTGAGTCCACCGGCGACGGACGGGATGGTGTCGTCAGCCACCACAACATCGACAACAGGTGCCCACATGCCTTCCGACATGAGCCTCGAGCAGTTCTTCTCGCGCCTCTGGGACGACTACACCGCCATGACGCCCCAGGCGAGCCGCATCCATGATGCCCTGGTCGCCGATGGCGAGACCGTCGTCAACGACCACGTGGCCTTCCGCACCTTCGACCGCGGCCCCGTCCGCCTGGCCGACCTGGAGCCCCACCTGCTGGCGCTGGGCTACACCCGGCTGGAACCCTACGACTTCGAGGCCAAGAAGCTGCGCGCCTGGGGCTACCTGCCACCGCGAGAGGACCAGCCCAGGGTCTTCCTCTCGGAGCTGAAGTGCCGCGAGCTCTCGGCCCGGGCCCAGGAGATCATCGACGAGTTGGTGGACCAGATCGACCCTGCGCGGATCGCCTCGCCCGAGGTGATGTGGGCCGGCCGCCTGTGGGAGACCCCGACCTGGGGGGAATACCGGACCCTGGCGGAGGAGAGCGAGTACGCCGCCTGGCTGTCGATCATCGGGCTGCGGGCCAACCACTTCACGGTCAGCGTCAACCACCTGCGCCGCCACGACACCCTGGAGAAGCTGCTGGCGAAGGTCGAGTCGCTGGGACTGGCCATCAATGCGTCCGGCGGACGCATCAAGGGCTCCCCCGAGGTGCTGCTCGAGCAGGCCTCGACGCTCGCCGACCGCATGCCCTTCACCTTCTCCGGCGGCCGGGTGGAGGAGATCCCCACCTGCTACTACGAGTTCGCTCGCCGCTACCCGGATGCCGAGGGCCGGCTCTACCAGGGCTTCGTCGCCGCCAGCGCCGACCGGATCTTCGAGTCCACCGACGCCGGTTCCGACCATGCTGGCTGAGTGGCTCGACCAGGGCCTGGAGGGGCGCCCCCCTTCCCGCGCCGAGGGCAGGGTGTCCGGGGGGCGCTTCCGGCTGTCCGCCCCGGGGGTGCTCGAGCTCGTGCCGGACGACCCCGCGCCGGAGGCGAGGGCCTGCGTGCTCTCGGTCGGCGTCCACGGCAACGAGACGGCCCCCATGGAGCTGCTGGGCGAGGTCCTGGCCCGGCTGGAGGCCGGGCAGCTCTGCCTGGGGGCCCCGCTGCTGGTGATCCTGGGCAATCCCGAGGCGATCCGGCTCGGCCAGCGCTACGTCGCCACCAACCTCAACCGGCTGTTCCGCCGCGACCTCGAGGAGGCGGGTGACGAACCCGACCGGGCCCGGGTGCTGATGGCCGCGGTGGACGCCTTCTACGCCCGCCATGCAGGCCTCTCCCGCCTGCACTACGACCTGCACACCGCGATCCGCGAGAGCCGCTTCCCGCGCTTCGTGGTCGAGCCCTTCGCCGAGGCGCCGACGCCCCCCGAGCAATGGCGCTGGCTGGCCGCCGCCGGCATCCAGGCGGTGCTCCACCAGCACCGTCACAGCTGGACCTTCTCGCACTATGCCAAGCACTACCATGGCGCGGCGGCCTTCACCCTGGAACTGGGGCGTGCACTGCCCTTCGGCCACAACGATCTCGCCCCCCTGGCCCCCATGGGCCGGCTCCTCCAGGCGCTGGTCGAGGGCCGCGAGCCGGCCACCGCCGCCCCCGGCACCCTGGCCTTCTTTCGCGCCGAGCACGAGCTGCTGCGCCACAGCGAGGCGTTCCGGCTCTGCTTCCCGGACGATACACCCAACTTCAGCGAGTTCCCGCCCGGCACCCGGCTGGCGGAAGACGCCGTGGCCGGCGAGACCCGCGTCGGCGAGACCCCCCTGTCGGTGGTCTTTCCCAATGCCGAGGTCGAGATCGGCGCCCGGGCGGCGCTGCTGGTGGTGCCGAGCCCGCCACCGGACTGACGCCGCCCCGGCACCCCCACAACAACAACCGCCAGGAGACTCCCCATGCCCCATGCCATCCCCGTCCCGGACCGCGGTAGAATACCCGGCGCGTCGCGGTGCCCTTCCGGAAATCCTCCGGCCTGTTAGAATCGCCCCCTTCTCGATCCCGGCCCGCGCCGGCCGACCTTCGATGCGGCGGACCGCCCACGATCTGGAGCCCGTTCCATGGCCGATACCCCGATTCCGCTGGAAGTGCGCGACATCACCAAGCGCTTCGGCGACACCGAGGTCCTGAAGGGCCTCTCCCTGAAGGCCCACAAGGGCGATGTGATCACGCTGATCGGAGCCTCCGGCTCCGGCAAGAGTACCTTCCTGCGCTGCATGAACCTGCTCGAGCAACCCGACGAGGGCGACCTGATCGTCCACGGCGAGGAGATCCGCTTCAAGAAGACCCGACACGGCCGCGAACCGGCCGACTGGAAGCAGGTCGTGCGCATGCGCGCCAAGCTCTCCATGGTCTTCCAGAACTTCAACCTCTGGGCCCACATGACCCTGCTGGAGAACATCATCGAGGCCCCGGTGCATGTGCTCGGCAAGCCGAAGAAGGAGGCCGTCGAGCACGCCCGCGCACTGCTCGAGCGGGTGGGCCTGACCGAGCGCGCCGACGCCTATCCGGCACAGATGTCCGGCGGCCAGCAGCAGCGCGGCGCCATCGCCCGGGCGCTGGCCATGGACCCCGAGGTGATGCTCTTCGACGAGCCCACCTCGGCGCTGGACCCGGAGCTGGTGGGCGACGTGCTCAAGGTCATGCGCGACCTCGCCGAGGAGGGGCGCACCATGATCCTGGTGACTCACGAGATGGCCTTCGCCCGCGACGTCTCCAGCCAGGTGATCTACCTGCATCAGGGCGTGATCGAGGAATACGGCCCGCCAGAGGCGGTGTTCGGCAGCCCGCGCTCCGAGCGGCTCAAGCAGTTCCTGGCGCCCAAGCACTGAGCCAGCCCACGAGGAGAGCCCCATGATCGATCTTCACGGCTACGGCCCACGCCTCGCGGAAGGCGCCCTGATCACCATCGAGCTGGCGGTGCTCTCGCTGGTCCTGGCCATCGTGCTGGGCCTCGCGACCGCCAGCGCCAAGATGTCGCGCAACTGGCTGGCCCACCGCATCGGCACCCTCTACACCACCATCATCCGCGGCGTTCCCGACCTGGTGCTGATGATGCTGCTGTTCTTCGGCGGCCAGATCGGCATCAACATGGTCACCGACCAGCTCTACGAACGCTTCGGGTGGGACGTCTTCATCAACGTCAACGAGTTCGTCGCCGGCGTGGTCACCATCGGGCTGATCTTCGGCGCCTACATGGGCGAGACCTTCCGGGGCGCCTTCCTGGCGGTGGACAGCGGCCAGATCGAGGCCGGACGCGCCTATGGCATGAACCACTGGCTGGTGTTCCGGCGCATCCGCTTCCCGCAGATGATGCGCCACGCCATCCCGGGCCTCTCCAACAACTGGATGGTGCTGCTCAAGACCACCGCCCTGGTCTCGGTGATCGGCCTCACCGACATGGTCCGCGTGGCCGCCGAGGCCTCCAAGGCCACCCGCGAGCCCTTCACCTTCATGATCATCGTCGCGGCCGTCTACCTGCTGATCGCCACGGCCTCGGAGTGGGGCTTCGCGCGGCTGCAGAAACGCTATGACGTCGGCTACCGGGAGGCGGACTGATGGAAGCCCTGATGACCTGGCTGGAGGCCCAGCTCGCCGACAACAGCATCTTCACCCTGCAGACCCTCGGCTACTACGGCGAGGGCCTGGTCACCACCGTGCAGCTGGTGGCCCTGTCGCTGATCATCGGCCTGGTGCTGGCGGTGCCGCTGGCCATCGGGCGCGGCTCGCGGCATCGCTGGATCAGCCTGCCGATCTTCCTCTACTGCTACGTGTTCCGCGGCACGCCGCTGCTGGTCCAGCTCTACCTGATCTACTATGGCGTGGTGTTCGTCGAGGGGATCCAGGAGACCTGGCTGTGGGTGATCCTCGAGAAGCCCTTCGTGCCGGCGCTGATCGCCTTCACCCTGAACACCGCGGCCTACACCACCGAGATCTTCCGCGGCGCCATCAAGTCCACGGACCGGGGGGAGATCGAGGCGGCGCGGGCCTATGGCATGTCCCGGGGGCTGATGCTGCGGCGTATCGTGCTGCCCAGCGCCTTCCGGCGCGCCCTGCCCGCCTACGGCAACGAGGTGATCTTCATGCTCCACGCCAGCGCCATCGCCAGCGTGGTCACCATCATGGACCTGACCGGGGCGGCCCGTTTCGTCTATGCGCGCTACTACGCGCCCTTCGAGGCCTTCCTGTTCGTGGCGGCCATCTACCTCTGCCTGACGTTCGCCATCCTCTACCTGTTCCGCTACCTGGAACGGCGCCTGCTGGCGCACCTCAAGCCGGTCAGCGGCTGACAGGCAACGACAAGGAGCGTAAAACAAGCGTTGGGAACCGGCGTTTGAATGCGGCCGGCTCCCCCTTCCGACGGGCCCGGGCATCCGCTATCGTGGTTCCGTCGTCACCCACGAGGTGAAACCACCAACAACACGGGAAGACACCCATGAAACTTCACAAGATCCTGAGTCTCGGCGTGTTCGGCGCCGCCCTGGTCGCCGGCAGCGCCAGTGCCGAGGTCCGCGACATCCGCATCGGCGTCGACGTGCCCTACGAGCCCATGGAATACCGCACCCCAGAGGGCGAGCTGACCGGGTTCGACATCGACCTGGGCAATGCCCTGTGCAAGGAGATCGGCATCCAGTGCGAATGGGTCGTGCAGGGCTGGGACGGCATCATCCCCGGCCTCCAGGCGCGCAAGTACGACGCCATCATGTCCTCGATGACCATCAACGAGCAGCGCCGTGAACAGGTGCTGTTCTCCGAACCCTACATCACCCCGCCGTCGGCCTGGTTCGCCCCCGCCGACGTCGAGATCGGCACCCCGTCCGAGGAGACCCTCGACGGCCTGACCCTGGGCGTGCAGCGCGGCACCCTGCAGGACAACTATGTGACCGACCTGTACGGCGACGTGGCCGACGTCAACCGCTACGCCACCGCCGACGACATGGTGCTGGACATGGACTCCGGTCGCCTCGACGCCGTCTTCCTCGACTTCCCGATCGGCAAGTCAACCCTCCTCGACAGCGAGGCCGGGGACTACAAGCTGGTCGGCGAGAAGATCACCGAGCCCAAGGAGTACTTCGGCGAAGGCTTCGGCATCGCCTTCCGCCAGCGAGACCAGGAGCTGGCCGAGGCCTTCAACGCGGCCCTGGCGACGCTGAAGGACAACGGCACCTACGACGAGATCCACGAAAGGTACTTCAGCACGGACTGACCCGAGCGGCTCAGCTGCCAGCCGACACGACCGGGGCCCCAGTGGCCCCGGTCCTGCGTTCGGGCCCGACCCTCAGGGCGGGGCCTGGGGGGCGTTCTCGCGCCTCTGGATGGCCCGGCGCATGAAGGCCAGGATCCAGCGCACCATCAGGGTGTCGTCCACCGGCGCCGAGAGCGACGCCTCCCCCTCGCGTACCCGGTGGTGGCCGACCAGGTCGGCGCGCAGCGCCATCAGGTCCCGGGAGTAGGCCCGGGTGAACTCGGGATGGCCCTGCACGCCGAGGAAGTGCTCGCCGACCTGCATCAGGTAGGCCGGGCAGAAGTCGCTGCCGCCGAGCACCCGGGCACCCTCCGGCAGCCGCTCCACCTGGTCCTGGTGGCTCACCAGCAGGTCGAGTCCCGGCTGCCAGGGCGTCATCCAGTCGGCCCGCTCGGTGACTCGGTTGAACGACATGCCCACGCCCCAGCCCTTGCCGCTCTTCGCCACCTCGCCGCCCAGCGCCCTTGCCATCAGCTGGTGGCCGAAGCAGATGCCCACCAGCGGCTTGCCCGCCGCCCAGAGGGCGCGCACGAAGGCCTCGAGCGCGGCGATCCAGGGCAGGTCGTCATTGACCCCGAACTTCGACCCCGTGGTCAGCCAGGCGTCCACCGCCTCGATGTCGTCGGGGATCTCGCCGTCCAGGCAGCGCCAGACCCTGAACGCCAGGCTCGGGTCGACGCGATGGAACAGCACCTCGAACATCTCGGGATAGTTGCCGTGGGTCCCGCGCAGCTCCGGTGCCACGTCGTCACACTGCAGCAGTCCGATCACCATGCCCTGCCCTCCCCGCGTCATCTCGCCCCCTGCCTCAAGCCCAGCACCGCGGCGCCGCGGCCGGCCACCCGCTCGACCCGTTCAGAGCCGGCCCTCTACGGCCGCCACGAAGAGGTCGCGGTACGCGTCGGCCGTGAAGGCGACGGGGTTGGTCCCCGAGGAGGGATCCTCCACCGCCATCCGCCCCACCCGGTCAGCACGCCCGGTGTCGATGCCCAGCTCGGCCAGGGTGTGCGGGATACCGAGCCGCTCGCGCAACTCCAGCACCCAGTCGATCACGCTGGCCGTCCCCGGCTGGGCCAGGGCGAGGTAGCGCCCCAGGCGCACCATGGGCTCGCCGATGGCCCGCTCGTTGGCGCGCAGCACATAGGGCATCAGCACCGCATTGAGGGTGCCGTGGTGGGCGTCATGCAGGGCCCCGAGGGGATGGGCGAGGGCGTGCATGGCGCCCAGGCCGCGCTGGAAGGCGGTGGCGCCCATGCTCGAGGCCACCAGCATGTTCATGCGCGCCTCCAGGTCCCCGCCGTCGGCATAGGCCCGGGGCAGGAAGTCACGCACCCGCCGCACCCCCTCCACGGCGATACCCTCCGCCATCGGGTGGAACTGCCGCGAGCACCAGGCCTCCAGGCAGTGGGAGAGCGCGTCCATGCCGGTGGCCGCGGTGATGGTCGCCGGCAGGCCGATGGTGAGCTCCGGGTCGAGGATGACCCGGTCCGGGAGCATGCCGGGATGGAAGATGATGCGCTTGACGTGGGCCGCCTCGTCGGTGATCACCGAGGCGCGCCCCACCTCGGAGCCGGTGCCGGCGGTGGTGGGCACCGCCACGCAAGGCACGATGGCCGCGCCGTCGGCATGGGTCCAGTTGTCGCCCACGTCCTCCAGCGCCCACAGCGAGAGCCCCTCGCGCTGGCGGGCCATCAGCGCCACGGCCTTGGCGGCATCGAGCCCCGAGCCGCCGCCGAAGGCGATCACCCCATCGTGGCCGCCGTCGTTGAAGGCGGCCACCCCGGCCAGCACGTTGGCCCCGGTGGGGTTGCCCTTGATCTCGCTGAACACCCCGATGGCCAGGCCATCGGCCCGGGCCAGGTCGAGGATGTCGCGCACCATGGGCAGGCCGGCCAGGCCCGGGTCGGTGACCAGCAGCGGCGCGGTCATGCCCAGTTCCCGGCACAGCCCGGGAAGCTCACGGATACGGCCGGGCCCGGTGAGGATGGGGGCCGGGTAGTTCCAGCCCATGCGGTAGTGGTCGGGATCGAAGCTCATGGGGACCTCCGCCGTCAGGCATGCTTGAGATGGAAGGACTTGGGTCGGGTCAGGGTCTCGTAGCCCAGCCGCGACAGCGAGCAGCCGCGACCGGAGCACTTGACGCCCGTCCAGGCCAGCTCCGGGTCCAGGGTGTCGCAGCGGTTGGTGAAGACCGTGCCGGCCTCCAGCCGCCGGGCAATGGCCTCGCCGGCGACGAGGTCGCGGGTGAACACCGCCGCGGTCAGGCCGAAGGCACTGTCGTTCATCAGCGCGATAGCCGCCTCGTCGTCGGCCACCGGCATGACGCCGACCACCGGGCCGAAGTTCTCCTCGGTCATCACGCGCATGGTGTGGTCGACCCCGGTCAGCAGCTGGGGCGCCAGGTAGGCGCTGCCCGGTACCGAGAGCGGGTAGTCGCCGGGGTCGATCCAGGCCGTGGCGCCGGCCGCCACCGCCTCCTCCACCTGGCCGCGCACGAAGTCCGCCGCCGCCGGCCTGATCAGCGGGCCGAGGGTCGTCGCCGGGTCGGTGGGATTGCCGAGCCGGAGCTGGCGCACCCAGGCCACCGAGCGCTCGACGAAGGCGTCGTGGATCGAGGCGTCCACGTAGAGGCGCTCGATGGCGCAGCAGCTCTGCCCCGAGTTGAAGAAGGCCCCGTCCATCACCCCCTCCACCGCGGCGTCGAGATCGACATCGGCGCGCACGTAGGCCGGATCCTTGCCCCCCAGTTCCAGGCCGGTGGCGATGAAGCGCCCGGCGGCGTTGCGCTCGACCATGGCCCCGCCCGCCAACGAGCCGGTAAAGGCGACGTGGTCGACACGCGGGTCACGGATCAACGCCTCGGTGTCGGCGTGGGAGAGGTGCAGGTGCTGGAAGACGCCTGCCGGCAGCCCGGCCTCGTCGCAGGCCTGCTGGAGGCGCTCGGCACACAGCGGCGTCTGGGCGGAGTGCTTGAGGAGCACGCTGTTGCCGGCAATGATCGCCGGGACCAAGGCGTTCACCGCGGTCATGTAGGGGTAGTTCCAGGGCGCCACCACCAGCGACACCCCCAGCGGCTCGCGGGTGATGTAGCGCGTGAAGCCGGGCTTCTCTGCCAGGTGGATCGGCGCCAGCGCCTCCTCGGCCAGGGCGATCATGGTCCGCGCCCGCTCCTCGAAACCGCCCACCTCGCCGGCGGCCGCGGCGATGGGCCGCCCCATCTGCCAGGTCAGCTCCTCCGCCAGGACGTCGCGGCGGGCCACGAAGGCATCCACCATGCGCGAGCAGAGACGCGCGCGCTCGTCCAGCGGCACCTCGCGCCAGGCACGCTGTGCCGCCACCGCCCGCTCGAGGGCCGCCTCGATGGCCGCCGCGGAGGCCTGTTCCCGCTCGACGTAGACCGAGCCGTCCACCGGTGAAATCGTGCGTTGTATGGCCATGCTACCCTCCTCGGACAAATGACAGGTCAACCGGTGTCAGCACTCGCGGCTGATCCGGCGACAGGTCTCGAAATGTCGGACCATCGCGGGGGCGCTGTGAATCCCTCCCTGGACGCTACCGATGCCCCGCTTCGCTCTCGCGTCCCGCTCCACTTGCAGGTCCGGTGCTGGCCATCCTTGGCCAGCCCGTTCGGAGCAGTGCTCCTCACCCCTGGCATAGGACCCCCGCTACGACCTGTCCCCGGCGCCGCTCGGCGCTCAGATGATCTCGAAATAGCGATCCAACTCCCAGTCCGTGATATGGCGCCGGAACTGGCGCTCCTCCCACTCCCGGGTCGCCGCGAAGTGCTCGACGAAGTCGTCGCCGAAGAGGTCGCGGGCCGCCGCACAGCCCCGCAGGCGCTGGGCAGCATCCCACAGGGTGCGGGGCAGCGCCTGATGCGGCGGGTGCTGGCGATCATAGGCGTTGCCCTCGACCGGCGGGTCGGGCTCGAGGCGCTGCTCGATGCCCCAGAGCCCCGAGGCGATGGCCGCGGCCATCGCCAGGTAGGGGTTGGCGTCGGCGCTGCCCAGCCGGTATTCGACCCGCTGGGAGGCCTCGCTGCCGGGAATCACCCGCAGCGCGGTGGTGCGGTTCTCGACGCCCCAGGTGGCATCGGTGGGCGCCCAGAAGCCGGGGATCAGCCGGGTGTAGCTGTTGATGGTGGGCGCGAACATCGCCAGCAGCTCCGGCATCAGGGCCTGCTGGCCGGCCACGAAGTGGCGCTGCAGGTCGCTCATCCGGTCCGGCGCCGCGGCATCGAAGAAGGCCGAGGCGCCACTCCCGGCGTGGCGCAGCGACAGGTGGACATGGCCGCTCTGCCCGGGATAGTCCGGCGACCACTTGGCCATGAAGGTCGCCATCAGGCCGCGACGCTGGGCCCACACTTTGGTGAAGGTCTTGAACAGCGCCCCCTTGTCGGCGGCGGCGAGCGCCTCGTCCACCCCGATGGCCGCCTCGAGCACCCCGGGGCCGGTCTCGGTATGCAGCCCCTCGATGGGGAAGTCCATGACCTCGGCCATGGCCAGCAGCTCGTGGTAGAGCTCGCCATGCACCGAGCTCCTGAGCATGGAGTAGCCCATCATGTCGGGGGTGAACGGTCGCAGGTGGCGAAAGCCCTTCTCGCGGACCGATTCCGGCGTCTCATGGAAGAGGAAGAACTCGTACTCCAGGGCGGCGCGGGCCGTGAAACCCATCGCCTCGGCCCGGGCCAGCACCCGCCTGAGCAGGCCGCGCGGGCAGATCGCCTCGGCGGAGCCCTCGAACTCGGCGAGGAACAGCAGCATGTCGCCCTCGGCGGGCACCTCCCGGCAGCTCTCCGGCACGATCCGCAACGGCGCATCCGGATAGCCGGTATGCCAGCCGGTGAAGCGCACGTTGTCGTAGAGCTCGTCCTTGCTGTCCCAGCCCAGCACCACGTCGCAGAACGGGAAGCCCTTCTCCAGGGAGGCGAAGAACTTCTCGCGTCCCATGTACTTGCCGAGCATCACGCCGTCGATGTCGAACATCCCCACCTTGACGTGGCTGAGGCCCCGGGACTCGACGATGCGGCGTGCGTCCTCGGCACTGGCTACCGCTCTTGGCTGCAATCGGCTCATGGCACCTCCTCATCCTGCCTGGTCCTGTCCCGCCGCCGACGAACGGCGACCCTGCGGGGCGGGCGACATAGGCCGCACCACCCCGTCCACTGTTCAGGAGTAGCGGTAGGGAGGGCCGGCCTCCTGCATGGTCTGCCGATAGTCCTTGAGGATCTGCACCACCCGGGCGCTTCGCTCGCTCTCCTGGGCGATCTCGTCCCAGAACGCCAGCGCCTCGTCCTCGATGGTCTGCCACTCCTCCTCGGGGATCGAGGTCAGCTCCAGCTTGCCGCCGGTAGTGCGGTAGTGCGCCTCGCCCCACCAGTACCAGTGCTGGCGATAGTAGTGGGAGCTGTCCATGCATAGCCGGAACAGGGTCTTGAGGTGCTCCGGCAGTTCCTCCCAGCGCTCGGTATTGGCGAAATACGACCCGGCCCAGGCGCCGGAGATGTTGTTGGTCAGGTAGTAGTTGCTGACGTCGGCCCAGCCCACGGTGTAGGCCTCGGTGATGCCGGCCCAGGCGATGCCGTCGAGCTCGCGGGTCTGCATGGCGACCTCGATGTCCTCCCAGGGCAGGGTCACCGGCACCACTCCGAAGCGGCTGAGGAAGCGCCCCGCCGTGGGGAAGGTGAAGACACGCTTGCCCTCCAGATCCTTGATGCTGCGGATCGGGTCCCGGGTAACGAAGTTGCAGGGATCCCAGGAGCCGGAGCCTAGCCAGGTCACGCCCTCCACCTCGCCGTAGGCCTCCTCCCAGATCTCCTTGAGGCCGTAGTGGTGGAACAGCGCCGGCACGTCGAGGCTGTAGCGCGAGGCGAAGGGGAAGTAGCCGCCGAACACCGAGACATCCACCGGGGCGTTGATGGAGTCGTCATCGCTCTGCACGGCATCGATGGTGCCGCGCTGCATGGCACGAAACAGCTCCCCGGTGGGTACCAGCTGGTCGGCGTAGTAGAGCTCGATCTCCATCTCGCCGTTGGCGGCCTTGTTGAAGGCATCGATGGAGGGCTTGATGACGTGCTCGGCCAGCGCCGGGCCGGCATAGGTCTGCAGGCGCCAGCGGATGGGGCTGGACTGCGCCTTCACGTAGGGGGCACCGACGGTGGCCGCCCCGACCGTGGCGGCGGTGGCCACCCCGGCCTTCTTGAGGAAATCGCGACGGTTGGTCATGGTTCTTCTCCTGCGATGGTGGTTGTTGTTCGGCAAGGTCGTTGCAGTCGCGTGTCGGCACCTCCTTGGGCGCGCTCGCCCCGGTCGCTCAATAGCCGCGATAGAGCTGCGGCAGCCACAGTGCCAGTTGCGGAAAGGCGGTGATCAGCGCCAGCCCCACCAGCATGATGCCCACGAAGGGCCAGACGCTGCGGTAGATGTCCCCCAGCGAGATCTCCGGCGGCGCCATGGCCCGCATCAGGAAGAGGTTGTAGCCGAAGGGCGGGGTCATGTAGGCGATCTGCACGGTGATGGTGTAGAGCACCCCGTACCAGATCGGGTCGAAGCCCAGGCTGATCACCAGTGGCACGTAAAGCGGCGCGACGATCACCAGCATGGCGGTATCGTCGAGGAACATGCCGAGCAGGATGTAGGAGAGCTGCATCATCACCAGTATCTGCCAGGGGCTCATGCCGATACGGTCGAGAAAGAGCCCCTCGATGGCGCGCACGGCACCCAGCCCGTCGAACACCGCCCCGAAGCAGAGCGCCGCGAGGATGATCCACATGAACATGCAGCTGATGCCCAGCGTCTTGTGTAGCGTCGCCTCCATCACCTTGCCGTTGAGCCGGCGCTTGGCCAGCGCCGCCAGGGTCGCTGCCAGGGCGCCGACGGCCGAGCTCTCCACCAGGCTGGTCACGCCCATCAGGAACAGGCCGGTCATGAAGAAGAAGATCAGCAGCGGCAGGATGCCGGCGCGCAGCAGGCGCAGCTTCTCGGCCAGTGACAGGTTGCGCTCCTCGGCGGGCAGCGCCGGTCCCAGGTGGGGCTGGAAGTGGCAGCGCACGACGATGTAGAGCACGAAGAGTCCGGCCAGGATCAGCCCGGGGATGGCCCCCGCCAGCCACAGCTGGCTGACCGGCTGGCGGGCGATCATGCCGTAGAGCACCAGCACCACGCTGGGCGGCACCAGGATGCCGAGGGAACTGCCCGCCTGGATCACCCCGGTGACCATGGTCTTGTCGTAGCCGCGGCGCAGCAGCTCGGGCAGCGCGATGGTGGCGCCGATGGCCATGCCCGCCACGCTCAGGCCGTTCATCGCCGAGATCACCACCATCAGGCCGATGGTGCCCACCGCCAGCCCTCCCTTCAGAGCACCCATCCAGACGTGGAACATCTCGTAGAGCTCGCCGGCAATGCCCGATTCCGAGAGCATGTAGCCCATGAAGATGAACAGCGGCAGGGTCAGCAGCGGATACCAGTTCATCAGCTGGATCGCCGCCGTGAACGGCATCTCCACCCCGCCATTACCCCACAGCAGCAGCGCCGAGGCGGCCCCGACGAAGCCGATGACGCCGAACACCCGCTGCCCGGTGAGCAGCAGCAGCATCATGGTCGAGAACATCAGCGCGGCGATGGTCTGGTAGGTCATTCGATGACCTCCCCGCGGATCCGCGCGATGTCCTTGAAGAAGGTCGAGAGACACTGCAGCAGCATCAGCAGGATGCCGAAGGTCATGATGATCTTGATCGGCGCCAGGGGCGGGGCCCAGGTGGTGTAGCTGGTCTCGCCGTAGCGCAGCGCATAGCCGGTGCTGGAGATGCCCCCCGCCAGCAGGGCCCCGAGGAAGACGAACAGCAGCAGCATGGTCATGACATCGACCAGGGCTCGCGTGCGAGCGGACCAGCGCGAGTAGAAGAGGTCCATGCGCACGTGGGAATCGAGCTGCATGGAGTAGGCACCACCCAGCAGGTAGTAGCTGGCCATCAGGAACTGGGAGACCTCGACGCCCCACACCAGCGGGCTGTTGAACAGGCTTCGCGAGACGGAGGCATAGAGCAGCACGCCGATCATCACGAAGATCAGCAGCATGACCAGGCGCCCCACCCGACGGTTGAAGGCATCCACCCAGCGCACGTAGCAGACGATGGCTCTCGGCATGGTGTTGTCGTTGTTCAGGGCCGACGATGCCTGGAGTCTTGGCAGGCCCGGGAGGAACCGCAAGGAGCATCGGCTTCGACAACGGATGCACTATCGACAGAACCGATAATGCGCACCAGGGAGGCCGCACCAGACGCCTTGCCCCGTCAGGGGGCAGCGTCGCGGCGACTCAGCCGTCGAAGTGGATCCCTTGGGCCAGCCAGGGCAGCTCGCGGGTGATCTCGGCCAGGAAGTGGCGCTCGAGGAGGCGACGGCTGTCGCTGGCCAGCAGGGCCGGCAGGTCGCCGAGCTCGTCGCGGCGCGCGACCAGGGTCAGCTGGCGGGCGAAGGGGCCGGTGGGCAGGGGCGCGACCCGCACTCGTAGCCCCGTCAGGCCCGCCTGGTAGAGACACAGCGGCGTGGTGATGGTCCAGCCTGCCCCGGCACTCACCAGGCTCAGCAGGGCGAAGGTATTGTCCAGGTGCAGGCGTGCCGGCAGCTCCAGCTGGTTGAGGCGAAGGTGGCGCTCGATCGCCTGGCCGATCAGCGACTGGGGGGTATAGCGCATGAAATCGAGCTGGCGGGCCAGCCAGCGCAGGTTGTCCAGGGGTCCGGGCACCTCCTCGGGCACCACCAGCACGAAGGGCTCGCCGAGCACGGCGTGGCGCTCCAGGCCGTCGTAGTTCTCCAGCCGGTCATCGGAGATGATGATGTCCACATGCCGCGTGAGCAGCGCGTGGCCGTGCATGTGCGAGAGCCCGGTGGTGAGGGTGTAGTCCCCGGTGTGGCGCCGGATCACCTCGATCAGCGGCTGGCCGACCGCGGTGGCCAGGGAGTCCACCAGCGCCATGCGCACCTGGTGCAGCCGTCCCGCCGCCCCGGAGAGCAGCTCGCGCCGGGTGGCCCGGGCCTCCTCGAGCATCCGCCTGGCCCGGTCGTGGAACAGCCGCCCGGCGCTGGTGGGCTCCAGCGGCCGGCTGTGGCGCTTGAACAGGGCCACCCCCAGGGCATGCTCCAGGTTGGCGAGGCACTGCGACACCGAGGACTGCGTCAGCCCGAGGCGCCGGGCGGCGGCACTCTGGCTGCCCTGCTCGAGGGCCTCGACGAAGATCTCCATGCTGCGCAGGTCGAATCCGAATCCGTTTCGCATCCCGTGCTCTCCCGGCACCTTGCTGTCGCCGAATGGCGACCGGGAACTCCCGGCGGCGGCTCCGGTCAATCGGTCCGCATCGTCACGCCAGGGAGGTTCCGATGACCCCACAGGGAAATGCCACCGCCGATGCCACGGCCCATGCCGTGACGGGCAGCCCCCGTCCCTCGTCCACCTGGACCGGCTGGGGACAGTGGCTGGCACTGATCACCATGACCGTCGACCACCTGTCCCGCTACATAGTACCGGACGCCTGGGAGCTGGGCTGGGCCGGCTCTTCCATTGGCCGCATCGCCTTCCCGCTGTTCGCCGCCATGGTCGCCTGGCACGGGCTCTTCAACACCCGCAACCCGCTGCGCTATGCCCGGCGCATCCTGGTGATCGGCCTGGTCGCCCAACTGCCCTACATGCTGATGCCGCGCGCCTCCGACGCCCTGATCCTCAATATCTGCTTCACCCTCTCGCTGGGCCTGACGGGGGGCGTCTGGCTGCGCGGCCTGTCGGCGCGCCTCGCCGCCGGCACCCTCGGCCCGCCGAGGCTGGTCGCCGAGGCCGCCGTTGCGTTGGGCGTGTGGTGGCTCGCCGGCCTCTGGGTCGAGTACGGCCACCATGGCCTGCTGATGATCCCCCTCTACATGCTGGCCATGCAATACCTGCACCTGGCCGGAAGCGCGCTCGTCGACCGGCTGAAGGCCACCGCCATGGCCCTGCCGGTGCTGGCTGTCGCCGGCCTGATGAACAGCTCCGACATGGCCAAGTCGTTCACCGTCGCCACCTGCCTGGCGGCGCTGCTGCTGGCCGCCGGCGCCCACCGCCTGACCCCGGCGGTCCCGATGGCCATGCCGCGCCGGCTGTGGCTCGCCTGGTACCCGGGCCACTTCGCGGCGATGGCGCTGTGGCTGTGGCTCGTCGGCCAGCTCGGCTGAAGGCCCCACCGGGCCACCAGGCGGCGTCCGTCAGCGGAGCACCCGCCTGACCAGCAGCGGTCCGAGGATCTCGAAGACCACGGTCGAGGCCACCACCGCCGAGAGCAGCACCGGGCCGTGCTCGGGAAAGCGTTCGGCGGCAAGCAGCGCCATGCCCATCGCTACCCCCGCCTGGGGGGTCAGCGCCAGGCCGAGGTTCCCCGGCAGCTCGGCCTGGCGCTCCCGGGCGAGGCGGACACCGAGCATGCCCCCCAGGTAGCGCCCCGCCAGGCGCAGCAGGATGTAGGCCAGGGTCAGGCCGAGCGCCTCGTCCAGGTGGTAGAGATCGACGCTGGCGCCCGAGAGCACGAAGAAGAACACCAGAAAGGGCCACTCGATGTGCTCGATCTCGTTGAACGAGCGGGTGTGGTGGCGGGAGAGGTTGGCCACCAGGGCCCCGGCGAGCATGGCGGCCAGCAGCGACGAGACCCCCAGCCAGGCGGAGGTTCCTGCCAGCAGCAGGATCAGCGCGATGGCCTCGACCTGGGTCGGCTCCCCGCGGCGCAGTCGGCCGGTCAGCCAGGCAGCCGGCAGCCCGATCGCGGCCCCCAGCAGAATTGCTCCGCCCAGTTCCCAGGTCGCATGCAGCAGTGCCAGGCCGCCATCGCCCGAGAGCCACCAGCCGAGCAGCGCCATGGCCAGGCCGAAGGCCAGGATGCCCCAGCCGTCGTCGATGGCGACGATCCCCAGCAGCAGTCGGGCGCGCAGTCGGCTGTCGCCGCTCTCGTTGACCGTCTCGCTGACCGCCGCGGGGTCGGTAGCCACGGAGATGGCGGCCAGCGACACCGCCACCGCCAGCGGGAATCCCAGCGCCAGCAGGCCGAGGCCGACGGACAGCACTCCGGCCAGGATCACCGACAGCGAGACGATCAGTATCAGCGAGCCTGTGCTGCGCAGGCGATCCAGGGTCAGTTCCCCGCCGAGCAGGAAGGCCACCATCACCAGGGCCACCTGGATCAGCGGCTCGGCCAGGCCATCCAGGGGCCGGGCACCGGGCTGGTCCAGGCCCCATTGCTGGATGACCGCCACCCCGACGCCCACCAGCACCAGCAGCGAGATGCGCGGCAGGCGGGTTCGGCTGGCCACCACGTCGGCGAGGATACTCGTGGAGAGGATCACCCCCAGCAGCATCAGGCTGGCCGCGGCAAAGCTCGGATCGACGGGCAGCCAGGAGAGTGTGTCGGGGAGAGTCACCGTGTCGTTTCCTCATCGCTCGGGGGCGGGTAGTCGAGCGCCCAGCCTAGCATGGAGACGCAACCGCCTAGTCGACCAGCCGGCCGATCCGGAAGCGCTCCAGCATGCCCTCGGCGAAGCTGCTGTGGGGCCGACCGGGGCGCTTGTTGTCCCAGGCATCGCTGGCATCGCGGCCGCACCACTCGAGGATCACCGCCGCAGGGGTCGGGTGGTCGGCGATGAAACCGGTGACGTCGTAGACCGTGCCGTGGATGGCCTTCCAGCAGCTCTCGGCGCTGTCGTGGCGAGCCAGCTCCTCGCGGGTGATGGTCTCGGGGTCGCCGGGGACCGCCGCATCCGGCGAGGAGAGCGCATGGATCGATACCAGGGTCAGCACGCTGGAGAGGAAGGCGACGAAGGCGGTGTAGGCGAAGGTGTTCACAGGAAACCGAGGACCTCGCTATGGATGCGTGAGCGTGGCACCCCCTGGCCGACGAGCAGCCGCCTCAGGTGGGCGTTCATGGCCGGCGGGCCACAGAGGTGGATCTCCCGCGCGGCGACGTCGGGGCAGTGCGCGGCGAGGAAGGCCACGTCGAGGGTACCCCGCTCGAGGTAGTAGTGCGCCACCACCGAGAAGCCTGCCAGCCGCTCGGCGATCGATTGGAGCTCGTCCAGGTAGTAGGCCCGCTCCGGGCGGTTGGCCAGGTAGACCAGCAGCACCTGCCCCTCCACCGCTCCCCTCGCCAGCAGGTCGCGGGCCCCGCCGACGAAGGGCGTGATGCCGATGCCCCCGCCAAGCCAGAGCCGGTGGCGCCCCGGCGGATGACGGCCGAAGAAGTCGCCGTAGGGACCCTCGACCCGCGCCATCGAGCCCGGCGTCACCGACTGTAGCGCGTGGCTGGCATCCCCCAGGTCCTTGATGCCGATGCGCAGGCGGTCATCGGCCGGGGCCGAGGCGAGGGTATAGGGATGCTCCTCGCCACGGCCGGCCGAGAGCGTCTCGTCCAGCGGGGCCAGGTAGACGAACTGGCCGGGCTCGTGGACCAGCCGCCGCCCCTGCGGGGCGAGCACCAGCTCCACCACCCCCCGGGCCAGGGGCTCCACCGCCTCGATGCGATAGGCCAGTCGCGCCCGGGGCGAGCCCAGCTTGCGCCAGGCGATGGCCGTCAGGCCTGCCAGCCCCAGCAGCCACCAGGGCCAGGCCTCCCCCGCCAGCGGCAGGGCGTGGGTCAGGGCCAGCAGCAGGGCGGCGGCCGACACCAGGTGCAGACGCTTCCAGGCCTGGTAGCGGGGCCGGCCGAAGAAGCCGAAGGTGGGGGCGAGGAACAGCACCATCGCCAGCCAGGCCAGCCAGCCGAGCCAGATGGCGCCTCGGGAGAAGGGCGGAAAGAGCACCTCTACCGCCACCGGCAGTCCCTGCGGCACCGCCGCCAGTGCCAGCGCCAGGGCGTGGACCATCAGCAGCACGAAGGCGCCGAAGCCTAGGGCGTGGTGCAACCGCCAGACCCGGGCCAGCCCCCCGAAGGGACGGTCCCACCCCGGCACCCGGACGCTGATCGCTGCCGCCAGCAGCATCATGGCAAGGCCCAGGATTCCCGTGGCACGGCCAGCCCACGCCAGCCAGTCGCCGGCATCGTTGGCGGGCCACCCCAGCCGCGGCAGGGCCACCACCAGCGGCAGCAGCACGGCCACCGCCAGGGCGAGATCGCCCGCTCTCGGATGGTGTCGCATCCTCCCTCCCCTGCCCCGGTGTCATCCTCCCATTGTTGTCCTGATGGTGCCGGGATCAATGGAAAGCCTCGCAAGTCGACGCTTCCTTGATCCCGGTCAGCCAGGACAGGCCAGGGATACCGAAGGCCTCGCCATCAAGGCATGTGACGCCTTGTCGCACCCGGCTTGACCTGTGTCATGCCATGGGGATCGCCAGGGTCCACACTGAAGGTCCGACACATCACCTTACTCCCTGATTCAGGAGGTCACATGGCACGTCAAGACAAGGGCGCCACCCCCTGGCTGGTCCTGGGGTTGCCCGTCGCGCTGGGCCTCGCCTGGATCACCCAGGGAACCGGGGTGATCGAGGACGACCCGGAACGCAACATCTCGATCCCCGATGAGCTGACCCTGCCGCTGCAGGTCCAGGCCGCCTATAACGAGGAGCAGATCTACTTCAGGTATCGCTGGCCCGCAGAACAGGCCCATGTCTACCATGACATGCTTCGCTACACGGATGGCGAGTGGGTCCGCCACGGCAACTCCCGGCCGGGCCCCGATCCCGATGGCACCTACGAGGATCGGGTCGCCATGCTGGTGGACGACGGCGGCGTCCCCGACTTCGGTCGCTATGGCGGCTACATCACCGTGGGTGACCGGATGCGCTTCTTCAGCGACTCGGCGAGCCCGGCCGAGGTCTCGGAGCACCCCCACCTCGGGCAGCAGCTGGGGCACAGCGACGTCCGCAAGTACCTGCCCGCCACCCGCACCGACCAGAACGACTGGCGAAGCGTGGCGGATGCCGATGTCCTCGCCGCCCAGCGTGAAGCCGGCTATTTCCTCGACCTCTGGCACTGGCGGGCCGGGCGCTCCAACCCCATTGGCGCCTCGGATGACCAGTGGGTCGGCGAATACCGCAACAGCGATGCCGGCTCGGGGCCCTATACCACCAACTGGGATGGCGACAACGACCAGCCACTCTGGATGCTCGACCCCGAGGAAACGGGCCAGCGTGCCTTGCGCTGGGAGGACGTGGTATCCGGAGAGGTCGATTTCGACGGCCTTTACTACCTGTCGGAAGAGAACCGGACCGACTTTGATCCCGACCATGACTGGCAGGAGGGTGACGTGATCCCTCGCCGCCTGCTGCGCCAGCCCGAGGGCTCTCGGGGCAGCATCGCCGTCCACGGCCAGGCACGCTGGGAGGACGGCTACTGGGACGTGACCCTGGTGCGCGACCTGGACACCGGCAACCCGCTGGACGACAAGATCCTCACCGAGCAGGGGATCTATGACGTCGGCATCGCCGTCTACCGCAATGCCACCGGCAGCCGCTGGCACTATGTCTCCCATCCCTACTCCCTGGGGCTGGGGCGTGATGCCGACCTCCAGGCCGTCAGTTTCTCCGGTAGTTCGCCCGACTGGAGCGATGACTGGTTCGACATGACCCTCTTCTATCCCGGGCAGGTTGACTGGCCGCTGCTGATCAGCCGCGCCCATGCCGGTGCGGAGGACATCGCCGAGGGCACCCCGGTGCGCGCGCGCCACAGCGAGAAGCAGCTGGCGCTCTATGGGGTGGAGATGGAGTTCAATGACGCCATCACCTGGCGGTGGTGGATGACCCTGTTGGCCGGACTGGTCGCCATGCTCGGCGTGACCCTCGCCCTGCTCCCCGGCTTCCGTTCGACTCGTGAAGGAGACCGCTCATGACCGGCATGCACCATATGCTCGTCCACTTCCCGGTAGGCTTCTGGGCACTCGCCACCCTGATGATCCTGGTCGGCGCCCTGCTGCCCGGCCGGATGGCCGAACTCAGTCGCGCCGCCCTGCTGCCGGTCCTGGTCCTCAGCCTGCTCGGCGCCCTGGCCGCCATCGTCACGGGGTTCCTGGTCTGGCCACTGGAGGCCAGCACGCACAGTCCGCTGGCCCGCAATCACATCCTGATGGCACTCTGGTCGCTGGGTATCTTCGCCATGCTGACCG
Source organism: Halomonas rhizosphaerae (assembly GCF_030012485.1). Lineage (NCBI taxonomy): Bacteria > Pseudomonadati > Pseudomonadota > Gammaproteobacteria > Oceanospirillales > Halomonadaceae > Halomonas > Halomonas rhizosphaerae. The sequence goes on from NZ_JASCQQ010000026.1 coordinate 97,414, forward strand.
TGCTCGTCTGGCGCGCGGGCAGCGCGGCCTTCGACGGAGCACGGCGCTGGGTGCTGGTGATCCTGGCATTGATCGGCGGGCTCTTCTTCGCCGCTGCCGGCACCCTGGGTGGCCATCTTGTCGGTGCTCCGACGCTGTTTTCCGATGTGCTCGGCCTGATGGGGTGGGAGGTCTATACCACCTTCTACAGCCCTTTCTGGGTCAGTGCCGTGATGGTGCTCATCGGGATCGCCTGTGCCGTTGTGGGGCTCAAGGGGCGCCGCACCGCCAGCTGATCCCCCACCCTGCCCTGCCGCCATGAAGAAGGCCCCGCATCAGCGGGGCCTTCTTCATGGCGGCGGACTAACCCGGCCTACTCGAAACTGAAGCGCGGTGCCGGGGCGTCCGGCAGCAGGGCTGCGCAGGCGCGCACCCGCTCCAGCAGCGCGCCGTGAGTGGGCGCCAGCAGGTTGACGTGGGCCAGCTTGCGACCGGGGCGCTCGCTCTTGTCGTAGCGGTGCAGGTGGGCATCCGGCAGGGCCAGGATCTCGGCCGCCTCGCCCTCCCGGCCGATCACGTTGACCATGCAGGTCGGCATGCGCGCCGTGGTGTCGCCCAGCGGCAGCCCCTGGATGGCACGCAGGTGGTTCTCGAACTGGCTGGTCACCGCGCCATCGATCGACCAGTGGCCGGAGTTGTGCACCCGGGGCGCCATCTCGTTGGCCAGCAGGCTGCCATCGGCGCACTGGAAGAGCTCCAGGGTCAGCACGCCCACGTAGTCGAGCTCGTCGAGCAGCGAGCGGATGTAGCCGTCGGCGACCCGCTCGACCCCCTCGTCCAGGTCCGGCAGGGGCGCGATGGAGTAGCGCAGGATCCCGTCCACGTGCTGGTTCTCGGCCATGGGATAGAAGGCCACCTCGCCGTCGCGGCCACGCACGGCGATGATCGACACCTCGCGCACGAAGTCGACGAAGGCCTCCACGACCAGCCGCGGGTGGTTGATCGCTCGCCACGCCTCGTGCGCCTCGGCCGGGTCGCGGAGTACCGCCTGACCCTTGCCGTCATAGCCCTCGGTAACCGACTTGGCCACCACCGGGCAGCCCAGCTCGCGGGCCGCGGCCTCCAGCTCGTCGGCGTGCTCGACCAGGCGGTAGGCGGGGGTGGGGATGCCCAGGCGATCGAACAGCGCCTTCTCCTCGGCGCGGTTCTGGCAGACGCGGATCGCCTCGCTGGAGGGATAGACCGGCCTGACCTCCTCGATGGCCTGGACCAGCGAGACCGGCAGGTGCTCGAACTCGTAGGTCACGAGATCCACCTTCTCCAGGAAGGCCTCGAGATGCTTGCGGTCGGTATCGATCATCACGTCCCCGATGCCGGCACTGGGGTGCCCGGTGGTGTCGAGGAAGGTGAAGTGGTTGGCCAGCGGATAGCCGGCGAGCGCCAGCATCCGGCCGAGCTGGCCGGCACCCAGGACTCCGATATTCATGGTTGGCTCCTCACTCATCGCTGTCGATCAGGGCTGCGGACGCGGGTCGGGCCGGGGATCAGGGTGGTCCAGCACCGTGCGGGTCTGCTCGGCACGGAAGGCCTCCACCGCGGCCCGCACCCCGGCATCCTGCAGGCCCACGATCTGCGCGGCCATCAGCCCCGCATTGGTGGCGCCGGCCTTGCCGATGGCGAGCGTCCCCACGGCGATGCCGCCGGGCATCTGCACGATGGACAGCAGCGAGTCCAGGCCCTTGAGTGCCTTGGATTCCACCGGCACGCCGAGCACCGGCAGCGCCGTCTGGGAGGCCACCATGCCCGGCAGGTGGGCCGCCCCGCCGGCACCGGCGATGATCACCGAAAGGCCCCGCTCGGCCGCGCCCTTGGCGTAGTCGAAGAGCAGGTCAGGGGTGCGGTGGGCCGAGACCACCCGGGTCTCGCAGGGCACGCCCAGTCGCTCGAGCATCGTCACCGCATGCTCCATCACCGGCCAGTCGGACTTCGACCCCATGATCACGCCGACCTTCGGCGCCTGTGTATCGGACTGCATGGCCTGCTCCTCGGCGGCTGCCTCTGTGCGGGAAAGAGTGCGGAAAGGAAAGCCGAACATTCTAGCGCTGCGGGCCTGCACCGTCATCTTGACCAGTCGGACAGCCACTCCCCCTCCCCTGCTGTCGCCGCATCAAGACACCCGTTTGCATGCTGGATGCGATATTGGTTGCTAGCTTCAAGGTGAGGGGGCCGCAAGGACAAGCCCACCTGGAAACTCTCAAGGAGAATGATCATGAAGCGTTCACTGATTTTCACTTCGGTACTGGCCGGCTCACTGCTGCTTGTCGGCTGCGACTCCGACAGCGAACCGACCGACCAGGCCACGCAGCAGGAGCAGGAAGAGGCGGCCGAGCAAGAGCTCCAGCAGGCGGAAGAGTCGGCAGAGCAGACTGCCGACCAGGCTTCTGACGACACTGCCGAGGCCACCGGCGACGCCGAGACGGAAGGGGCTGCCGACGACGACACCCAGGCTGAAGCGGCCGCCGACGAGGAAACCGCCAGCGAGGAAACCGGCGAGGCCGAGGCTGACCCCGATGCGGACGCCGAGTCCGAGGCCGATGCGGACACCGAGTCCGAGGCCGATGCGGACACCGAGTCCGAGGCCGGTGCAGACGCCGAGTCCGAGGCCGATGCGGACGCCGAGTCCGAGGCCGGTGCAGACGCCGAGTCCGAGGCCGATGCAGACGCCGAGTCCGAGGCCGATGCGGACGCCGAGGCCGAGGCCGACGCCGAGACGTCCACCTCCCAGTAAGCCGACTGGCCGAAACGACTGGGCCCGCCCGGCATTCCCGGGCGGGCCCAGTGCGTCCTGCCATGCCCCTCAGCCGACCGAGGCCCTCGCCTCGCGGCGGCTGGCCAGCCAGTTGCCGGCCAGCCCCAGCACCATCACCGCCACCCCGGCCACTTCCACCATCAGGTTGGGGTAGAAGGCCGCGACGATCGCCGGCAGCAGCACCATGCGCACCGGCCAGGACATCCAGGTGAAGAGGAAACCTTCAAGGGCCGCGGCGAAGGCCCCCAGGGCCAGGAAGCCGATGAACGCGGTCCATACCAGCACCGGCAGCGACCCGCCCATGATGATCTCCGGGTTGTAGACCATGAACAGCGGGATCAGGTAGAGCCCCTTGGCGAACTTCCAGGCCTGGAAGCCGGTCTCCATGGGCTTGGCCCCGGCGATGGCCGCGCCGGCGAAGCCGGCCAGGGCGATGGGCGGCGTGACGTTGGAGTCCTGGGAGTACCAGAACACCACCAGGTGGGCGATCAGCAGCGGCACGCCGAACTCGGCGGTCAGCGCCGGCCCCACCAGCACGATCAGCACGATGTAGCTGGCGGTGACCGGCAGGCCCATGCCCAGCACCAGGCTGGCCAGCAGCACCATCACCAGCGCCAGCAGCAGGTTGCCGCCGGAGAAGGCCATCATCATGGAGGAGAACTTCAGCCCCAGCCCGGTCAGGCCCACCACGCCGACGATCACGCCGGCCACGGCACAGGCCATGGAGACGGCCACGGCATTGCGCGCGCCCAGTTCCAGGCCGCCGACCAGCTTGACCAGGCCGGCCTTCAGCGCCTCGCGCAGGGTCTCCCCGGTGACCCGCTGCCCCTCGCGGGGTGCGATGAACAGGAACCACACCGCGAAGCGCAGCACCGCCACGGCCAGCATGGTGAGGATGGCGTAGTAGCCCACCCGCATCGGCGACATGTTCATCACCAGCAGCCACACGAGCACCAGCAACGGCAGCAGGAAGTGCCAGCCGGCGCCCATCACGTCGCGCATCTGCGGCAACTCGGAGCGCGCCATGCCCTGCATGCCCTGCTTCAGGGCAATGATGTGCACGAAGAGGTAGACGGTGGCGAAGTACATGATCGCCGGCAGGATGCTGACCTTGACCACCTCGAGGTAGGGCATCCGGGTGTACTCGGCGATCAGGAAGGCCCCCGCGCCCATCAGCGGCGGCATGATCTGCCCGCCGGTGGAGGCGGCCGCCTCGATGCCGCCGGCCTGGTGGGGCTTGTAGCCCAGGCGCTTCATCAGCGGGATGGTGAAGGCCCCGGTGGTCACCACGTTGGCGATGGCGCTGCCGGAGATCGAGCCCATGCCCGCCGAGGCGATCACCGCCGCCTTCGCCGGGCCGCCGCGCTGACGCCCGGTGGCGGCATACGCCAGGTCGATGAAGAACTTGCCGGCGCCGGTGATCTCCAGGAAGGCCCCGAACAGCACGAAGATGAAGATGTAGGTGGCCGCCACGCCCATGGGCAGACCGAAGATGCCTTCCTGGCCCAGGTAGAGCTGGCCGACCAGGCGGTCCAGGTTGTAGCCGCGGTGCTCGAGGATGCCGGGCAGGAACTGGCCCAGCCACGGCAGCTCGCCACGTGGGCCGGCGAAGGCGTAGAGGATGGCGACCATCCCGATGATGGTCATGCCCAGGCCCACCGCCCGGCGCGCCGCCTCCAGCACGGTGATGGTGGCGATGCAGCCGACCACGATGTCGGTCTGGCTCCAGAAGCCGGCGCGGTTGATGATCTCGTCGAGGTAGAGCACCAGGTAGCCGCCGGTGATCAGCGCCCCGCCGAGGAAGACCGCGTCGACCAGTCCGCTGACGGGCCCGCGATCATGCTTCGGCCCCAGCAGCGGGAACATCAGGAAGGCCAGCATCATGATCAGCATCAGGTGGATGCTGCGCTGGTAGAAGAGGCCCAACGGCTGGATGCCGGCGGAGTAGAGCTGGAACAGTGACAGTCCCACCGCCACCAGGGTGATCAGCCACAGCACCGGGCGGGAATGGTTCGCCTGGCTGCCGGGAATGATGGGGGAGGTACCCGAATCGCTCATCGTGGTTCTCTCGCAGGGTTGTCGTTCAGTCGGGGGAGGCGGCGGGCAGGGTCAGGCGGATCGTCACCCGCCGGTTCTCGGCCAGGCCGCTCAGGCTGACCCGGGTGCCGTCGATCACCAGGCGGTGGTCGACGCGCAGGGCGCCCACCCGCAATCGGTAGGCGTTACCCGGTACCGGCTCGTCGATCGCCTCGATCCAGTAGCCGCCCTCGCCGTCGGAGACCTGGCGGCCGCGCCCGGGAATATGGTCCAGCCCCGCGGCGAAGTCGGGCAGGTGGCTACGCTCGAGCACCATGCGACCCTCCCGGTGACGATAGCAGTCCAGCACCGGGAATCCCTCGACCGAGTGGTTCCACTCCAGGCACCAGCCCTCCCCCTCGGGCATCGGCACGCTCACCAGGCGCTCGCCGTCGGCGTCCAGCACCTCCAGCCGAGCCTGGTCGACCGCGAACGCTGGGCTACCGGCCGCCAGGCCCGCACAAAGCAGCAGGGCGGGCAGCCTGGCCCGCCCTGCTTTCAGGCACGAATCACGCATCGCCTCAGGGACGCTGGTGATCCTGGATCTCGGCACCCACTTCCTCGTAGTAGCGCAGCGCGCCCGGATGGAAGGGAACCGGGGTCGACTCCGCGCTGAACTCCACGGTGGTATCGTTGGCCGCCGGGTGGATGGCGATCAGCTCGTCGGTGTACTCGAAGAGGACCTTGGTGATCTGGTAGGCCAGCTCCTCGTCCATCTCGCTGCTCACCGCCAGCACGTTGGGGATACCGATGCTCTGCACCGCCTCGTCCATGCCCTCGTAGAGGCCCGCTTTCAGCTTGTAGGCGGCGAACACGGGCTCGGCTTCCCTGGCCTTGTCGATCTCCTCCTCGGTCAGGCCGATCAGGCGGATGTCGCGGGTGGTGGCCAGGTTCATGATCGAGCTGGTGGGCGGCCCCACGCTCCAGAAGCCGGCGTCGATGTCGCCGTCGCGGATGGCGTCGGCGGTCTCGTTGAAGTTCAGGCGCCGCGGGTCGAAGTCGTCATAGGTGATGCCGTTGGCCTCGAGCAGGGCCTGGGCGTTGACCTCGGTGCCGCTGCCCGGCGCGCCCACGGAAACCGTCTTGCCCTCGAGGTCGGCGAGCGACTCGATGCCGGAATCGGCCAGGGTGACGATCTGGACGGCGTTGGGGTAGATGGAGGCCAGCGCGCGGATGTTCTCCAACTGGCGGCCCTCGAAGTCGCCGGTACCGTTGTGGGCCTGGTAGACGGTGTCGGCCAGCGCCAGGGCAAGGTCGGAGTCCCCCCGCCACACCAGCCCCATGTTCTCCACGGAGGCACCGGTCACCTCGGCCACGGCCTCGTAGCCCTCGATATGGTTGCCGATCAGCTCGGCCAGGCCACCCCCGTAGGGATAGTAGGTACCGCCGGTACCGCCGGTGGCGATGGAGAGCTGCTGGGCGGCAGCCAGGGGGGCCGTGGCCATCAGCGTGGCGGCGGCGGCGTACTTGAGAAATCGCATGGCAATCCTCCGATCCTGGGACCAGGTTTGTTGTGAATTGTAGCGGCGCCGGCATCTCATGGCGCCTCGCCTCACGCTAGCATGGTCGCTGCGTGAGAACCCAATGCCACTATTTCTACGTTCCCGGGGATTTTCGGCAATTCATCCAAGGTCGAACCCTGTCCTCATTCCTCGACCAGCGCCTTCACCTTGTCGACGATATGCGCCCCGATGGGGATCGCCGAGGTGGCCGCCGGCGACGGGGCGTTGCCCACGTTCACGGTGCGTGGCGTGTTGACGAACAGGAAGTCGTCCACCAGCTTGCCGTCGCGGGACACCGCCTGGGCCCGAACCCCGGCCGGATAGGGGCCCAGGTCCTCCAGCCCCAGGCTGGGGCAGTACTTGCGCACCAGCTCGAGATAGCCCCGCTTGTGCAGCGAGTTCTTCATCTCCGTGAGGCCCGGGCGCAGGTTGCGGCCCAGCACCTTGAGGATGCCCGGGTCGCTGAACATCCTCGCCATGTCACCGAGCGACACGTCACGCCGGCGGTAGCCCTCGCGCTTGAAGGCCAGCACCGCATTGGGGCCCACGGTGACGGAACCGTCGATCATTCGCGTCAAGTGCACGCCCAGGAAGGGCATGGAGGGATCCGGGATCGGGTAGATCAGGTGGTTGACGATGTCGTTGTGCGTCTCCGGCAGCCGATAGTACTCGCCGCGGAAGGGACAGATGGTGAAGCCGGGATCCTGGCCCAGCATGCGTACCACCCGATCGGCCATCAGCCCCGAGCAGGTCACGAGATAGCGCCCGGTGAACTCGCCGGCGCCGGTGGTCACCACCACCTCCTGGCGTCGTTCCTCCAGGGCGGTGACCTCGGCCATGTAGCGGATCTCGCCGCCCCTCCGCTCGAACTCGGCGGCCATGGCCCGGGTCACCGCGGCGTAGTCGACGATGCCGCTGGAGGGCACGAAGATGCCGCCGACCCCGGTGATATTGGGCTCGCGCTCGGCGAGTGCCTCGGGCCCCAGCCACTCGCGCTCCAGGCCGTTGGCCTCGGTGCGTTCCCACAGCGCCTGCATGCGCTGCATCTCCAGGTCGTTGGTGGCCACCAGCAGCTTCCCGCAGCTGTCGTAGGGGATGCCATGGACGTCGCAGAAGGCCTTGGTGGCCCGGTTGCCCTCCAGGCAGAAGCGCGCCTTGAGACTCCCGGGGGTGTAGTAGACGCCGGCGTGGATCACGCCGCTGTTGTGGCCGGTCTGGTGGCGCGCCGCCTCGCGCTCCTTCTCCACCACCAGCATGCGGCGATCCGGATAGGCCTGCTTGAGCTGCATGGCGGTGGACATGCCCAGGATGCCCCCGCCGATGATGATGAAATCGTACATGCCGTCCTCGCTCCTCCAATGAGACGGCCACGCCGTCGTCACGGCGTGGCCTCGTCAGTCTAACCCCTCGGTCGGGTTCCGGCGCCTCAGACCTGGCGCGGGTTGCGCAGGGTCTTGGCATGGGTGAAGTAGCCCCGCTGGCGCATCAGCTCGCGACGCAGCTCCGGATGTGCCTTGAAGCGGTCGCGGCCATGCAGCCAGAAGTGGTTGTTGATCAGCAGGAAGCTGCCCACCGGATTGGGCACCGAGAGGATCGCCGGGCTGTTCTCGAGCGACTCGGAGAGGTCGGTCAGCCAGTTGCCCTCCTCGAAGTCCTTGGGCTGCACGAACTGGTCGATGTAGGACATGATCGGCAGGCCGCTGGCGTCCACGTCGAAGACCGCATGGTAGACGTCCTTGGCGACGTTCTTGCTGGGCGGTGCGGTCCAGCGCATCGCCCGGCGCGCCAGCGGATGGTGGTAGAAGCGCTCCAGCCCCTCCCAGTCGTCCAGGTGCAGCAGCAGCGAGTTGCCGCCCTCCATGTGCTGCTCGTCGATCTTCATCATCAGCACGTAGTCGGTGTCCTGCTCGACGAAGGTGCCGTCGTTGTGCAGCTCCATCACCCGGTGGGGCTGGCGCAGGTAGCTGTCGGACTCGTCGACGTTGCGCACCACGAAGCGGGCATAGTACTGGCCGCTCATGGCGTCGTAGTTGGAGCGACCCATCAGGTGCGCCACGGCGGTGGCGAACTTGACCATCTCGTCGGCCTGCTCGACAGAGCCGAGCCCTTCGGGAACCACCTGGAAGCCACCGGTGGCGCGATCCACCAGGGTGTTGACCAGCACCGGCTGCAGGGTGTTGTCGCAGAGGTCATCGAGGATCCTCGCCACCCGGAAGCGCAGCATGGACTTGTACTCCAGGGCCTGCACCGGCCACTCGGCCACGGCCTCGAGGAAGGCCTCGACCACCTCGCGGCTGACGGTCAGCTGCAGCAGGCGCGGCGACTGGGCGGAAGGCGCCAGCGTGAAGCCGCGGATATCGGTGGGCAGGGGCATGGCGGTCTCGGGAAGTTGGGTCAGTACGGTCATGTCAGGGGCTCCATGGCATTACGTGGACACAATCTAAAAATATCTATATTTTTTATTTTTGTCAAAAATAAAGGACGGCCATTGGCCATCCTTTGCGCTCTGTGTTCGATGGCCGCCCCGGGCTCCCGGGGCGGCCGCCTGCAGGGCCGAGGGATCAGCGACCGGGATAGGGGTCCGCGCCGGCCAGCTCGCGCTTCATCATGGTATCGCTGTAGGCGACGCCATAGCGGTTACGCGACCAGGCATAGAGGACCAGGCCGATCGCCATCCAGCCGGCGAACATGAACCACTCGATGGTGGAGAGCGCCGAGGGGCTGCCCGGCAGGTACATGCCGATCAGCATCACCGACAGGATCACCGACAGGGCCCCCACGGTCTTGCCACGGCGGACCCGGAAGGGGCGCGCCATCTCCGGCTCGCGCCGGCGCAGCACCACGAAGGAGAGCGCGACGAAGAGGTAGGCGATGACGATGCCCAGGCCGCCGGCCACCACCAGCCAGACCAGCGCCTGGCGGCCGAAGAAGGGCGCGATGGAAGAGAGCACCCCCATCACCAGGATGGCGTTGGTCGGGGTGCGGTGCTTCGGGTGCAGCTTGGCCAGGAAGGCCGGCAGCATGCCGGAGTGCGCCAGCGCGTAGATGGCCCGCGAACCGCCGATGTAGAAGGCGTTCCAGCTGGTGATGATGCCCGCGATGCCGGCCAGGATCATCAGGTTACCGGCCCAGGGCGCATGGAAGGCTGCCTGCATGGCATCCGGCACCGCCAGGGAGCTGGCGCCCAGCGCCTCGGGATCGAGCATCAGCGCGGTCCCCAGGATGATGAAGGAGTACCAGAACACCGCCAGGATCACCGAGATCATCAACACCCGGCCGATCTCGCGGAACGGCAGGTTGATCTCCTCGGCGGCCTGCGGGATCACGTCGAAGCCGACGAACATGAAGGGCACCATGATGATCACCATCATGATGCCGCCCATCACGCCCTCCTCGACGCTGAACAGCGGCTGCATGGTCTCGGTGCTACCCTGGAAGAGGGCGCCGGTGATGAACAGGATGCCGACCGCCAGGATGAGCAGCGTCACCACCTTCTGGACCAGGGCGGCGGTGCGCACGCCGATGTAGTTGATCCACATCATCAGCACCGACCCGGCCACGCCGACGGCGACCCAGGTGGCCTTCACGTCCCAGCCGGCGATGTTCCACATCTGCCCCACGGCATAGTTCGGGAAGAGGTGCTCCACCACGGTGGGCAGCGCCACGGCCTCGAAGGCCACCACGCTCACGTAGCCCAGGGTGATGGCCCAGGTGCAGAGGAAGGAGGCGAAGTGCCCCATGGCCCGGTAGCTGTAGACGTGCTCGCCCCCGACCTGGGGCATCGCCGAGGCCAGCTCGGCGTAGGTCAGGCCCACCAGCACGATGATCAGTCCGCCGATCAGGAAGGCGGTGATCGCTCCCAGGCTGCCGGCCGACTGGATCCAGCTGCCGGTCAGCACGATCCAGCCCCAGCCGATCATGGCGCCGAAGGCCAGGGCCAGCACATCCTTTCGGGCTAGGACTCGCGTCAGGTGCGTCTCCGTGGACGTCTCGTTGTTCATGTCAGCCTCTTGGTCAGTTGTCGATTGTCATGATGTAAGATTTTTTCACGAAACATCGACAAAAATAGTAAACGAAGGACAAACGTTCAAGAAATATTGAACACCCGGCGACTAGACATTTGTCGCAGCCACCCCCATGCAAGTCGCGGAATCCCCCACAAGTCAGGGCGATGCCTCCCCTCGGGAGGCCTTGCAATATAAGGATATGCGTATCCAGAGGCTGCCACCCGCGCCACTTGCCGGCCATCGGCGGGGCCGCCCGGAAGTTCGATATTCTGCACACCCTGCCTCGGGCCGCAACCCCGCGACGGGCCCCCGTATCCCACCAAAGAATCAGCGAATCGATACTGGCAAAATCGCCGTATAGACCCCATAGTGTGGCTGTCGAAACCGCCCACTGGAGCATCATGAGCACGGCACGTCACACCGCCCACGCGGAACTCACCGACCCCCCGCGAAGCTGCCCTGACCTCGATGTCAGGGACCTGGAAAAGCGTACACGCCTCATGCGCATCATCACGCGACTGATCGCCGTGTCGGACCTCGGTAGCCGAGAGATCGCACGCCGCGCCGGTCTGCCGATGCAGAAGATCAGCGACCTCCTCTCGGGGAAGCTGGAGCACCTCTCCGTCGACGAGCTTCGCCTCGTCTACCGCACCATCGACCCGAGCGGCTCACCGCCCTGATCGCCCCTCCCGCGGGAGGCCGGCACGATGACGAACAGCGAACGCTCCGCCCTGCAGGCGGGGCGTTTTTTCTTGCCTGCCCGGAGAAAAATCCCTTACGCCTCAATGGCTTGCCGTAACATTACGCCAGGATTAAGAGCTTGCTAACGATCTCTTGATCGACATCAAGTGCCTAGACCTTGGTCGCAGGTAGCCTTCCGGTATCACCCCCTGACCCGTCGTGCGGAAATTCCGCCCCACCCAGGCCACCGGAGGCGCCATGGACCCCATTCGCCGCACCCTGCTCGGCCAGCTGGCCCGCCTCAGCGCGGGCGCCGCGATGGTGCCGCTCTCGAGCATCGCCAGCGCCGGCATCAACCAGCAGCCACCCCGTCGCGAAGGCGACCCCGGCAAGCGCTACGGCATGCTCATCGACCTGCGCCAGTGCATCGGCTGCCAGGCCTGCACCGTGTCGTGCCATATCGAGAACGCCGCCCCGCTGGGCAGCTTCCGCACCACCGTCTCCCAGTACGAGGTCGCGCACCAGGAGACCGGTGAGGTCGCCACCTTCATGCTGCCGCGCCTGTGCAACCACTGCGAGAACCCGCCCTGCGTGTCGGTGTGCCCGGTGGAGGCCACCTTCCAGCGCCAGGACGGCATCGTGGTGGTGGACAGCGACCGCTGCGTGGGCTGCGCCTACTGCGTCAACGCCTGCCCCTACGATGCCCGCTTCATCAACGAGCGCACCCAGACCGCCGACAAGTGCACCTTCTGCGCCCATCGCCTGGAAGCCGGCCTGCTGCCGGCCTGCGTGGAGAGCTGCGTGGGCGGCGCGCGGATCATCGGCGACATGCGCGACCCCGAGAGCCAGATCAGCCGCATGATCGCCGAGCATCGCGAGGCGCTGATGGTGCTGCAGCCAGAGAAGAACACCCTGCCCCAGGTCTTCTACCTCGGCATGGACGAGCGCTTCGTCACTCGCCCCGACGCCGAGCCGGTGGCCCTGGACGTCCTCGACCCCCACGGCAAGGAGATGGGCTATGAATTCCGCCATTGAGCTGCTCGCCCCGCGCTACGACATCGCCTGGTACCCCTGGGCGGTGCAGTACTTCTTCCTGATCGCCCTCTCCTGGGCCACCCTGTGGCTGGCCGCCCCGGCGCTGGTGTTCGGCAGGCAGCGCTGGCTGCCTACCGCACGCCTGGCGCTGCTCGCCTGCCTCACCACCACCCTGGTGGCCCCGGTGGCACTGCTCGCCGACCTGCACCAGCCGCTGCGCTTCTGGCACTTCTACGCCTATGCCAACAGCCACTCCTGGATGTCCATCGGCAGCCTGATCCTGCCCCTCTACGTGGTGGGCGTGATCGTGCTGGCCTGGCTCGCCTGGCGCCCGGCGCTGCAGGCCCATCGTCAGGTCCCCGGGCTCAGTGGCCTGGTCGCCCGCTGGCTGTCGCTGGGTGATGCCCCCACTCCGCGCGCCCTGCTGGTGCTGGTGGGTCTGGGTACCCTGGCCCTCTCCACCGGCATCATGCTCTACACCGGCGCCGAGGTGGCCATCGTCAAAGCCCGCCCGCTGTGGCACACCGTGTGGCTGCCGCCGATGTTCGTGGCCACCGGCTTCATCGCCGCCACCGGCCTGATCCTGGTGCTCAATCGTGTGGCCGGTGAGCGCAGCACGACGGTCAGCCGCCAGATGCTCAAGGTGCTGCTGGGGGCCTGCCTGTTCGCCGGCCTGATCGCCGGCAGCTGGTTCCTCGACGGCATCAACGCCAACGTCGGCTCCGTGGCCACGGCCATGGAGTCGGTGCGCGGCAGCGCCGAGTGGCGCAGCACCGCCCTGTGGGGTGGACTCACCGGCGTGGTCCTGTTCGGCGCCGTGCTCACCCTGCTCACCCGCCCCGCCTCACGCCGCCCGGCACTCCATGCCTGGGCCTGGGTGCTCGGCCTGGTGGCCCTGCACGTCGGCTGGATGTTCCGCTGGGTGGTGCTGATGGACGTGCAGACCGTGGCCCGCCACAGCGCCGGCTTCCACCACTACGGCATTCCCGCCGGCTCTTCCGGCATCCTCGGCATCGTCGGCACCTTCGGCCTGTGGCTCGCCGCCCTCCTGCTGATCGACCTCTTCGTGCCGTGGCGCCAGGCCCGCCAAGGCGGCAGTGCCGCCGACATCTCCCCCGCCGAACCGGCATCACATGACGTTGAAGGAGCGCCCAGCCATGGATAAGTCACGTCGTCGCTTCATCCAGGGCGCCGTCGCCGCCGGCGGCGCCGCCACCTTCGCCGCCGGCTACTCCGACCCGCTGCTCAAGATGGGCAAGGGCGTCACCGGCAGCGCCGGCGAGAAGCCCGAGCATCGCATCCATGGCAACTCCCTGGCGCCGGAGTACACCGTCGACCCCGAGAGCGGCGAGCTGACCCTCAACCCGGACCAGCGCGTGGCCTTCACCGTCTGCTACGGCTGCACCACCAAGTGCGGCGTGCGGGTGCGCGTCGACAACGACACCGACCAGGTGCTGCGTGTCTCCGGCAACCCCTACCACCCGCTCTCCGCCGACGAGCACCTGCCCATGCGCACCCCGGTGGTCGAGGCCCTGCGCGGGCTGAGCGCCCATGGCGACCAGGGCCAGCAGAACCGCTCCACCGCCTGTGCCCGCGGCAACGCCATGATGGCGCAGATCGACAGCCCCTTCCGCGTCACCCACTGCCTCAAGCGGGTGGGCGAGCGCGGCGGTCGCGAGTGGCAGAAGATCTCCTTCGAGCAGCTGATCGAGGAGATCTGCGAGGGGGGCGACCTGTTCGGCGAGGGCGACGTGGACGGCCTGCGCGCCATCCATGACCACGACACCCTGATCGACCCGGAGAACCCCGAGTTCGGCCCGAAGGCCAACCAGCTGATGGTGATGGAGGCCACCGACTACGGCCGCTCTGCGCTGCTCAAGCGGTTCACCATGAACGCCTTCGCCACCCGCAACTATGGCCATCACGGCTCCTACTGCGGCCTGGCCTATCGCATGGGCGCAGGCGCGGTGATGGATGACCTGGCCAAGAACGCCCATACAAAGCCGGACATCCAGAACGCCCGCTTCATCCTCTATGTGGGCACCGCCCCCAGCCAGGCCGGCAACCCCTTCAAGCGCCAGGGCCGCCTGATCGCCCAGGCGCGCGCCGCCGGCACCCTGGATTACGTGGTGGTCGACCCGGGCCTCAACGCCTCGGCCTCCCATGCCGCCGATCATAACCGCTGGGTGCCGATCCGCCCGGGCAGCGACAGCGCCCTGGCCATGGGCATGATCCAGTGGCTGCTCGACAACGAGGGCTATGCCAGGGATTTCCTGGCGCTGCCCGGTCAGCCCGCCGCCGAGGCCGCCGGTGAGGCGACCCACACCAACGCCACCCACCTGGTGATCGATACCGAGGGTCACCCGCGCCGCGGCCGTTTCCTGCGCGCCAGCGACCTGGGCCAGGCCGAGGCCGGCAGCGACGACGACCTCCCCATGGTGGTGGCCGACGACGGGCTGGTGGCGAGCGACGCGGTGATGGCCGCGGAGCTGTTCGTCGACCGCGAGGTGGAGCTCGCCGGTCTTGAGGAAGGGAGTGGCGAAAGCGTGCGCGTGAAGAGCAGCATGACCCTGCTGCGCGAGGCCGCCAACGAGTTTGAAATGGCGACCTACGCCGGGCACTGCGGGATCCCCGAGGCCACCATCGTCAAACTGGCAGAGCGCTTCGCCCGCCACGGCCGGCGCGCGGTGGCCAACTCCCACGGCGGCATGATGTCGGGCAACGGCTTCTACGCCGCCTTCGGCATGCAGATGCTCAACGTCCTGGCCGGCAACCACAACCGCAAGGGCGGCAGCGCCGTGGGCGGCGGCCAGTTCAACGGCGTGGGCGAAGGCCCCCGCTACGACCTGGCCAACTTCCCCGGCAAGCGCGGCCCACAGGGCGTGTTCCTCTCCCGCTCGCGCTTCCCCTACGAGAAGTCCTCCGAGTACCAGCGCAAGGTGGCCGCCGGCGAGAACCCCTACCCGGCCCGCGCTCCCTGGCGCTCGCTGGCGCCGCCCACCCTCACCGAGCACCTGCCCTCGGCGCTGGACGGCTACCCCTACCCGATCAAGGCGGTGATCGGCTGCATGGCCAACCCCATCTATGGACAGGCGGGCCTGGAGGCGCTGATTGCCGAGAAGATCAAGGACCCGAAGCGCCTGGGTCTGTTCGTGGCCGTCGACGGTTTCCTCAACGAGACCAACCGCTACGCCGACTACATCGTGCCGGACTCGGTGATGTACGAGGTGTGGGGCTTCACCGGCTCGTGGAAGGGCAGCCTGGGCAAGATGACCACCGCCTGCTGGCCGGTGGTGGAGCCGCGCCAGCAGAAGAGCGAAGAAGGGGAGCCGGTCTCCATGGACAGCTTCTTCATCGCCGTGGCCAAGCGCCTGGGCCTGGCCGGCTTCGGCGACGAGGCGATCCCCGACGCCGAGGGCAAGCTGCATCCGCTCCACCGCGCGGAGGACTTCTACCTGCGCGCCGCCGCCAATGTGGCCATGCAGGGTGAGCCACTGCCCGCCGCCGACGAGAGCGATATCGCCCACGCCGGCCTGGCGCCACTGATGCCGCGCATCGAGCGTACCCTGAAGCCCGAGGAGCACGGCCCGGTGGCCTACCTCTACGCCCGGGGCGGGCGCTTCGAGGACTTCAAGGACCACTTCAAGGGCGAGAACCTCACCAGCGCCTGGAAGCGCACCCTGTGCGTCTACAACGAGCAGGTCGGCACCAGCATCGACACCCGTAACGGCGAGCCCAACCGCGGCGTGCCCTTCCACGGCATGCCGAAGCTGGCCGACGGCCGCGCCATGCGCGAGGTGTTCACCGAGGAGGAGTGGCCGCTGCTGGCGTTCTCGTTCAAGTCGAACCTGATGAACTCCTACGCCATCGGCCTCGAGCGGCTGCGCATGATCAAGCCCTACAACCCGGTGATGATGCACCGCCAGGACGCCGAGCGCTTCGGCATCACTCACGGCGATACCATCCGCATCGAGAGCCCCGGCGGCAGCGTGGTGGCACTGGCGCTGGTCGGCGAGGGCGTGATGCCAGGAGCCCTGGGCATCGAGCACGGCTACGGCCACCGCGACCTGGGGGCCACCCCCCACGTGATCGACGGCGAGTCCCAGCCCGACCTCGAGTGGCTGCGCGCCGGCATCAACATCAACGACCTGGGCTTCAAGGACCCTACCCGCAGCGTGGACGGCACCTGGCTGGAGCCCATCAGCGGCGCCGCCGTGCGTCAGGGCCTGCCGATCCGCGTGACCCGGGTCGAGGCCTGACGGGCAGCGCCGTTCAGCCAGCCGAGCGGCTAGTCGCTCGAGAGGTAGTGCACGCTGAACAGCGCCTCGTCATCACACCAGACGGCGCGTGACCGGTAACCGGCACGCGCCGCCAGGGCCTGGAACCCCGCCACGCTGTACTTGCAGGAATTCTCGGTATGCAGCGTCTCGCCTTCCTCGAAGGCGAAGTGCTGTCCGTCGAGGGTGATGGCCTGCTGCCGCCGGCTTACCAGGTGCATCTCGATGCGCGATGCCGGCGCATTGAAGAAGGCCCGGTGCCGGAAGGCATCCACCTCGACCGCGGCACCCAACTCGCGGCGCATGCGCTCCAGCAGGTTCAGGTTGAAGTCGGCCGTGACACCCGCGGCATCGTTGTAGGCCGCCTCCAGGATGTCGTGGTCCTTGACCAGGTCAACGCCGATCAGCACCCCGCTGCCCGGCGGCATCGCCTGACGCAGGCGGGCCAGGAAGGCCTCGGCCTCACGCGGCGTGAAGTTGCCGATGCTCGAACCGGGAAAGAACGCCACCACCCGGCGGCCCTCGACGCCCGGGGGCAGCTCGAGGCGGCGTGAGAAATCCCCCCAGGCGGCATGCACCTCCAGCCAGGGGTAGTCCGCCGCCAGGCGACGGGTACTCTGCAGCAGGAAGTCGCGCGAGATGTCCATGCCCAGGTAGCGGCGGGGACGCATCGCCTCGAGCAGCAGCCTGACCTTGCGACTGGCGCCGCTGCCCAGCTCGACCATCAGCGATTCCGGCCCGACCAGCGCGGCGATCTCGTCGGCGACCGCAGAGAGGATGCCCTCCTCGGTGCGGGTCAGGTAATACTCGGGCTGCTCGCAGATCGACTCGAACAGCCGCGAGCCCCGCTCGTCATAGAAATACTTGGGCGACAGGGCCCTGGGCGAGCGGCCAAGCCCGATGATCACCTCCTCGCGAAACGAGGGCCCCGCCTCGTCGAGATGCTGGTCATGGAACTGCACGGCAGTGGTCATCGAGGTCCCTCCCGGGCAAAAGGTTCGGGTGGCAGGAGACGACAACACGCGGCCATCGCGATGGCGTCGTACCATCGTTTTACCTTTAGACTGAGGCGGCAACGCCGATGTCTCACCAATCTAGAGCGAGCCTGACCATGCAGCAACCGCAGCAGCCCCAGGGGTTACAAGCGTTACGGGATATCGTCCTGGTCGGCGGCGGACACACCCACGTGGGCGTGCTGAAGCGCTTCGCCATGAAGCCCGAACCGGGCGTCAGGCTCACCCTGATCTGCCGTGACACCCACACCCCCTACTCGGGCATGCTGCCGGGCTACGTCGCCGGGCATTACACCTACGACGACGTGCATATCGACCTGCGCCGACTGGCGGAATATGCCGGGGCACGCTTCTTCAGCGACGAGGTGATCGGCATCGACCACGCTGCCCGGACCGTGCTCTGCCGCTCGCGCCCCCCGGTGCCCTATGACTGGATGTCGATCAATATCGGCTCGACGCCGCGCGTGGAGGCGGTCAGCGGCGCCGGCGAGCATGCCGTCCCGGTCAAGCCGATCCACCAGTTCAACGACCGCTGGCAGACGCTGCTCCGTCGCATCGAGGCGCACGCTGGCCGGACCCGCGTGGCGGTGGTCGGCGGCGGCGCCGGCGGCGTCGAACTGCTGCTGGCCATGCAGTACCGGCTGGGCAGGGAACTGGCCGCCCGGGGGCGCGACCCGGCCGAGCTCTCCTTCGCGCTCTTCACCCGCGGCGAGCAGATCCTGCCGACCCACAATGCCCGGGTACGGGCGCAGTTCCGCGACACCCTGGCCCGCCGCGGCGTCGAGGTGCACACCGCCACCGAGGTCGTTGGCGTCGAGACGGGCCGCCTGCAGGCCGCCGACGGCACCTGGCACCCCGCCGACGAGATCGTCTGGGTGACCAACGCCGGCGGCGCCGCCTGGCTGCGCGACACACGGCTGGCCCTCGACGACGACGGCTTCATCGAGGTCGACGACACCCTGCGCTCGCCGTCGGACCCGCGCATCTTCGCCGCCGGCGACATCGCCACCCAGGTCAACCATCCCCGCGAGAAGGCCGGGGTCTTCGCCGTGCGCCAGGGCCGACCGCTGGCCGACAACCTGCGCGCCGCCGTGATCGGCCGCCCCCTGAGGCCCTACCACCCCCAGGCGAGATGGCTGGCCCTGATCAGCACCGGCGACCGCCACGCCGTGGCCTCGCGGGGCGGGCTCTGCCTCGCCGGCGATTGGGTGTGGCGCTGGAAGGACGGCATCGACCGGCGCTTCATGGCCCGCTTCAACGACCTGCCGCCCATGGACGAGAACGGCAGGTCCGCCCCCCGGGCCAGCCGGGTGGTGCTGGACGAGGAGGAGCGCAGCCAGGCGATCTCGGCCATCGCCATGCGCTGCGGCGGCTGCGGGGCCAAGGTGGGCGCCTCGGTGCTCTCCCGGGCCCTCTCGACCCTCGAGCCGGTGGTGCGCGAGGAGGTGCGGGTCGGCCTGCATGCCCCGGACGACGCCGCCGTGGTGCGGGTACCGCCGGGCAAGGACATGGTGCATACCATCGACTTCTTCCGCGCCTTCATCGACGACCCCTATGTGTTCGGCAAGGTCGCCGCCAACCACGCCCTGGGCGACATCTTCGCCATGGGCGCCGAGGCGCAGACCGCCACCGCCGTGGCCACGGTGCCCCAGGGGCTCGAGGCCAAGGTGGAGGACACCGTCTATCAGATGATGCGCGGCGCCGTGGAGGTGCTCAACGAGGCCGGCTGCGCCCTGGTCGGCGGACATACCGGCGAGGGCAGCGAGCTGGCGCTGGGGTTTGCCGTCAATGGCCTGATCGATGCCGGCGGTGACAGTGCCCTGACGAAAGGCGGCCTGCGACCCGGCCAGGCGCTGATCCTCACCAAGCCCATCGGCACCGGCACCCTGTTCGCCGCCCATGCCCGACTCGGCGCCCGCGGGCGCTGGATCGATGCCGCCCTGGCGAGCATGTGCCAGTCCAGCCGGCAGGCGGCAAGCTGCCTGCGCGAACATGGCGCCACCGCCTGCACCGATCTCACCGGCTTCGGCCTGCTGGGTCACCTGGTCGAGATGACCCGCCCCTCGGGCGTGGATGCCGAGCTCGACCTGGCGGCCCTGCCGCTGCTCGAGGGCGCGGAGGAGACCGTCGCCGCCGGCATCCTGAGCTCCCTGCAGCCCGCCAACGTGCGCCTGCGCCGGGCCATCCGCGACCAGGCCGACTGGGTCGAGCACCCTCGCTACCCGCTGCTCTTCGACCCCCAGACCGCCGGCGGCCTGCTGGCCAGCGTGCCCGCCGAGCGCGCCGAGGCCTGCCTGGAAGCCCTGCGCGGGCTGGGCTATGCCCGGGCCAGCGTCATCGGCCGGGTCCTCGAACCCGGCGAGGCGCTGGAGCCCATCCGCCTGACGGGCTGAGGGCCGACGTTAGAGTGCCGAGAGGGCGCCGAAGGAGAAAGGGTATCAGGCGGTCAGGCCACAGGCGGCGATGACCCGCGCCAGCCCCTCGCGCTCGGCCTCGGGCCGGAACAGCGGCGCACGCGACAACACCTGGCGGCGCAGCCGGTCGACGAAGGCCGGCTCCACCTCGGCGCGGCGCAGCAGGTCGCGCAGCGCCGCGGTATCGGTCACCGGGAAATAGCCGGCATAGTCGTCGCCCAGCAGGCCGCGGTTGCCCGGGATGTCGGAGGCCACCACCGGCAGGCCGGCCACGCAGGCCTCGCTGACCACGTTGGCGCCCCCTTCCATGCGCGAGCTGATCACCATCAGCCGGGCCCTCGCCATCCACTGGCGCACCCGCCAGCGGGGCTGGTTACCCAGCCAGCGGTAGCGGGGGTTGTCCGCCATCTCGTCACGCGCCGCCCTTGCCCAGGCATCCTCCAGGGCGCCGCCCAGCTGGATGACCCTCAGGCGCGACGCCGCCGGCAGCTCGCGCATCGCCAGGGCAGCACGCAGCGGGTCCTTCTCCTCGCGCAGGTGGCCGGCCACCAACACATCCAGGTGCCGGCGGCCCGGCGGCGGGGCACGCGGCGGCAGGGGGAGTGCCGACTGGTGGACGACCTGCAACCGTGACAGGAAACGCGAGGGAAGGTCCTCGGCCAGGCAGTCATGCAGGCCAACCAGGACATCCGCGGCGGCCAGGCTCTCCTGGAACGCCTCGGGATGGCTGTGCTGGAAGCGATAGACGTCCGTGCCCGTCAGCACCACCACCAGCGGGCAGCCCGGGAAGGCCTCGCGACAGGCGAGGATGGCCGCATGGCTGCGCCAGGCGTGCAGCGCCATCACCAGCTCGGGCGGCTTGCCGGCGATGTGCCACCGGCCCGTGTCCTCCTCCGAACCGGCGACCCGCACCCGGCAGCCCAGCGCTCGCAGCAGGCCCGCCCAGCGGGTCGCCGTGGCCCGGTTGCCGGCGCGTGACCCTCGACCCGCCGGGGTGATCAGGGCTACCTTCAATCCCATGCCGTCTCCTTGAAGAGGTCGAGATGCCATCCACAACACTCGGCATACCGCCGACGCCACCCCGGGGCGCCGATGAGCTGGCGGAGATGCTCGTCGATGCCCGCACGCGCAGCCTGGCACTGATGCGCGATACCCTCGAGGCCCGCGAGCTGGGCCCGCGCCTGGCAATCGTCAACCCGCCGCTCTGGGAGCTCGGCCACCTGGGCTTCTTCCACGACCATTTCGCCCTGCGCGGCCTCCATGGCCTGCCCGACTACCAGCTCGCCGGCGCCGACCGGCTGTTCGACTCCAGCAGCATCGCCCACGACGACCGTTGGGCGCTACCGCTGCCCTCCCGCGAGCAGACCCTGGATTACCTGTCGCGGGTGCAGCAGGCGATGCTCGAGCGCCTGCCCGATGGCGAGGCCAGCGCCGCCCAGAGCTATGTATACCAGCTCACCACCCTGCACGAGGACATGCACGGCGAGGCCTTCCTCTATACCCGCCAGACCCTCGGCGACCCGGCCCCGGACCTGGGCACGCCCGTTCCTGGCCAGGCTCCGGAAGAGCACCCGGAAGAAGGCCCCGCCGGCGGGCTGCCCGGCGACGTCGTCATCCCCGGCGGGCGCCACCGGCTGGGCTCCGACGAGGCCGTGCCCTTCCGCTTCGACAACGAGAAGCCGCCCCTGGAGGTCGAGGTGGCGCCCTTCTCGATCGCCCGGGCGCCGGTCACCAATGGCGAGTTCGCCGCGTTCGTCGAGGACGGCGGCTACGCGCGCCGCGAGCTGTGGAGCGAGGCCGGCTGGCAGTGGCGCGAGCACCAGGCGCTGCAGGGGCCGATCTACTGGCGCCGTGACGCCAATGGCCACTGGGAGGAGCGGTGCTTCGACCGCTGGGTGCCGCTGGCTCCCCACCAGCCGGTCGTGCACGTCAGCTGGCACGAGGCCGAGGCCTGGTGCCGCTGGGCCGGCCGGCGCCTGCCGAGCGAGGCGGAATGGGAGGTCGCCGCGAGCCGTTCGCCCTCCCCGGACGGGGGCTCGCTCGCCCCCGGCAAGCGACGCTTCCCCTGGGGCGACGCGCCGCCGGCTGCCGACCGCGCCAACCTGGACGGCTGGCGCCTGGGCCGGCTTGACGTGGCGGCGCTGCCCGAGGGCGACAGCGCCTTCGGCTGTCGCCAGATGCTGGGCAACGTCTGGGAGTGGACGGCCTCGCCCTTCGCCCCCTTCCCGGGTTTCGAGCCCGAGCTCTACCGCGACTACTCGGCCCCCTGGTTCCGGGAGGGGCGCTACGTGCTGCGCGGCGGCGCCTGGGCCACCCGCTCGCGGCTGGCCCATAACAGCTACCGCAACTTCTTCACCCCGGACCGCCACGACACCCTGGCCGGCTTTCGCACCTGCGCCCGTTGAGCGGCGCGCTTCAGGGTTCAGCTCCTGCGTGGCGTGTTGCGCAGCGCCTCGAAGCCGATGATGACATCCCGCATGGCGAAGACATTCTGCCGTTCCTGGTGAGCGGCATGGGTACGACCCACCGCCCGAACAAGCTTCCTGCTGCGTCAGCATCGCGTCCTAGGCGTCGGCCGACACCCGCGTGCCCGCCCTTCCCTCGAGTATGGCGACGGCATCGACCAGCCGGCCGATGCCGCTGATACCGCCGGTTTCGGCAAAGTCACAGGCGGCCGCCAGCTTCGGCCCCATGGAACCGGCAGGCAGGTCCATCTCGCGGGCCTGGGCAACCGTCAGTTCGTGAACCGGTGCCGCGGCATCGGTCCCGTAATCCCGGTACACCCCGTCCACATCGGTCAGCAGCAGCAGGGCATCCGCGCCAAGCTGGCGAGCCAGCAGCGCGCTGGCGGCGTCCTTGTCGATCACCGCCTCCACGCCGATCAGGCTGCCATCGTCCCGGCGCAGGACCGGTATCCCGCCGCCCCCGGTGCACACCACCACCACGCCCTGGGCGAGCAGCAGCTGCAATACCCGCAGGTCTGGAATCTCCAGCGGCCTCGGCGAGGGGACGACCCGACGCCACTTGTCACCGTCCTGTGCGATGCGCCAGCCGGCCGCCGACGCCCGACGCTCGGCCTCGGCCCGTTCGTAGATCGGCCCGACGAACTTGGTGGGGGCGGCAAAGGCGGGATCCCGGGGATCCACCACCACCTGGGTCAGCAGGGTGGCCACCGGCCGATCATGGTCGAGCGCGTTCTCCAGCTCCTGCTCGATCATGTAGCCGATCATGCCCTCCGTCTCGGCCCCCAGCAGGTCCAGCGGATAGGCCTCATCCGGCTGGTAGGCGGCAGCCTGCAGCGCCAGCAGGCCCACCTGGGGGCCGTTGCCATGGGTGATCACCAGGCGGTGCCCGGCACGCACGATGTCGGCCAGTGCGCGGACCGCCACCTGCACGTTCGTCCGCTGCACCGCTGCCGTCAGCGGCTCCCCGCGCTTCAGGAGGGCATTGCCGCCCAACGCCGCCACTACCAGCATGTCAGCCTCCCCGGGTCGCGACGAGGATCCTGCTGAAGGCTCTCGAGAGCGTATGCCATGATGCTTCCCCTCCCCTGTCAGACAGGATCACGTCGGGTCGGGCAGCTCATGCAGCGCCCGCCGCCGCGGCCTCGGCCCAGCTCGGCGCCGGGGATGGCCAGCACCTCGATACCCGCCGCCTCCAGCGCCGCATTGGTGTCATCGTTGCGGTCATAGCCGACGACGACACCGGGGCTCAACGCCAGCACGTTGTTGCCGTCGTTCCACTGCTCGCGCTCCCGTTCTTCCGGGCTGTCGCCGCCGGTGGGGACCACCTCCAGCGCCGGATAGCCCAGGACGTCTGCGACCAGATCGAACAGGTGGCGCGGGTCCCGCTGGAACGCCAGGGGCCTGTCACCCTCGCCGGGGCGCAGGTCATAGCAGACCACCGCCTCAGCGACCTCCTTGAAGGCGGTCACCACGTTGCCGCCACAGAAGGTGAAGACGGTATCCAGGTGCATGGCCGAGCGGGACCTCGGGAGCTGGCAGGCCACTACCCGGGTCACGCTGTCATCGTCGAACAGTGCCTTCGCCAGCTGGCCGATGGCCTGGGGCGAGGAGCGCTCGCCCATGCCCACCAGGACCGTGCCGTTCCCCACCGGCATGATGTCACCGCCCTCGAGGGTGGCGAGGCCGTGGTCGGCCAGGGGATCCCCCCAGTGCACCTTCACCCGGCCGGCGAAGGCCGGGTGAAAGCGATAGATGGCCGCCATCACCAGGGTTTCGGGCTGGCGGGCGGCCCAGTGCATGGGATTGAGGGTGACGCCGCCATGAATCCAGGCGCTGCAGTCGCGGGTGAACAGGAAGTTGGGCAGGGGCGGCAGCACGAAACCGGAATGCCCCAGATGGTTGCCGAACAGCCCCACCGGCTCGAACGGCAGGTCCCTCACCCCCAGCCCGCCGATCAGGAACCCGGCCAGGGCCTCGCTCGGCAGCTCGTCTAGCCAGGCGCGCAGCTCCGACACCATGCCCACCCCGATGTGGTTCCAGGTGATCCGGTGGTCCAGCACCCAGGCGCGGGCTTCCTTGATATCGAGGGTCTCGGCCAGCAGGTCATTGACGTCGAGCACCTCCACGCCCCTGGCCCGCATCACTCCGGCAAAGACGTCATGATCCTTCTGGGCCTGCTTGACCCAGAAGACGTCGTCGAACAGCAGGGCATCGCAGTTGGAGGGCGTCAGCCGCCGATGGGCCAGGCCGGGACGGCAGACGATCACCTGCCTCAGGGTGCCGGTCTCGGAATGCACGCCAAGGGCGGGGCAGACATGACGAAGCTCCTTGCCACCGGGCAAAGCAGCGAGTCACCGGGGCGGATGACCACGCTGATGGACGGGACTCCGCGGGGAGGCATGACTTGCCCGCGGAGCAGGTCGTCTCCCGTCGGCCGGGCGATACAGGCAGCCGGCCGGGAGGCGGGGGAAGGCGGTTGCCGGCTACTCCGGCAGGTCGGTCACCGCCCCGGTGGAGGCCGAGCTCACCGTGCGCGCGTACTTCGACAGCACCCCGCGCGTGTAGCGCGGCGCCGGCTGGCG
Source organism: Halomonas rhizosphaerae (assembly GCF_030012485.1). Taxonomy (NCBI): domain Bacteria; kingdom Pseudomonadati; phylum Pseudomonadota; class Gammaproteobacteria; order Oceanospirillales; family Halomonadaceae; genus Halomonas; species Halomonas rhizosphaerae. The sequence continues at coordinate 122,254 of NZ_JASCQQ010000026.1, forward strand.
CCAGGCGGCGCGGCGGCGGATCAGTTCCTCGTCGGAGAGGTCGACGTCGATGGTGTCGACCTCGGCGTCGATGGTGATCAGGTCGCCATCCTCCACCAGCGCCAGGGGGCCGCCGTCGAAGGCCTCGGGCGTCACGTGGCCCACCACGAAGCCGTGGCTGCCGCCGGAGAAGCGCCCGTCGGTGATCAGCGCCACCTCGCTGCCCAGCCCCCGGCCCATGATTGCCGAGGTCGGGGTGAGCATCTCGCGCATGCCGGGCCCGCCCCTGGGCCCCTCGTAGCGGATCACCACCACGTCGCCGGCCACCACGGTGCCGTCGTTGATGCGTGCCTGGGCCTCCTCCTCGGAGCCGAACACCCGCGCCGAGCCGGAGAAGCGCGTGCCCTCCTTGCCGGTGATCTTGGCCACCGCCCCTTCCGGCGCCAGGTTGCCGTGCAGGATGCGCAGGTGGCTCTCGGCCTTCACCGGGCGGTCCAGCGGGGCGATGATCTGCTGGTCATCGGGATAGGGGGCGACATCGGCCAGGTTCTCGGCCAGCGTGCGACCGGTCACCGTCAGGCAATCGCCGTTGAGCAGGCCGGCGTCGAGCAGGGTCTTCATCAGCGGCTGGATGCCGCCGATCGCCACCAGCTCGCTCATCATGTAGCGGCCGCTGGGGCGCAGGTCGGCGACCACCGGCACGCGCCGGCCGATCTCGGTGAAGTCGGCGAGCGACAGCTCCACCCCGATGGTGCTGGCCATGGCGATCAGGTGCAGCACCGCGTTGGTGGAACCACCCAGGGCGATCACCACGGTGATGGCGTTCTCGAAGGCCTGGCGGGTCATGATGTCGGAGGGCTTGATGTCGCGCTCGAGCAGCTCGAGCACCGCCGCGCCGGCTGCCTCGCAGTCGGCGCGTTTCTCGCGTGACACCGCATTCTGCGCCGAGCTGCCGGGCAGGCTCATGCCCAGCGCCTCGATGGCCGAGGCCATGGTGTTGGCGGTGTACATGCCGCCGCAGGAGCCGGGGCCGGGGATGGCCGTCTCCTCGATCTGCTTCACCTCGATCAGGTCCATGTCGCCGCGGCTGTAGGCGCCCATGGCCTCGAACACCGAGACGATGTCGGTATGCCCGGTGCCCGGCAGGATGGTCCCGCCGTAGACGAAGACGCTCGGCCGGTCGAGCCGCGCCAGCCCCATCAGGCAGCCCGGCATGTTCTTGTCGCAGCCGCCGATGGCCACCAGGCCGTCGAAGCCCTCGCAGCCGGCCACCGTCTCGATGGAGTCGGCGATCACCTCCCGCGACACCAGCGAGTACTTCATGCCCTCGGTGCCGTTGGCGATGCCATCGGAGATGGTGATGGTGTTGAAGATCACCCCCTTGCCGCCGGCCCCGTCGGCCCCGTCGCTGGCCCGGCGGGCCAGCTCGTCGATATGGCTGTTGCAGGGCGTGAGGTTGCTCCAGGTGGAGGCGATGCCCACCTGGGGCTTGGCGAAGTCCTCGTCGGTGAAGCCCACCGCTCGCAGCATGGCGCGGCTGGCGGACTTGCCGACCCCGTCCACTACCTCGGCGGAATGGCGGCGGCGGCGATCGTCAGGTGTGTCACTCATGGTCGGGCGTCCTCTTGCGGTGTCGGGGGTTCCCCCCGAGGGTGGTCGTCAGGGTACGGCATCTTGGCGTGTCGCTGCGAGAGCGGAGGCCGGCCGCTCGAAGGCTGCCTCGAACAGCCGGGGGTCGTCGAAGTGGCGCCGGCCGACGAAAACCGTGGCATGGGTCCCCCACTGACGCATGGCGCCGGGGCTCAGGATGCCCGATGGCCACAGCAGGAAGCGCTCGAGGCGCTCGGTATGCGGCACCAGGCCATCGGGGCCATAGAGGCTGCGGCGTCCGCCACCGGGCAGCGCCAGGGAGCGCCGGCCATGGTCGGGTGGCGCCGACGCCGCCTTGAGCGCGTAGCGGCGCGTCTCGGCCACGCCGATGTGGGAATCCGCAAGGCCGAGGTTCTCCACATAATGGCTGACCGCGGCGAGGCGCACCGCCAGCCGCTGTCCCGCCACCAGGCGTGGTGCCTCGCTGGGCGTCAGCGGCGCCTCGCGCAGGTCCGCGTCCGCGGCCACCTCGACACGCTCGAGGGGCGGCACGGGAAAGAAGAGGTGGTAGCAGCCACAGGGATGGATGCTGTCGTGGATCAACGGCCGCCCCCGCTCGTCGAGGGTGACCCGCCACACCAGGCCGTCGAGGCGCCCGCCGAGCAGGTCCAGCGCGCCCTGCCTGGAGCGAGCCGGGAACCACAGGGTATAGACCAGCTGCGGCAACAGCTCGCCCTCGAAGCGGGTATGGCTCAGCCGCACGTCGGCCACCGGACGGGTGGTGTCCACCCGCGGTAGCGGTCCTTCGGGGCCGGCGAACCAGTAAGGGGCGCCGAAACGGTCGTCGTGACTCCGGGTCTCGACGAGAAACACCGGGGCATGGTACGCCGCCAGGCGCAGCAGCGCCTCGCGCTCGAGCTCGACGAAGCCGAGCGGGCTGCGCGGCGCCTCGCGAAGCCACCGAGCGGCGGCGTCGGCATCCCGAGGCTGGCCGCTGGGCGGCGCATAGCGGACCAGGGGAGCCTCGGCCGGCATCGTCGCGAAGGAGGCCTCGAAGGTGTCCAGGTGGCCTGCCTTCCAGCGGTTGTAGCCGATGGCCAGGCCGAGGCGGGTCAGGGGATAGAGCCCCAGCGCCCGGCGCCAGGTCCGGTAGTGGTCGGGAGCCTCGACCGCCGCCCGCAACCGCTCGCGGGCCGGCCCGCTTCCCACCCCGGCCAGCAGCTCACGCTGCATCAGGCGCTCTGCGCAGGCATGGACGGCCTCGGTCGGCTCGGCGCCGGTCGGGAGTGGGTCCCGTCCGGCAGCCGGCAGGTTAGCGGCCTCGATGGCGCGCGCCTCGGCATCCAGCCCGCGCATCCGGGTCACCCAGTCGGCGAAGGCCGCGTCGGTGTCCAGTTCGTCACCCAGGCTCGCGAGCAGACGGTCGGTACGCAGGTAGGGGAAGCCGGCCACCCGGGCCGCCCCGGCATCGGTCACCCCGGCCTCTGCCACCGCCGCATCGAAGGCGGCCAGCCGCTCCAGGCAGCGGGCGTCCCGCGGGTCGCGGTCGACAACATCCGAGCGCCAGTCGGGACTGGCAGCACAGCCCGCCAGCAGCCCGAGCAGGAGAAGCACCCCGGGGCGCACCGGTGAGCAGACCTGCATGGCGCGATTCCTCGCGAACACGGATGGACCCCCTCAGCGTGGCCGCCCTCCGCCGAACTGGCAACGTCTCAAGCCGGACGCGCCTTCCCCGCCGGCCGGAGCCACGCGATCAGCAGGCTGACCAGGGTGGAGGCGAGAAGCGCGCCCAGGAACGGCGGCAGGGTCGGGATGCTGCCGGGGAAACTCGCCGCCAGCACGCCCGCCGCGGGGCTGCCCTGGGCGACCCAGCCCGGCAGGATGGCGCCGAGCATGCCCGCCACGCCGCCGGCCACCGCGGCCGTGGCGCTCATCCGCGACCAGAGCCCCAGCAGCACCGGCACCACGATAGCCGCACAGAGCAGGTCGGCGATCAGGAACAGCCGCAGCACCGAGAGCCCCTGCAGCGCCACGACCACCACCGGCACCATCAGCGCCACCGTGACCATCCGTGCCGCGCCGATGGAGAGCCCGCGCCGACCGGAGCCCGCCACCACCAGCGAGGCGAGGCCGTTCTGAAGGGTATCCACGCTGGAGGCGACCAGGGTGACCGCCAGCACCAGCGCCGGCAGGGCCAGCCAGCCCGGCGCCTCCGCGAGCAGCGCGAAGAAGGGGATCGGCGGCTCGCCCAGCGCCACGCCGGCCATGGCGGCCAGCATGCCGAGGCCGCCCACCGCCATCACCACCAGCACGGTGACGCCGCCGCCCAGCCAGGCCCCGCGGCCCAGGGCGCGATCGTCGCGCGCCGCCCACACCCGCTGCCAGTAGCCCTGGTGGAAGAGGTTGGCCGCGGTCACCGCGATCACCAGGGTCAGCGCCACGGCGAGCGCGCTGCCGGCGGGGATCGACGGCAGCGCGGCGTCCACCGGCATCTCGGGCAGGCGCATCAGCGCCACGCCACCGACCAGGGCCAGCAGCGCGATCAGCAGCCAGGCCTGCCAGCGGTCGGTGGCGAGGCTCGCCCGCAGGCCGCCCACCGCCGTGTAGAGCAGCGTGGAGACCGCCACGCCGATCACCACCAGCGCCGGCGGCACGTCGGAGAGCAGTGCGGTGATGGCACCGATGGCCGTCAACTCCGCGGCCAGGAAGCAGGCCATGTAGAGGACTGAGACCAGCGACACCCAGCGCCGCACCCCGACGCCATAGCAGGCCTCGGCGAACTCGCCGATGCTGCGCCCCTCGGGCAGGTGGCGGCGGATCGCCGGGCCGTAGAGCCCGAGCACGATGAACGGCAGCGCCGAGCCGATGGCATAGCCGGCCAGCGCCATCGGGCCGACGAAGGCCCCGATCTCGGGGGGCGCGAAGAGGATCCAGGCCCCCATCCCGGAGGCCAGGAAGGAGAGGCCCAGCGACTGGGCCCCCTGGGAGTTGCGCGCGGTAACATAGTCGTCGAGGGGGCCATCGGCCCGGCGGGCCCTGAGGCCCAGGAAGGCAAAGCAGAGCAGCGCCGCGCCGAGCACGGCAGACGTCAGGTAGGGCATGTCGCACTTCCTCCGCCGGTATGAACCGGATCAGGTTCCAGGGTCAGCGCCATGCGCTCTCTCAGCCCCGGCCGACACTCTCGGCGTCGAGACTCCCCTGGCGACAAGTGAATGGATTGTGGGACCTACCACTTGGTAGGTCAAAGTCAATCCTAACCTAACTGGCGGTATTCATCACTTCTCCCGCGGCACCCTCCCCATCAGGTAGAACTCCTCGTTCGGAGGTGTGCCGGTCAGGGTGACCAGACGGTTGGAGAGGCCGAAGAAGGCGGCGATGGCGCCGATGTCCCAGATATCATCGTGGGTGAACCCGGCCGTTTTCAGGCGGGCCTCCCACTCGTCGGTGAGCTCTCCCACCTCCAGGCCGCAGTAGAGGGCGAAGTCCAGCATAGTGCGATGGCGCTCGCTGATCGGCGCGGTGCGATGATTGATCGCCACCTGGTCGGCGAGCAGCGGGTCCTTGCTGTAGATCCGCACCAGGGCGCCGTGGGCCACCACGCAGTAGAGGCAGCGGTTGCGGGCGCTGGTGGCCACCACGATCATCTCCTTCTCCGCCTTGGTGAGCGTGTCGGACTCGCGCTCCATCAGGGCATCGTGGTAGGCGAAGAAGGCGCGAAACTCGGCCGGTCGGTGAGCCAGCATCAGGAAAACATTGGGCACGAAGCCGGCTTTCTCCTGTACCGTCAGCATGGCATCGCGGACATCATCGGGCAGGTCGTGGATCGATTCGGGGACGGAGAAGCGGCTGATCGGCGCGGACATGGAGGCTCCAGGCGTTGTGGTTGTTGGCAATGCCACCAAGTTATCAGTTAACGTCAACGTCAACATGCCGGCAAAGGTCGAACCTCCTCCGGTATTCCGCTTTGGCTACCCTGTCGCTATGCCGGCCTCGCATCCTCGAATAGCTCCGCGGGCATCGGATACTCCAGTTCCCAGGTCATGGCGATGGGACGATCTCCTTGATAGCCTTTCAGCGCCTTGGCCGGTCCCAAGAAGATAAACGGTGCCGTCTCTCCCTCGATCCGCTTGGTCAGGCGAGCGAAGAAGAGGATCGTATAGCCACGCTCTTCGAAATGGAGATAGTTCTGCCCCGTCGGGCTCTCCTGAGTGACGGTTGACTGGCTCTCCCAGTGCAACAGTCTTCGGCTGATGGGATAGTCGCGATAACGCGTGGTAGGAGAGAAGTCTCCCTCGTCCTTCTGGAAGGTGACCAAGTGGATATAGGCACGAATGTCCTTGGCGTGGATGACGCCCACCCCGGTGGCGCCCGGTTTCTCAAGGCTGGCCAATCCCAGAGCCGCCTTAATTTCGGCGGTGCCATAAACACCATGCAGTAGTAGCCCGCAGTCGAACGGCAAATCATTCAGGGGTTGCAGCGGTACTCGCAGATGGCCACGCCGCCAGGCGGCAATCTCCACGGCATCGGCCGCCACACTGGGGTTAGCGCGCCACTTCTGCAGCGACTGCTCGAGACTATCCACGCCGACCAGCCCGCCCTTCCGGGCCCACAGCAGATAGTGCAACGCCGTTTGCTGAGCCACGTCGTAGCGACCCAACGCCTCCTGAACCGTCCCGTCTTGACCGCCAATGTCCTCGAGGGCTCTCAAGAGCACTGGATCGCTACGCAAAGCGATACGCGGTAGCGCCTTGCGGGCCTGATCGAGGTCCGGGTCGGCAGGGAGTGGGTTGCGGTCGGCTATCGCCTTCCACTCCGACCAACTCCTGCGCGACAGCACCTGTACCGGTGACAGTCCCGTCACCTCCAGGAAACGCCCAAACGTCAGTGGCTGCCCTACTTCCTCCGGCCAAGTGCGCAGGGTCTCGGGGATAAACTGATTTAAGTCACTGAGCACCGCGCGAATCTTGCTTAGAACTCGCTCCCGAGCGACCCGTTCAAGCTGAATACTGCAGCCAGGGGGCAGGCTGGGGAACTCGGCCTCTACCTCTCGGTCAAGTCGCTGCCGCTGGCCGGAAAGCAATGCAGTGAACTTGGTATCCAACCGATAACGCCGGTGAGTTTGGCCCACAAAGTCCAAGACAGTCAGACACTCCTTACCTGGCGCGTGACGCAGTCCGCGCCCCAGCTGCTGCAGAAATACCGTCAGGCTCTCGGTGGGGCGTAGAAACATCACCAAGTTGATATCCGGAACATCCACCCCTTCACTTAGCACATCGACAGTAAACAGAAACGGTAAGCTGCCCTCGCGGAACTCACGAAGCCGCTCAGCGCGAATCTCTGCCGGAGTGTCACCGACTAGAACGGCGGCCCGATAGTCATCGCCCAACCTGTTGAAGCACTCAGCCATATACTCGGCATGGCGCACCCCGACACAGAATCCCACCGCCCGCACGCCGGTCAGGTCAGGCTGGTAACGCTCAAGTGCCTGTCGGACGGTATCCACCCGTTGTCGAGCACGAAAATCATCGCCGGTCAGTAGATTCTCAATCTGGCGGGCATCATAGCGTCCATTGCGCCACAGGCTGTCGTCGCTGAGGTCTACGCTATCGCTGACCCCGAAGTAGTGGAAGGGACACAGCAGCTTTTCTTCAAGCGCCTCGGGCAGGCGAATTTCCGCGGCGAAGTCGCCATCGAAATCCGGAAGAATACTGGTGCCGTCCATGCGCTCGGGCGTGGCCGTCAGCCCCAGCAACACGGCAGGTTTTAGCTCCTCGAGTAGCGCCCGATAGCTGCTAGCAGTCTCATGATGCGCCTCATCAATCACCACATAGTGAAAGTGGTCTGTTCCAAGGGATTCCCAAGGCCGTTGTCCATTCAGCGTTTGCACCGAGGCAAACAGGTGACGGTGCTCCGTCGGCGAATGCCCGCCCACCCAGAGTTCGCCGAAGTTCTGATCACGAAGCACGGTGCGGTAGCAGGCCTGGGCCTGCTCCAAGATCTCCTTGCGATGGGCGACGAACAGCAGCGGTACCTGACGACCCTCGCGCTCACAGATCCGTCGATAGTCCAGTGATGAGATCACGGTCTTTCCGGTACCGGTGGCCGCCACGACCAAATTGCGGTAGGAACCGCGCTGACGCGCGGCATCGATCGCTTCCAGGATTCGTAGTTGGAACGGCCGCGGCGTAATCTCGGCGAAGAAGGTCATCCCTCGGCGGTCACGATCCTTGTGCGCCGCGATCGCTTGTCGAAAGCGGATAAAGTCCGCCTGAGTGTAGGGCTCGAACTCATCGCTCTCCCAATAGGCCGAGAACTCCGCCTCGAAACGTTCGAGGATATGTGACATGTCCTGAGCGGTGACCTTGACGGTCCATTCCAGACCTTGGGTCATTGCCGAGTGGGACATGTTCGCCGAGCCAATATAGGCGGTGGAAAAGCCACTATTCCGCCAGAAATGGTAGGCCTTGGCGTGAAGGCGGGTACCACCGGTATCGTAGGAGACGCGCACGCTGACATTGGGCTGTTGGGTCAGCCACTCCAATGCCGTAGGGTCGCTCGCGCCCATATAGCTGGTGGAGATCAGGCGAACTGGCACGCCTCTCTCGGCCAAGCGCTCGAAGGCGGGCATCAAAAGCCGCAGACCGGACCACTTAATGAACGAGATCAGGACATCGACGCTATCTGCCGTCGCCATCTCGGCCCGCAGCTCATGCTCCAATGGCGGGTCATGTCCCAAGCCGGTGAGTAGTGCACTCGTAGAAAGCGGGGTATTCGGGCGGGGTAACGGCTCGCGGCTATGCCCGATCTCAGTAAGAATCGGCTTGTCGGCGCTGAGCAGCCGTTTGCGAGTCAGATAGTCGAGGCCGTCGGTGGCTGACACCAGCTCTATAATGCGGTTCAGGAGAGGAAGCCGCTGCTGGGCGTCCACGATCCGTAGAGCACGGTGAAGCAGTTGGCCGACAAACTGGGAGTAGGCATGGGGCGCGGTCTCATCATCGAGAGAGCGAAGCACCGGCTTAAGCTCTGGGTGCGCTTCCAACTGCGCCATTAGTTCTTCATCGAGCAGCCGCTCGTAGAGCCCTTCCGGTAACCGTTCCATGGTGTATCTTCCCTGCCCTGTCGATGCCGTCCAGGGTAGCAGTAACCGACAGGCGCTGGGCGCCTGCAACATCATTCGTCGAGGCGTCGAACCGCCGGAAACCCGAGTGCCCACAGGCTGAGAGGTAGTCATAACCGGCTCAGATCACTGCTATCGCGCAATAAATTGCGCTCCCACAAAAAAGTACGGCCCCGCCTCTCTCGAGACGGGGCCGCCGACAGCCTCGCAGCGGGCCGGGATCAGCTCAGCGAGATGGTGCTGTTGATGCCGCTGGAGACGTTCTCCGGCTCGAACCAGCGCGCGGTCACGGTCTTGGTCTGGGTCCAGAAGGCGATGGCCTGCTTGCCGTTGGGGCCCAGGTCACCGAGCTTGGAGCCGCGAGAGCCGGTGAAGCTGAAGTAGGCCACCGGCACCGGAATCGGCACGTTGATGCCCACCTGGCCGACGTCGATGTCGGTCTCGAAGCGGCGCGCCACCCAGCCGGAGTTGGTGAAGATGGAAGTGCCGTTGCCGTTGGGGTTGGCGTTGATGAAGGCGATCGCCTCATCCAGGGTGTCGACGCTCACCACGCAGAGCACCGGGCCGAAGACCTCCTCGCGATAGATGGTCATCTCGGGAGTCACGTCGGCGAACAGGGTCGGGCCGACGAAGTTGCCGTTCGGGTAGCCCTCCACCTGGCAGCCGCGGCCGTCCACCAGCAGCTTCGCGCCCTCCTTCTCGCCGGCGGTGATCAGCCGCTCCACGCGCTCCTTGGCCTGGGGGGAGACCAGCGGGCCGAGGTCGGCGTCGGTCTGGGTGCCGGGGCCCACCTTCATGCTGCGGGTGCCCTCGACGATGTCGTCCAGCCACGCGCGGGCCTCGCCCACCAGCACCACCACGGAGTTGGCCATGCAGCGCTGACCGGCGGCACCATAGGCGGAACCCAGCAGGTTGTTGATCGCCTGGCTGCGGTTGGCGTCGGGCATGATCACGCAGTGGTTCTTGGCGCCCATCATCGACTGCATGCGCTTGCCGGCGGCCGCGGCGCGGTTGTAGAGCAGCGAGCCCACGTGGGTGGAGCCGATGAAGGAGAGCGCCTTGATGTCGCTATGGTCGGCGATCTGGTTGGCCACGTCCGGGCCGCCGTGGACCACGTTGAGCACCCCGGCCGGGATGCCCGCCTCGTGGGCCAGCTCGACCAGGCGCATGGTGGAGCTCGGGTCCTGCTCGGAGGGCTTGAGCACGAAGGTGTTGCCGGTGGCGATGGCCAGCGGGAACATGAAGCAGGGCAGCATGATCGGGAAGTTGAAGGCGGTGATGCCGGCGCCCACGCCCAGCGGCTGGTTGAGGGTGTAGACGTCCACCTCGCTGGCGGCGTTCTCGGCCAGCTCACCCAGCTGGAGGCTGGTGATCGAGCAGGCGTGCTCCACCACCTCGAGGCCGCGGCCCACCTCGCCGGCGGCGTCGGGCAGGGTCTTGCCGTGCTCCTCGGTGATCAGCGCGGCCAGCTCGTCGGTGTTGTCGCGGATCAGCGCCTGCAGCTTGAGCATGATGCGCATGCGCTTGGCCAGCGGCACCTTGCGCCAGGTCTTGAAGGCCTCCTTGGCGCTGGCCACGGCCGTCTCTACCTCCTCGGCGGTGCAGAACGGCACCCGGGCCACCACTTCCTGGGTGGCCGGGTTGACCACGTCGCGCCACTCCTGGCTCTGGGACTGGACGGGCTGGCCGTCGATGTACATGGGAATCTCGCGAACGGACATGGTGGCATGCTCCTCTGGGCTGTTCCTGCCCCGACCGCGACCTGGCTTGTCGTTGTGGTCGGCCATCGTGCGGCGCCGCGCTGGCGGGCCGGGGCATTAGACTTTGTGTGTATGTATACACGAAACGTGGTGACATCGAGTCTATACAGACGTCGGATGGCGTGACAACGGGCACTCGGGCACATTGTTTGTGCACCTATGCACAACAACCGGTCACAAGAACCCGGGCACGACCCGCGACCAACGAGGGCCTCCATGCTCGACTGGCAGGACATCCAGATCTTCCTCGAGGTGGCGCGCAGCGAGCGGCTCACCGACGCCGCGCGCCGGCTGGGGCTCGACCACTCCACCCTGTCGCGGCGCACCCGGCGCTTCGAGCAGGCGCTCAACACCCAGCTGTTCGAGCGCAGCACCCACGGCTACCACCTCACCGAGGCCGGCCAGCAGCTGCTCGCCCATGCCGAGGAGATGGCCCGCCACGCCTTCGAGGCCGGCGAGAGCCTCACCGACAAGAACCACCAGATCAGCGGCCAGATCCGCCTGGGGGTGACCGAGGGCTTCGGCACCTGGGTGATCGCCCCGCTGCTCTCGGCCTTCTGCGAGCGCCATCCGGGTGTCACCCTGGACCTGCTCGCCCTGCCCCGGGTGGTCAACCTGAGCCGCCATGAGGCGGACCTGGCCATCACCGTGGAGCGCCCGGTGAGCCCGGGCCTGGTGATCTCGCGGCTCTGCGACTACCGGCTGCGCCTCTACGGCAGCGAGGGCTACCTGGCCCGCCACGGCAGGCCGCAGCGCCTCGCCGAGCTGGGCAAGCACCGCCTGGTGGGCTACGTCGACGACCTGATCTTCAGCGAGCAGCTCAGCTACCTGGAGCCGCTGCTCGACCCCGCCGTGGTGGGCCACCCCGGGCCGCACTTCGCCATGCGCAGCACCAGCGTCACCACCCAGCACGCCGCCTGCCTGCACGGGGCGGGCCTCGCCGTGCTGCCCTGCTTCATGGCCAGCGCCTCGGCGTCGCTGGTGAACGTGCTGGCGGACGAGGTGGCGATCGACCGCCAGTTCTGGATCACCGCCCGCCAGGAGCAGCGCCGCCTGGCCCGGGTACGCCTGCTGTGGGACTTCCTGCGCGAGGCGCTGGAGACCAATCGCGCCTTCCTGATGGGCGAAGCGAAGACGATGGTGGTCCCCGAGGTCGGCCCCTACTGAGGCCACGCCTCCAGGCGTCGGAACACGCGCCGGGCAGTGGCGAAACGGGGGCGAAACTGCCACGTTTTCGATATGGACGCGTCCTCTTCAACCAAGCATGTCAGCCTGGTCGCCGCACCGGACATCATCCTCGGCACCCTGGCCGGCCTGCTCGATGTCTTCGGCTGCTTCAAGGCCCTGGGCTGGTTCGACGAGGCCCTGCCCCGGCATCCGCCCTTCTGCGTGGACATCGTGGCGCCGGGACATGCGCCCCGGGTCCTGAGCGGCGGTGTGGCCCTGGCATCGCCGCGGCCCCTGCGTGACGTGACGCACACCGACCTGGTGCTGCTGCCCTCGCTGATGGTCACCGACGGCGAATGGCACACCGGGCGGCACCCGGAGCTGGTGGGCTGGCTGCTTGCCATGCACGAGGCCGGGGCTGAGCTCTGCTCGGCCTGCTCCGGTTCCCTGCTGCTGGCCGAGACGGGCCTGCTGGACGGTCGCACTGCCACCACGCACTGGGCCTATGCCGACACCTTCCGCCGCCACTTCCCGCACGTCACCCTGCAGCTGGACAAGGCGTTGATCGTCGAGGGCGAGCGCCACGAGATCGTGATGTCGGGTGCTTCCTCGTCCTGGCATGACCTGGCGCTCTACCTCATCGCATGCCACCTGGGCACGGCAGTGGCTCAGGCCGTGGCCAGGTTCTTCGCCTTCGACCTGCATGGCGACAGCATGGAGGCCCATGCCGTCTTCATCCCGCGCCTCGACCATGGTGATGCGGCGGTCGAGCATGCCCAGCACTGGATTGCCCGACACCTGGCATGCCACTCACCGGTAGAACGGATGGCCGCCTGCAGCGACACCTCGGAGCGCAGCTTCAAGCGCCGCTTCCTGAAGGCGACCGGCTATACGCCGATCCACTACGTCCAGGCCATGCGTGTAGACGAGGCGAAGCGCCTGCTCGAGCGGACCCGACAACCGATCGACGAGATCGCCTGGAGCGTGGGTTACGAGGATCCGACCTTCTTCCGCCGCCTGTTCAAGCGCCGGGTCGGGGTCACCCCCGGCGCCCACCGGCGCAAGTTCAGCGTACCAGGCGAACCATGATCAACCGGCAGGGCCCGGGGAACGGAGAGTGGGAGGCGCCGGGCCCGCGCCTCGCACCCTCCGGGCGGAGTGGCCGGATTCAGTGATGCCCGGCCTCGATCGCGATCCCGGGATCGAACAGCATCATGTGCGGGCCCATGGGCCGGGTAGCGTCCTGGGTCTGCACGCGCGAGAAGTCCGCCCAGGCGCTGCCATCCCCGGTCACGTGCGACAGCCCGCCCCCGGCGGTGTCCACCTCGAGCAGGTAGATGCCGTAGGCGTCGTTGCGGGGGCCAAACTCGGGATCCGCATCCAGCGTACTCAGCACCGCGTTGGTGACGTAGAGCCGCTCGCCGTCGGGGCTCAGGCGCATCATGCACGGGTGAGGCACCTCGGCCTCCCCGACCAGCTCCGGCTGGTAGGGCTCACGGATGTCGTACTGCTGCACGTTGTCACCGAACCAGTTGGCGATGTAGAGGTAGCGGTCGTCGGGCGAGAGCGTCATGTCGCAGGGCAGTGCGAGATCGCTCAGCACCCGGTGGAAGTCCAGCCGGCCGTTGCCGTCCTCGTCCTCCCACAGCCAGGCGCCTCCGGAAGTGCCCACGGTATAGCCGTAGCGCGAGTCAGGCGCATGAAACCAGTCCGCCTCCGTGGCGCCAGTGTCCTCGCCCAGGTTCACGACCTGGATCACCTCCTCCTTCTCCACGTCCCAGACGCTGACCGTGTCGCCATTCGGTGAATAGGGGGGCTGCAGCACGTCTCCCGGATAGCCCCAGGTGGTGGTGACCATACGATTGAGCCCTTCCTTGAGGGCGATGTCATACATGTACTCGGGGCCGCCCTGGTTCGGCGCCCGGTCGGGCCCCGGGCCGAAGTGGCGAACGAACTCGGCCGTCTCGTCGTCGATCAGCACCAGGCCGCCGGGGCCGGTGCTGGAGGTATCCGCGCCGAGCATCGAGACCAGCGCGACCCCGCCGGTCAGCGGGCTCACCGTGTGCGGGGCAATATAGCCGCTCTCCTCACGCAGGCCATCCTCCTGGTGGATACGCTCGGGCTTCAACGGGTCCTCGGCGATATCGAACACGTAGAAGCGGTCGGAGAAAAGCCCCGGGATGAGCAGCCGCTGCTGGTCCAGCGAGTAGCCCCAGTGATGGACGTTGTCGCCTGCCTCGGGGAGCATCCGGGTGGCCAGGATCTCGCCGTAGCGATCCGGCTTCTCGGGGTCGGCACCGACGATGGCGAGCATGTCCGGGCGCGCCTCGTCGTCGCCATTGGTGGCGACCACGTAGAGGAACCGCTCGCGTGGTGCATCGTCACCCGCCTCGGCAGCGTCCGCTGCCAGGGTGGGACCGCTCGCCAGGACCAGGGCGATGCTGGCGGCCAGCGATGCCCTCCCCGAGCCCGACGGGGGCAGGCGCATCCCAGGGGCCTGGTCGACTGTCCGTTCCTGCCATGGCGTCTTCGTCTTCATCTCGCCTCCTCCTCTTCAGGTTTTCCCGTACTGCCGTTGCGTCAGGATCAGCATCGCGCGCCGGGGAACCAAACAGGAGAGGGGGATATGCCAGGTCCGGGGCATTTGTGCCAGCCCGCACGAACGGAGGCTTCCGGCTCGAGCTTTCGGCGGCTTGCCGAAGGGCGAACCCGTGCGGCCTGCTGGTGCCCACCGGCCTGGCCCGAGTGCCATTGTCAGGCGAAACAGCCCGGGCATGGGTGGCACGATAAAGATTCGCTATCGACATGGTCGGCAATGTCACATTGAGCTTATGGACCGCCGGGGCGTAAGTTGAAGTCACAGGGCAAGGAGTCCCGGCCGTCAGGCCGCCGGCAGACCAATGGTTGACCGGCTCATTGTCCCGCAGGACTGCCATCGTCTATACACAGGTAGCAGTTCAATCAACGCAGCCAGATTGGAGAGCGATATGGGTGATCAGCAGAACGCCGGCAAGTGTCCGGTGATGCACGGAGGCCAGACCGCCAGCGGTCATTCCAACACCGACTGGTGGCCGGAGTCCCTGAACCTGGACATCCTTCATCAGCACGATCGCAAGACCGACCCGATGGGCGAGGACTTCGACTATCGCGAGGAGGTCAAGAAGCTCGACTTCGATGCGCTCAAGAAGGACATGCACGCCCTGATGACCGAGAGCCAGGAGTGGTGGCCGGCCGACTGGGGCCACTACGGCGGCCTGATGATCCGCATGGCCTGGCATGCGGCCGGCACCTACCGCATCGCCGACGGCCGTGGCGGCGGCGGCACCGGCAACCAGCGTTTCGCTCCCATCAACAGCTGGCCGGACAACGGCAACCTCGACAAGGCGCGGCGCCTGCTGTGGCCGATCAAGAAGAAGTACGGCAACAAGGTCAGCTGGGCCGACCTCTTCATCCTGGCCGGCAACGTCGCCTACGAGTCCATGGGCTTCAAGACCTTCGGCTTTTCCTTCGGTCGCGAGGACATCTGGCATCCCGAGAAGGACATCTACTGGGGAGCCGAGAAGGAGTGGCTGGCACCGTCCGACGAGCGCTACGGCAACGTCGAGAAGCCCGACACCATGGAGAACCCGCTGGCCGCGGTGCAGATGGGCCTGATCTACGTCAACCCCGAGGGAGTCAACGGCAACCCGGACCCGCTCAAGAGCGCCGAGCAAGTCCGCGAGACCTTCGCCCGCATGGCGATGGACGACGAGGAAACCGCGGCGCTGACCGCCGGGGGCCATACGGTCGGCAAGACCCACGGCAACGGCGATGCCGAGGCCCTTGGGCCGGAGCCGGAGGCCGCCGACGTCGAGGCCCAGGGCTTCGGCTGGCTCAACCCCAACCTGCAGGGCAAGGCCGCCAACGCCGTCACCTCCGGCCTGGAAGGGGCCTGGACCAAGAATCCCCTCGAGTTCGACATGGGCTACTTCGACATGCTGTTCGGCCATGAGTGGGAGCTCAAGAAGAGCCCTGCCGGCGCCAACCAGTGGGAGCCCGTCGACATCAGGGAGGAGGACAAGCCGGTCGACGCCACCGACATGTCCACTCGCCACAACCCGATGATGACCGATGCGGACATGGCGATGAAGATGGACCCGACCTACCGGGCCATCTGCGAGAAGTTCATGAAGGATCCGGAATACTTCAAGGACTGCTTCGCCCGTGCCTGGTTCAAGCTGACCCACCGCGACATGGGGCCGAAGTCGCGCTACATCGGCCCGGAAGTGCCGGACGAGGACCTGATCTGGCAGGATCCGGTGCCGGCCGGTAACACCAACTACTCCGTCGAGACGGTCAAGAAGCAGATCGCCGGGAGCGGTCTGTCCATCGGCGAGATGGTCAGCACCGCCTGGGACAGCGCCCGTACCTTCCGCGGCTCCGACATGCGCGGCGGCGCCAACGGCGCACGCATTCGCCTGGCCCCGCAGAAGGACTGGGAAGGCAACGAGCCGGATCGCCTGGCCAGGGTGCTCAAGGTCTACGAGAAGATCGCCGCCGACAGCGGCGCCAGCGTGGCCGACGTGATCGTGCTCGGGGGAAGCGTGGGCATCGAGCAGGCGGCGAAGGCCGCCGGCCACGATATCCTGGTGCCCTTCGCGCCCGGTCGCGGCGACGCCAGCGACGAGATGACGGACGCCCCCTCGTTCGAGTACCTGGAGCCGCTGGCGGATGGCTTCCGCAACTGGCAGAAGAAGGACTACGTGGTCAAGCCGGAGGAGATGCTGCTCGACCGCGCCCAGCTGATGGGGCTGACCGCCCCGGAGATGACCGTGCTGGTCGGCGGCATGCGCATGCTCGGCACCAACCACGGCGGCAGCAAGCACGGCGTGTTCACCGACCGTGAGGGTCAGCTGACCAACGACTTCTTCGTCAACCTGACCGACATGGGCAACACCTGGAAGCCGGCGGGCAACAATCTCTACGAGATTCGCGACCGCAAGAGCGACCAGGTGAAGTGGACCGCCAGCCGCATCGACCTGGTGTTCGGCTCCAACTCCATCCTGCGCTCCTACGCCGAGGTCTACGCCCAGGACGACAACCAGGAGAAGTTCGTCAGGGACTTCGTCAAGGCCTGGACCAAGGTGATGAACGCCGACCGCTTCGACCTGGAGAAGCTCCAGGCGTGACAGTGCTCCAAGCCGGGCAAGCAGCCTGGCTTATACAGAGGCGCCCGGGTAAGCACCCGGGCGTCTTTCTGTCTGTCTGGCGAGTGGCGGCACTCAGGTCCCGCAGAAGGTACGGAAGACGGCCTCGCTGGGCGGGGCCGGCCGAGTGTAGTCCTCGCGGCCGGGCTGCTCGGTGAAGGGGTCGGCCAGTACCTCGCGCAGGGTCTCGAAGGGCGCGAAGTCGCCCTCGGCGGCGGCGGCCAGGGCCTCCTCCACCCGGTGGTTGCGGGGGATATAGAGCGGATTGACCGCGCGAATCCGCCCGGCGACCTCCGCCATGCCGACGTCCTCCCGGGCCAGCCGCTCGCGCCAGCGCGGCAGCCAGGCCTCGATGCCTTTCCGGACCTCGAACAGCTCGAGCAGGGCGGGATCATCCTCCTCGACCGCCTCGCCAAGGCGGCGGAAGGCCAGGGTGAAGTCGGCACGACCGGTCTGCATGGCCTCGAGAAGGGCCTCAACCAGCGCACGGTCGCCCTCCTCTTCCTTCACCAGCCCCAGCTTCTCGCGCATCACCGCCAGCCACTCGGCCTCGTATTGCCCCTCGAAGGCCTTGATCACTGCGGTGGCACGCTCCACCGCGCGCTCCTGGTCGTCATCGATCAGCGGAATCAGCGTCTCGGCAAGGCGCGCCAGGTTCCACTGGGCGATCCACGGCTGATTGCGATAGGCATAGCGGCCGCCCTCGTCGATGGAGCTGAACACCATGGCCGGGTCGTAGGCCTCCATGAAGGCACAGGGGCCATAGTCGATGGTCTCGCCGGCGATGCTGCAGTTGTCGGTGTTCATCACCCCGTGGATGAAGCCCAGCCCCATCCACCTGGCCACCAGCGACGCCTGGCGGGCCTGTACCGCCTCCACCAGCGCCAGGTAGCGCTCGCTCTCTTCCCGTTCCGCGAGTGCCGGGTAATGGCGCTCGATGGCCAGGTCGGCCAGGGTGCGTACGGCCTCCAGGTCATCGCGGGCGGCGAAGTACTGGAAGGTGCCCACGCGAAGGTGGCTGGCGGCAACGCGGGTCAGCACGGCGCCGGGTTCCGGCACGCGCCGGAACACGCGCTCGCCGGTGGTCACGGCGGCCAGGGCCCGGGTGGTGGGCACGCCCAGCACATGCATCGCCTCGCTGACCAGGTACTCGCGCAGCACCGGGCCCAGGGGGGCACGACCGTCGGCCCCCCGCGAGAAGGGCGTCATGCCGGCCCCCTTGAGCTGGATATCGCGCAGCCGCCCCTCGCGGTCGGTCACCTCGCCGAGCAGCACCGCCCGACCGTCGCCCAGCCGGGGGTTGAAGTGGCCGAACTGGTGGCCGGCATAGGCCTGGGCCAGCGGCTCGGCGCCTTCCGGCACGGCATTGCCGGCGAACCATTCGGCGGCCTGGTGCTCCTCGAAAGCGGCCAGGTCGAAGCCCAGCTGCTCGGCCAGCGGCCGGTTGAAGGCCACCAGCCGCGGGGCCGTCACCGGCACGGGATCGAAGCGCAGGAAGAACCGATCCGGCAGGCGGGCGTAGCGAAGGGTGAACTCGGGAAACATGGCGACTCCGATCGACGGCCGAGACTCGGCCTGAGGATGAATACCTGAGTATAACGCTCGGGATTACCGCTTTCGACCCATCGTGCCCATGGCCGGCCGGAGCGCTCAGTCCGCGTTTGACACCGGCGAGAGCTGCTCGCGGATCAGCTCGGCCAGGCGTCGGGCCGGCTCGGTGGGCCGCCGTGCGGCACGGTGCAGGGCCAGTTCCACGGCGGGCAGCGGCGGCAGGCCGCTCGACTCGTCCAGGGCGCGCAGCTGCGGCGTCAGCATGCTGCGGGTCACCACCACGATGGCCAGCCCCGCCTGCACCACCGGCCCGAGGCCGACCATGGACTGGCTGGTGTAGGCCACCCGCCAGTCGCGGCCGGCGGCGGCCAGGGCGTCCTCGGCCACCTCGCGGAAGAGATCGGCCCCGGGCGAGTAGAGCCCCAGGGGCAGCGGGTCGGACAACGCGGGCTGGTGCTGCAGCCCGACCGCCCAGGCCAGCGGCTCGCGTCGGATCATCTCGCCGCCGGGCGAATTTCGCTGGCGGGTGACCAGCGCCAGGTCCAGCTCGTCGGCGCGAACTCGTTCGACCAGGTCGGCGCTGGTGCCGCAGGTCACCTGCAGGCGCACCTCGGGATAGAGCTGGTGGAACCAGGAGAACACCGAGGTCAGCAGGCTGGCGTAGTCCTCGGGAATCCCCAGGTTCAGCTCGCCGGTGACGCGCCGCGTCCGCATGTCGGCCAGCGCCTCGTCATTGAGCGCCAGCATCCGGCGGGCATGGCCCAGCAGGCGATCCCCCTCGGCGGTGAAGCGCAGGCGTCGACCTTCCCGCTCGTGCAGGGAGACGCCCAGCGCGCTCTCCAGCCGCTGCAGCTGCATGCTGACGGTGGACTGGGTATAGGCCAGGCGCCGCGCGGCAGCGGTGACGCTGCCCGTGTCGGCGACGGCCACCAGGGTACGCAGCAGGCTGAGGTCGAGGGTCGGGGCTCGCATCGATACATCACCAGTCTTGATGAATTGGATCAAGAATGATCGTTATCGTGATGAATATGGCATGGATAGCATGGCGGCACCATCCACCCGGACTTGTCCACACGCTATCGGAGGCCACGACCATGCAGCTCCATACCTCTCGGCTCATTCGCTCCCCCTGGCTCGGCGGGTGCGCCGCAGCGCTGGCGGTGGTGCTCTGGGCACTGGTACCGCTGCTGGTGAGCGCCGCCGGGGAACTGCCGCCGCTGCGCCTCTCGGCCCTGGCGCTGCTGGCCGGGGCGCTGGGCACACTGCCCATGGCACACGGCCGCCAGCGCCGCGGCGCGACGCTCTCGAAAGGCCATGGCGTGCTGGTCCATGTCGGGGTGGCGCTGCTGGTGGCCGGGGCGGTGGGCGCCTGCTTCGCCAGCTTCTCCCTGGCCCCCCCCGCCGAGGCCGCGCTGATCACCTACACCTGGCCGGTGCTCTTCCTGCTGGCGAGTCGCTGGCTCGTGCAGGGGCGCCTGACCCTGGCCACCCTCGGCGGGGCCCTGCTGGCGTTCTCGGGCGCCGCCCTGCTGGTCGCGCCCCAGGCCCTGACGGGCGGGCTCTCCGGCGCCTGGAGCGGCTACCTGCTGGCGCTGGTGGCGGCGCTGTGCTGGGCGCTCTACTCCCTGGCCTGCCAGGTCCCGGGCTGGCGCCTCGGCGAGCGCATGCCGCACCTGCTGCTCACCGCCAGCGTCATGACCGGCGTCGCCAGCCTGCTGCTGGAGGGGGTCAGCGAGCTGCCCTCGCCCCAGGCACTGCTGGCCACCGCGGCCCTGGGCCTGGGCCCCTACGGCATCGCCATGCTCGCCTGGGACCGCGCCCTGGGCGACCCGCAGGCGGCGCGGCTGGGTAACCTGGCCCACGCCGTGCCGGTGCTCGCCACGCTGTTCCTGGTGCTGGCCGGGGTCACCGCGCCGGACTGGCGGCTGCCGGTGGCGGCGGTGCTGGTGCTCGCCGGCAGCATGACCGCCTCCCGCTGACAGCGGGGCACGTTGCGATACACTCAGGGGTAGAGCCGCTCCGGGCGCCCTGCCCGTGGCAGGGCACCCGCCCGCTACCCTGGAGGCCAGACGATGAGCCGCGACATCCCCCCCGATCACTATCTGGACTACTATCGCCCGCCCGGCAGCGACGCCCTGGGCCTCGTGCGCATTCACGCCAGCGCCACCGGCATTACCGGAATCGAGTTCGTCGAGGAGGCAGACGCCCCCGCACGGCCGAACGCGCTGACCGAGCACGCCCGCGAGCAGCTGGACGACTACTTCGCCGGGGCCCGCCGCGACTTCGACCTGCCGCTCTCGCCGACGGGCACCGACTTCCAGCAGCGGGTCTGGGCGGCACTCGCCACCATCCCCTTCGGCGAGACACGCAACTACGCCGAGATCGCCGAACAGCTGCGTTGCAAGGGCGGCCAGCGCGCGGTGGGTGCCGCCAATGCCAGGAATCCCCTCGCCATCGTGGTGCCCTGCCACCGGGTGATCGGCAGCGACGGACGCCTGACCGGCTATGCCGGCGGCCTGGGGCGCAAGCAGTGGCTGCTCGCCCACGAGGCGGGGGAGATACCGCTGGGGCTGTTCTGACGGGCGGCGAAGCGTCCGCCCGGGACAGGCTCCTCGGGTCGACCGACGCCGTCAGACGGCGTCGAGTCGGGCCCCGAAGCGGCGCACGCTGGAGACGAAGTCGCTGAAACGCTCGCCCTGGATCACCACGTGCGCTCGCAGCAGGCCTTCCGCCCGCTCGGCATCGCCATGCTCGATGGCCGCGAGGATCTCCCGGTGCTCGTCCAGGGAGCGGCCCATGCGCTTGCGGACCTGCAGCTGCAGGCGGCGATAGGGCTTGAGGCGCTGCTTGAGCTGGCGCGCCTCCTCGGCCAGGAAACCGTTGTGGCTGGCCGCGTAGATGGCGTGGTGGAAGCCCTCGTTCTCGTAGTAGTACTCGTCGGTGTCGCCGGCCTTCGCCGCGGCCTCGCAGCGCATCAAGGCCTCGCGCAGGGCGTCGACCTCCTCCTCGGTGATGCGCCGTGCGGCAAGCCGTCCGCACATGCCCTCCAGCTCCGCCATCACCTCGAACATCTCGATCAGCTGGTCGAGGCCCACCCTCGCCACGAAGGTGCCCTTCTTCGGCGTCACCGTGACCAGGCCGCTGGCCACCAGCTGCTGGATGGCCTCGCGCACCGGGGTGCGCGACACCTCGAAATCGCGACACAGGGCCTCGGGGTCGAGGCGTTCACCAGGCGCCCGACGGCCATTGATGATGTCGTCCTCCAGGGCATCGCGGAGCCGCTGGGCATTGGACCGTTTCATGCGCTTTCCCCTCCTTCCCTGCGCCGGTTTGACGCGGAATACGGCAGGGCTTCCACCTTTGTCTAGCCCGACCAAATTGACACTAGTATAGCCAGGGGTCTATTGATGTATACATCAGCGATGCTGATGGACATTTCATTTCACAACAACTCATATCCACAACAACAACGTCTCTGGAGATGCCATGAAACCCTCACTCACCCCCGTCGTGGCGGGCCTGGCCCTGGCCGCCCTCGCCGCAAGCTCCGTCGCTTCCGCCCAGACCGTGCTGCGCGCCTCCCACCAGTTCCCCGGCGGACAAGGGGACGTGCGCGACGAGATGGTGCAGATGATGGCCGACAAGGTCGCCGAGGCCGATGTCGGTCTGGAGATCCAGGTCTATCCCGGTCAGTCGCTGTTCAAGGCCGACGAGCAGTGGGGCGCACTGGTTCGCGGACGCCTGGACATCACCGCGTTGCCGCTGGACTACGCCAGCGGCCGCCATCCCGAGTTCTCCGCCACCCTGATGCCCGGCCTGGTACGCAACCACGAACACGCCCAGCGCCTCAACGACTCCGAATACATGGAGATGATCAAGGAGGTCATCCAGGAAGGCGGCGCCCGGGTACTGGCCGATGCCTGGCTCTCCGGGGCCTTTGCCTCCAGCCAGAACTGCATCACCTCGCCGGAGACCGTGGAAGGACAGAACTTCCGCGCCGCCGGCCCCGCCTTCGAGGAGATGCTGGAGGCCGCCGGGGCCTCGATCGCCTCCATGCCTTCCTCGGAGATCTACACCGCCATGCAGACCGGGGTGCTGGACGCCGCCAACACCTCCTCCATGTCGTTCGTCTCCTACCGCCTCTACGAGCAGGTGGAGTGCCTCACCGAGCCCGGCGAGCACGCCCTGTGGTTCATGTACGAGCCGATCCTGATCTCCGAGCAGGTCTGGCAGGAGCTCGACGAGGCGCAGCAGGAGGCGCTGACGGCCGCCGCCGACGAGGCCGAGGAGTTCTTCGCCGCCGAGGCCGCCGCCATCGACCAGCAGATGGTCGACGTGTTCGAGGAGAACGGCGTCGAGGTGGTCAGCATGAGCGAGGAGGACTACAACGCCTGGCTGGAGATCGCCAAGCAGAGTTCCTACAAGAACTTCGCCGATAATGTCGAGAACGGCCAGGCCCTGATCGACGCCGCCCTCGCGGTGGAATGACGCCAACGCTGCGATCCACTCGGACCCGACCGGCCGCCCCTGCGAGGGCGGCCATCCGCCATATCGGAGGGCCTCATGGAACACTCCCGCACTGACGCCACGACGCCCGGCGGGCTCGTCGGCGGCTATATACGCCTGATGGACAGGCTCTCTGGCGCCACCGCCTTTCTCGCCGCCGCCTTCTTCATCGCCGGCGTGGTGGTGGTCTGCCAGATGGTGTTCGTGCGCTACATCCTCGGCCAGAGCACCAGTTGGCAGACCGAGTTCACGGTCTTTTCCGTGACCGCCGCCATGCTGATGGGCAGCCCCTATGTGCTGATGACCGGCGGCCACGTGGCCATTACCCTGCTGCCGGACGCGATCGGTGGCGTGATCGGCAAGCTGATGAAGCTCATCGCGGCCCTGGTTGGCCTCGGCTTCTGTGCCGCCCTGGCCTACGCCTCCTGGATCTACGTCGCCGAGGCCTGGCACGGCAGCTGGACCACCGGCTCCGTCTGGAACCCGCCCCTGTGGCCGGCCCTGCTGCCCATGGCCATCGGCATCACCCTGCTGACGCTTCAGTACGTCGCTGAAATACTGCGTGGGGAGGGCTGAACATGGATCCCGTTACCGCCGGCATTCTCGTCGCCATCGGCCTGGTCGTGCTGATGGCCATCGGCACGCCCATCGCCTTCGCGCTGGGCGCCATCTCCTTGATCGCCCTGGTCGCCGACCGCGGCATGGCAGAGCTGACCTATTTCGGGGAAACCTTCTTCGACCGCATCGCGGAATTTGGTTTCGTCGCAATCCCCATGTTCATCCTGATGGGCGCCGCGGTGGCCTCATCGCCCACCGGACGCGACCTCTACCGCTCGCTGGATCTCTGGCTCGGCAGGCTGCCCGGTGGCCTGGCGATCTCCAATATCGGCGCCTGCTCGATCTTCGCCGCCCTCTCCGGTTCGTCACCCGCCACCTGCGCGGCCATCGGCAAGATGGGCATTCCCGAGATGCGCAGCCGGGGCTATCCCGATGGCGTGGCCGCGGGCTGCATCGCCGCCGGGGGCACCCTGGGCATCCTGATCCCGCCCTCGGTGACCATGATCATCTATGGTATCGCCACCGAGACCTCCATCGGCCGCCTGTTCATCGCCGGCATCGTGCCCGGCTTCATGCTCGCCGGGCTGTTCATGGTCTGGACGCTGATCGCCTGCAAGCTGGCCGGCGGCTACGGCACTCCCATGGTCACGGCCACCGAGAAGATCAAGCAGACGGTGCGCCAGAATGTCGACGCCAACCTCAAGGCACTGGTGCGGGTGCTGCCCTTCCTGGCCGTGGTGATCGGCATCCTCTTCGCGCTCTATGGTGGGGTCGCCACCCCCTCCGAAGCCGCCGGCGTCGGCGCCTTCTTCTGTATAGCGCTGGCCGTCATCATCTACCGCATGTGGCAGGTCAGGCCCCTCACGCTGATCATGCGCGACGCGCTGCGCGAGAGCGTGATGATCATGCTGATCATCGCCGCCGCCGAGGTCTTCGCCTATGCCCTGTCGTCGCTGTTCATCACCCAGACCGTGGCCGGCGCCATCGCCGACCTCGAGGTCAATCGCTGGGTGCTGATGGGGGTGATCAACGTCTTCCTGCTGGTGGCCGGCTTCTTCCTGCCGCCGGTGGCGGTGATCGTGATGACGGCGCCGATCCTGCTGCCGATCATCCTGGCCGCGAACTTCGATCCCTACTGGTTCGCGGTGATCCTCACCATCAACCTGGAGATCGGTCTGATCACGCCACCTGTGGGGCTGAACCTGTTCATCATCAACAGCATCGCGCCGGACATCTCGCTGCGTGACGTGCTGATGGGCAGCCTGCCCTATGCGCTGTGCATGGTGCTGGGGATCCTGCTGCTGTGCTTCTTCCCGGGACTGGCCACCTGGCTGCCCGATCTGCTCATGGGCTGATGGAGGATTCTCGAACGTGAACATGACCTTCCTGCAGGAGATGTTCCAGTCGATCACCCAGCGCGACGCCCTGCTGCGCCGCCGCCAGGGAGACGGAACGCCGCCGGACCACCGCCGCCTGGTGGAGGCCTGCCACCGCCTGCTGGAGAGCGACGGGGAGGCCTCGAGCATTGCCCTGGCCAGCCGTGCCCTGGGCATGTACCAGCGCCTCGAGCCTGCCGAGCGACTGCGCTTCTTCGAGCGGCTGGCCAGCGACTTTGCCGCCGAGCCGACGGAGATCGACGCGGCCTACGCGCGCTATGCCGAGCAGCGCGACAACGACAGCCTGGAGGCGCTGTTCGAGGCCTGCGAGCCGCGCCGCCAGGAGCTGATCCGCCGCCTCAACCTGACCAGCGGCGGCACCGCCGAGCTGGTGCGCATGCGCGAGGACCTGCTCGGCCTGCTCCGCGAGCACCCCGAGTTCTCGGCCGTCGACGCCGACTTCGCCCACCTCTTCGGCTCCTGGTTCAACCGCGGCTTTTTGATGCTCAAGCGCATCGACTGGAACACCCCGGCCTCGATACTCGAGAAGATCATCCGCTACGAGGCGGTGCACGAGATCCGCGACTGGGACGACCTGCGTCGCCGGCTGGACGCCCGGGACCGGCGTTGCTTCGCCTTCTTCCACCCGGCGATCGGCGACGACCCGCTGATCTTCGTGGAGGTGGCCCTGCACAAGGGCCTGCCAGCACGCATCCAGCCGATACTCGCTGGCGAGGATGTCGGCATCGACGACCCCGAGATCGCCGACACCGCCGCCTTCTTCGGCATCAGCAACTGCCAGACCGGCCTGCGCGGCATCTCCTTCGGCAACTTCCTGATCAAGCAGGTCGTCCAGGAGCTCAAGCAGGAGCTGCCCCAGCTCAAGCACTTCGTCACCCTCTCGCCGGTGCCCGGCTTCGCCCAGTGGCTGGCCGAACGGCGCGAGGACGAGAGCCTGCCCTTGGCGCTGCGCGAAACCCTCGCCGAACTGGAAACGCCGGACTGGCACGGCGACGCCGAGCGGGCCGAGCGACTCAAGGCAGTGGTCAAGCCACTGGCCGCCCGCTACCTGGTGGAGGAGAAGAACGCCCGCGGCCAGCCGCTCAACCCGGTGGCCCGCTTCCACCTCGGCAACGGTGCCGAGCTGCATCGCATCAATTGGCTGGGCGACGTCTCGAAGAAGGGCCTGAGGCAGGCCGCCGGCATGATGGTCAACTACCTCTACGTGCTCGAGGACATCGAGCGCAACCACGAGAACTACACGGCCAACGCCACCGTGGCTCGTTCGAGCGAGGTCAAGGACCTCGTCCGCAAGGCCAGGAAGCTGGCCAAGGGAGAGAATACAAAATGAATCACAACCTCTTCGCCACCTTCGCGCGGCGCATGCGCGAGCGCGGCGACGCCGACTTCATCACCACCCGCCAGGGCCACGGCTACAGCCACGCCGAGGCCCTGGCCACCACCGCACGCCTGGCCGGCGCCCTGGTCGAACTGGGCGTGACGCCGGGCGACCGCGTGGCGGTGCAGGTCGACAAGAGCCCCGAGGCGATCCTGCTCTACCTGGCCACCCTGCGCGTGGGCGGGGTCTACCTGCCGCTCAACACCGGCTATACGGGAGAGGAGATCCACTACTTCCTCGGCGATGCCGAGCCGGCGCTGTTCGTCTGCCGGCCAGGGGATGCCGAGGACGCGCGCAGCATCGCCGCCGATACCGGCTGCCCGCAGGTCGCCACCCTGGGCACGGCGGCCGACGGCAGCCTGATGGAGGCGGCCGAGACGGCCACGCCCCGCGACGCCATCGTCGAGCGCGATGACAACGACCTGGCGGCGATCCTCTACACCTCGGGCACCACCGGGCGCTCCAAGGGCGCCATGCTCACCCACCGCAACCTGGGCTCCAACGCCGCCACCCTGGCCGAGGCCTGGCACTTCAGCGAGGAGGACCGGCTGATCCATGCCCTGCCGATCTTCCACACCCACGGCCTCTTCGTGGCCTGCAACGTCACCCTGATGGCCGGCTCCAGCATGCTCTTCCTGCCGAAGTTCGACGCCGATGTGATCTTCGAGGAGATGCCCCGCGGCACCGTGCTGATGGGCGTGCCGACCTTCTACACCCGGCTGGTGGCCGATGAGCGCCTGACGCCGGAGGTCACCGCCAACATGCGCCTGTTCGTCTCCGGCTCGGCGCCGCTCACCGCCGAGACCCACCAGGCGTTCGAGCAGAAGACCGGCCATGCCATCCTCGAGCGCTACGGCATGACCGAGACCAACATGAACCTCTCCAACCCCTACGACGGCGAGCGCCGCGCCGGCACCGTGGGCATGCCGCTGCCCGGCGTGGAGTACCGCATCACCGACCGCGAGACCCACGAGCCGGTACCGAAGGGCGAGATCGGCATGCTGGAGATCCGCGGGCCCAACGTCTTCGTCGGCTACTGGCGCATGCCCGAGAAGACCCGCGAGGAGCTCCTCGAGGATGGCTTCTTCGTCACCGGCGACCTGGCGATGGTCGACGAGCGGGGTTACGTGCACATCGTCGGCCGCGACAAGGACCTGGTGATCACCGGCGGCTACAACGTCTATCCCAAGGAGGTCGAGCAGGTGATCGACGAGCTCGAGGGTGTCCACGAGTCCGCGGTGATCGGCCTGCCCCATCCCGACCTGGGCGAGGGGGTCACCGCCGTGGTGGTGCCCGAGCCGGGGGCGAGCCTGGACGAGGCGCGGGTGCTCGACCACCTGCAGGGCCAGCTGGCCAAGTACAAGCAGCCCAAGCGGGTCTTCTTCGCCGACAGCCTGCCGCGCAACACCATGGGCAAGGTGCAGAAGAACCAGCTTCGCGAGCAGTACCAGGACACCTATCGCTGAGGAGCGCCCGTGCCGACCACGATCCGCTACTACTACACCCACGTCTCGCCGTGGAGCTACCTGGGCCACGCGCGCCTCGGCGAGATCGCCGCCCGTCATGGGGCCAGGATCGACTACGTGCCGATCACCCTCGGGGCGATCTTCCCCCGAACCGGCGGGCTGCCGCTGGCCAAGCGCGCCCCGGAGCGGCAGGCCTACCGCATGGCCGAGCTCAGGCGCTGGCCCCAGCGGCTGGGCATTGCCCTCAACCTGGAACCGGCACACTTTCCCACCGACGACCGTCCGGCGGCCCGGCTGGCACTGACGGCGAAGGCACAGGGGCATGACATCGCCGGGCTGTCGCTTGCGCTGATGCGGGCCTGCTGGGCCGAGGAGCGCGACATCGCCGACCCCGGGACCCTGCGGGAGATCGCCGCGGCCTGCGGGCTGG
The DNA here is from genome assembly GCF_030012485.1 of Halomonas rhizosphaerae. Classification (NCBI taxonomy): domain Bacteria; kingdom Pseudomonadati; phylum Pseudomonadota; class Gammaproteobacteria; order Oceanospirillales; family Halomonadaceae; genus Halomonas; species Halomonas rhizosphaerae. The sequence goes on from NZ_JASCQQ010000026.1 coordinate 150,339, forward strand.
ACGGCGCGGCGCTGCTGGAGGACGCCGAGAGCGGGGCGGGCCAGCAGCGCCTGGACGAGGCCTGCCAGGCCGCGCTGGCCGATGGCTGCTTCGGGGCGCCCTGGTACCTCCTCGACGGTGAGCCCTTCTGGGGCCAGGACCGCCTGGAACTGCTCGAGGAGGCCCTGGAGAACACATGAGCCCGCGACCGCCTGCCGCCCTGGCCGATGTCAGGGCCCTGACCTTCGATGTCTTCGGTACCGTGGTGGACTGGCGCAGCAGCGTCATCCGCGAGGGCGAGACGCTGGGCGCTCGCCTGGGCCTGGCGGTGGACTGGGCGGCCTTCGCCGACGCCTGGCGCGGCGGCTATGCGCCCGCCATGGACCGGGTGCGCCACGGCGAGCTGCCCTGGACGCGCCTCGATGACCTGCACCGCATGACCCTCGACCGCCTGCTGGACGACTTCGGCATCGCCGACGCCCTCGACGAGGCCGAACGGGAGCGCTTCAACCGCGTCTGGCACCGCCTGGATCCCTGGCCGGACAGCGTGGCCGGCCTGGCCCGCCTGCGCGAGCGCTACGTGCTGGCCACCCTCTCCAACGGCAACATGTCGCTGCTGGTGAACATGGCGAAGCGCGCCGGCCTGCCCTGGGACTGCGTGCTCTCGGCGGAGCTCGCCGGCCACTACAAGCGCGACCCCGAGGTCTACCGCATGGCGACCCGCCTGCTCGACCAGCCCCCCGAGCGGGTGCTGATGGTCGCCGCCCACCTGGACGACCTCCAGGCCGCCCATCGCGAGGGCTTTCGCACCGCCTTCGTCCGGCGCCCCCTGGAGCACGGCCCCGATGCCACGCCCGACCTCAGCGTCGACCCCTGCGTCGACCTGGTGGCCGACGACTTCCATGACCTGGCCGACCGGCTCGGCCTTCCCTAGGAGCGGCCTTCAGCCGCCGCGCTGCTGGCGGCTCATGGCGCTGCCCGAGGCGGGGCGCTCCACCTCGAAGAGGTCGCTGCAGCGGGCGTAGTCGTTGCCGGCCATGCGGCCGATGGGCCTGAGCGCCTCGGCATCCACGTGGCGCCCGTCCCAGAGGGCGTCGTCGACATGGATCGACACCACCTCGGCCAGCACCAGGTTGCCGGCCAGCGGCTGGTCGCCGAAGCGGATGATCTCGCGCAGGCGGCAGCCGAAGGCCACCGGCGCCGAGGCCACCCGCGGCACCGAGACACCCGCCATGGTGACCTTCTCCAGGCCCGCGTGGGCGAACTCGTCGTCGCCGTGCTCGAGCCCCGCGCTGGTGGCGTTCATCTCCTCCACCAGCCCCTCGCCGCTGATATGCACCACGCACTCGCCTACCTCGCCGAGGTTGCGGATGGTGTCCTTGGGATTGGCATCGCCGTCGAGCAGCGGCGAGAAGCCCAGCACCGGCGGGTTGACGCTCACCACGTTGAAGAACGAGAAGGGTGCCAGGTTGGTGTTGCCCGCCGCGTCCCGGGTCGAGACCCAGGCGATGGGGCGCGGGCAGATGCTGCCCGAGAGAAGGCGGTAGATCTTGCCCGGGCTCAGCCCGTGCTCCTCCAGCAGGTAGTCGCTCATGGTGTGGCCTCGCTTCGTGGGTCGGGCTCGAGAGTGTCGCCTCCGCGGGCCTCAGTTGTCCAAGGGACGCCGACACGACTACTCGAAGCTGGTGCAGACGGGCGCCTGCTGGGCGGGGTCGTGGGCCACCTCGAGGCTGACCGGCTCGCTGACGTTCGTGAGGGCGGCACGCCACTGGTGGTCGACGTTCACCGGGTCGCAGCTCCCTTCGCTGCCGCCGCCGAAGTTGGCGTCGATCCAGTAGTGGACGTCGTAGAGCCGGCCCTCCTGAAGCGCGCCGGGGAAGGTGAAGGAGAAGGCCGGCGGCTCCTCCGCCGCCACGGTGCCCTGCTCGGTGGCCACGACCTCGCCCGCCGTCACGTCGTAGAGCGCCACCCGGATGGCCTGGCCGCCATGCGGCGCGATGAAGGTGCCGTCGCCGCTGAAGGTGAGGTCATGGCCCTCACCGGCCAGGGTGGGCGCCGCCGCGACCAGCAGCACGACGGCCAGCGGGCACCAGGCGCCCTTGGCGAGGGGGGTGAAGCCTGTCATCACATGCCTCCTTTCTGGATCTTCTGGGTATGACCTTGGCCATATCGCGGCCTGCTTCCCAGCATAGTTCACGGTGCGTCAGCCGCGGTGCATGTCCCCATTGCCTCCGGGGCAGCGGCAACCCCTGCCCTGTGGCACCATGAGAGGCCCCGGCACCCAGCGAAGGAACCGCGCCATGCCCCTCACCGCTCTCCAGGGCCCTGAACTCGAACCCGGCTTCATGGTGATCCACGGCAATCGCCTGGAGGCGCTGCGCGGCCTGGCGGTGGAGTGGATGCGCCGCCACCCGCTGGGGCCGCTGGAGAACGAGACGATCCTGGTGCAGAGCAACGGCATCAGCCAGTGGCTCAAGCTGGCGCTCGCCGAGGACCGCGCCAACGGCGGCACCGGCATCGCCGCCGCCCTGGACGTGACCCTGCCGGCGCGTTTCCTGTGGCAGGCCTACCGGGCCGTGCTGGGAGAAGACGCGGTGCCGCCGGTCTCCCCGTTCGACAAGCCGCGGCTGGTGTGGCGACTGATGCGCCTGCTGCCCGCCCTGCTCGATTCGCCCACCTTCGCGCCCCTGGCGCGCTTCCTGGAAGACGACGACGATCTGCGCAAGCGTCACCAGCTGGCCGAGCGCCTGGCCGACCTCCTCGACCAGTACCAGGTCTACCGCGCCGACTGGCTGGCGGCCTGGGCGGCGGGCGAGGACGTGATCCTTACCGCCCGCGGCGAGGCACGCCCGCTGGCCGAGGAGCAGGGCTGGCAGGCCGAACTGTGGCGCGCGCTGCGCAATGACATTCTTCAAGCCCAGGGCCCCGAGGGCCTGGCCTCCAGCCGCGCGGCGGTGCACGAGCGCTTCCTCGAGGCATGCCAGGCGCTCGATCCGGCCAGCCGTCCCCCCGGCCTTCCCCGCCGGGTGCTGGTATTCGGCATCTCCTCGCTGCCGGCCCAGACCCTGGAGGCGCTGGCCGCCATGGCGCGGGTCAGCCAGGTGCTGCTCTGCGTGCACAACCCCTGCCGCCACTACTGGGCGGACATCATCGAGCACAAGGACCTGCTGCGCGCCGAGCGCCGCCGCCAGCAGCGCCGCCCCGGCATGCCGGCGGACCTCGCCGAGACCGAGCTGCACCTCCACGCCCAGCCGCTGCTCGCCGCCTGGGGCAAGCAGGGCCGCGACTACCTGCGCCTGCTGGACGAATTCGACGAGCAGCAGGCGTACCGTGGCCTCTTCGAGGGCGAGGCGCTGCGCATCGACCTCTTCGACTCGCCGCTGGGGGAGTCGCCCCAGAAATCCCAGGAAGAAGAGCAGGCCGCGCCCAGCCTGCTGCGCCAGCTGCAGGACGACATCCTCGAGCTGCGCCCGCTCGCCGAGACCCGCGAGGCCTGGCCCGCCGTGGACCCGGCCCGCGACCGCTCGCTGCGTTTCCAGGTCGCCCACAGCGCCCTGCGCGAGGTGGAGATCCTCCACGACCAGCTGCTCGCCGCCTTCAGCGAGGACCCCACCCTCAAGCCCCGCGACATCCTGGTGATGGTGCCCGACGTCGACCAGTACGCCGCCGCGGTGCAGGCGGTGTTCGGCCGGCTGGACCCCGACGACCCGCGCCATATCCCCTTCACCCTCTCCGACCAGGCCAGCCGCCACCGCCTGCCGCTACTGATCGCCCTCGAATCGCTGCTGCGCCTGCCGGAGCTGCGTCTCTCGGTGAGCGACCTGCTCGACCTGCTGGAGGTGCCGGCCATCCGCGCGCGCTTCGGCATCAATGAGGCAGACCTGCCCACCCTGCGCCGCTGGATCGAGGGCGCCGGCATCCGCTGGGGACTCGACGCCCGCCAGCGCCAGAGCCTCGACCTGCCGGAAGGCCTCACCGCCAACACCTGGGCCTTCGGCCTGCGCCGGCTGCTGCTCGGCTATGCGGTGGGCAGTGCCACCGAGGGTCACTGGCAGGGCATCGAGCCCTATGACGACATCGGCGGGCTGGAGGCGGCGCTGGCCGGCCCGCTGGTCACCCTGATCGACACCCTGGAGGCCCAGTGGCAGACCCTGGCCAGGCCCTGCGACGTGGCCACCTGGGGCGAGCGGCTGCGCGGCCTGCTGGAGGCCTGCTTCCTGGCCGATTCCGACCAGGACCTGATGGCGCTGACCCGGCTCGAGCAGGCGCTGGAAGCCTGGCAGGAGAGTGCCGAGGAGGCCGGGCTCACCGAGCCCCTGCCGCTCTCGGTGGTGCGCGAACACTGGCTCGCCCAGGTGGACGAGGCGAGCCTCTCCCAGCGTTTCCTGGCCGGGGCGGTGAACATTGCCACCCTGATGCCGATGCGCGCCATCCCCTTCCGCCACGTCTGCCTGCTGGGCATGAACGACGCCGACTACCCGCGGGTCCAGCGCCCGCTGGACATCGACCTGATGGCCCAGGACTACCGCCCCGGCGACCGCTCGCGCCGCGAGGACGACCGCTACCTCTTCCTCGAGGCGCTGCTCTCGGCCCGCGACCGGCTGAGCATCAGCTGGGTGGGGCGCAGCATCATCGACAACACGGAGCAGCCGCCCTCGGTGCTGCTCGGCCAGCTGCGCGACCACCTGGCCCGGGGCTGGCGCTTATCGTGTAGAGCGTCACCCGGGCATGACGACGATGACGGCAAGGCGCTGCTGGCCGCGCTGACCACCGAGCATCCGCTGCAGCCGTTCAGCGCCGAGTACTTCCGTGGTGCGGCATCGGGCACCGGTGGAGAGGGATCCAGCCTTTTCACTTACGCCCACGAGTGGCGCGAACTGCACCGCCCCGACGCCGAGCCCGCGCCGGCACCGGCCGCGGAGCCGCCGATGGCCCCCTTCCGGCAGGAGGTCCCGCTGACGCTGGCCCAGCTGGGCGCCTTCCTCAAGGCGCCGGTGCAGGCCTTCTACACCACCCGGCTCAAGGTCCATCTGGAAACGGAGGCCATGGAGCGGCTCGACCATGAGCCCTTCCGGCTTGATGGCCTCGACCACTGGCAGCTGCAGCACGTGCTGATCGAGGCGAGTCGCGAGGCGGTGGAGGCCGGCGAGCCCCATGAGCCCGCCATGCTGGCCACCCTGGAGCGCCTCGAGCGCCAGGGCCGCCTGGCCATGGGCGGCTTCGCCGAGCGCATGCGCGACGATCTCGTCGAGCCCATGGACACGCTCTTCGCCGACTACCGCCAGGTGCTCGAGGCGTGGCCCCACGCCCTGGACGAGCCGCTCGGTGTCTCGCTGGACCTGCAACGGGAGCTGGGCGAGGGCCTGGCACTGGAGGACTGGCTGGGCGAGCTGCGCGTCAACGACGCCGGCGAGCGCTGCCGGGTGCTGCTTATCACCAGCAGCCTGGTCAAGAAGAACAAGTACCAGTGGCGACACTGGCTCACCCCCTGGGTGGCCCACCTGGCCGGCCAGCTGGAGGGCCCCATGACCACCCGGCTGCTCTCCCGCGCCGGCGGCGGCACCCTGGCCCCGCTGCCCGCCGAGGAGGCTCGCGCACACCTGGCCGACATCGCCGCGGCCTGGCAACACGGCATGGTCACGCCCCTGCCGCTGGCCCGTGACACCGCCTTCGCCTGGCTGGAGAAGGGCGGCACCCCCCAGGCCATGACCCGCTGGCTCGCCGGCGCCGCCGACGAGGAGAGCGAGAAGGCCTGGAAGGCCGCCGACACCGCCTTCCACGGCAGCGGCTACAACAACGACCATGGCGAGCGCGGCCGCGACCCCTACCTGATGCGCCAGTGGCCGGAGCTGGAGGTCATGCTGCGGTCCTCGGAGGGCGGCGGCTTCGCGGTGCTGGCCGAGCGGCTCTACGCCCCGCTGCTGCGCGCGGTGAAGACGCCGAAGGAGAAGAGCCCCAAGGGGAATGGCGACAAGGGCAAGGGAGGCCAGGCATGAGCGCACAGGACCAGACGCCCCCGACCCTGGACCCGATCCACCTGCCGCTCACCGGCAGTCGGCTGATCGAGGCCAGTGCCGGCACCGGCAAGACCTTCACCATCGCCCTGCTCTACGTGCGCCTGGTGCTGGGCCCGCGGGACGAGGCCGACGCCGAGAGCTTCCCCCGCGCCCTCACCCCGCCGGAGATCCTGGTGGTGACCTTCACCAACGCCGCCACCCGGGAGCTGCGCGACCGCATCCGCGCCCGGCTGGTGGAGGCGGCGGATGCATTTCTGGCGTCAAGGAATGGAGACGGATCGTCGGCGGCAGGCCCCGAAGTGTCGGACCATCGAGGAGGCGCTGTGAACCCCTCCCTGGGCGCTACCGACGCCATCCCTGGCGTAGGACCTCCTCTTCGGCCTGCCGCCGACTCTGCCACGTCCAGCTCGAACGATAGCCCGACGGGAGACCTCTTCGACGAACCGCCAGTGGATAACTTGGGCTCAGTGGATAATTCCTCCGCTGGCTCCGCTCCCTCCAGCGACCCGCTGCTGGCCCTGCGCGACAGCTACCCCCGCGAGCGCTGGCCCGCCTGCGCCCGCCGCCTGCAGCTCGCCGCCGAGTGGATGGACGAGGCCGCGGTCTCCACCATCCACTCCTGGTGCCACCGCATGCTGCGCGAGCACGCCTTCGAGAGCGGCAGCCTCTTCTCGCTGGAGATGAACCTCGACCAGTCGGAGCTCGAGCTCGAGGTGGCCCGGGACTACTGGCGCAGCTTCTACTATGCCCTGGACGCCGAGGCCCTGGCGGTGGTCACCCGCTACTGGGAGACGCCCGATGCCCTGTCCGAGGACGTGCGCCGCCTGCAGGGCGACGCCGACCTGCTGCCCGACGCCCCGCCCCCCGCGGGCGCCCTGGCCAGCATGCAGGCCGAACGCGCACGGGTACTGGGCGAGCTCAAGGCGCCCTGGTCCGCCTGGCTGGACGAGCTCGCCGAGCGGCTGGAGACGGCCGCCGCCGCCAAGGCCTTTGACCAGCGCAAGCTCAACAGCCGAAGCCGTGCCGGCTGGCTGGGGGCGCTACGCGACTGGGCCCACGACCCCGAACTCGCCACGCCGGCGCTGACCGACACCGCCTGGAAGCGCCTGACACCGGAGGGCATCGCCGAAATCTGGCAGCAGGGCGAGCCGCTGGACCACCCGGCCCTGCACGCCCTGGCCGAGCTGCCGGGGCGGCTCGAGGCCCTGCCCGATGCCCACGCCGACCTGCTGGCCCACGCCGTGCACTGGATGGCAGAGCGCCGTGAGCGCATGCAGCAGCGCCGCGCCGAGCTCGGCCCCGACGACCTGCTCGAGCGCCTCGACCGCGCCTTCGAGGGCCCCGCCGGCAAGGCGCTGGCGGCCCACGTGCGTCGCCAGTTCCCGGTGGCCCTGGTGGACGAGTTCCAGGACACCGACCCGGTGCAGTACCGGCTCTTCGACCACGTCTACCGGCTGGCCCGGGCGCCGGATCCCGAAGACCCCAGCGCCGTCCTGCTGATCGGTGACCCCAAGCAGGCGATCTACGCCTTCCGCGGCGCCGACATCCACACCTACCTGCAGGCGCGACGCGACACCGCCGGGCGCCACGTGACGCTCAGCACCAACTTCCGCTCGGCCACCGCCATGGTGGAAGCCGTCAACCGGGTGTTCCGCTTCGCCGAGGCCCACCCCGCCGGCCGCGGTGCCTTCCTGTTCAAGACGCCCGAGGGCGACAACCCGGTACCTTTTTTACCCGTGGTGGCCAAGGGCAGGAAGGACGCCCTGACCCGCGATGGCGAGCCGCTGCCGGCCATGACTCTGTGGCATTTGACGGGCGGGCATCTACCGGGCGACGAGACCGAGGGGCCGAGCGATGGACTCAGCAAGGGCGCCTACTTCAAGGAGATGGCCGCGCGCTGTGCCACCCGGATGGCCGAGCTGCTGCGCGAGGGCCAGCAGGGCCGCACCGGCTTCGGCGCGCCGGGCGAACCCTTCCGCCCCCTGAAGCCCTCGGACCTTGCCGTGCTGGTCAACAACGCGGGCGAGGCCAGGGCGATCCGCGGCGCGCTGCTCGAGCGCGGCATCAAGAGCGTCTACCTCTCCGACAAGGAGGGGGTATTCGAGACGCCCGCGGCCCTGGAGCTGGAGGTGTGGCTCGCCGCCTGCGCCGAGCCCGACAGCGAGCGGCGCCTGCATGCGGCACTGGCCATGCCCAGCCTGGGGATGGGCCTCCACGATCTCGACGCCCTGCAGCACGACGAGCTGGCCTGGGAGGAGCGCGTGCTGCAGTTCCGGGCCTACCACCGCCAGTGGCAGCGCCAGGGCGTGCTGCCCATGCTGCACCGACTGCTGGCCGACTTCGCCGTGCCCACCCGGCTGCTCAGGAGCGCCAGTGGAGAGCGACACCTCACCGACCTCCTGCACCTGGGCGAGCTGCTACAGCAGGCCAGCGCCGAGCTGGACGGCGAGCACGCCCTGCTGCGCCACCTCAGCGAGGCCCGCAGCCAACCGCCGGCGCAGGCCGACACCCACCGCCTGCGCCTGGAGAGCGACGCCGACCTGGTTCAGGTGATCACCATCCACAAGTCCAAGGGGCTGGAGTACCCGCTGGTCTTCCTGCCCTTCATCTGCGCCTTCCGCGAGAAGAAGGCCACGGACCTGCCGCTCACCTGGCACGACGAGGCGGGCCGGCGCCACCTCTCGCTGGAGGCCGACGAGACGGTGCTGGCCCGCGCCGACGACGAGCGCCTGGGCGAGGACCTGCGAAAGCTCTACGTGGCCCTGACCCGCGCCCGCCATGCCACCTGGCTGGGCATCGCCCCGCTCAAGGGACTGGAGCGCAGCGCCATCGGCCAGGTGCTCACCGCCGGTGCACCGCTCTCGCCGCTCTCGACAGACGGCCTGCTGGATGCGCTCTTCCCCCTCGCCCAGGGGGCAGAGGAGACGGAGCTGTCGGTGGAGCCGGCGCCCGAGCCCGATGCCCTGGTGGTGCCCATCGAGACCGGCAGTGAGGCGCTGCGCGAGGCACTCACCCCCGCCCGCCGCGCCCGGGAGCACTGGTGGATCGCCAGCTACTCGGCACTGCGGCTGGGCGTCGAGCGCATAGGTGTGGGGGAGGAAGCGCCCGAAACAGCGACCTTGCCAGAGCCCGAGACCGCGCTTTCCATGGAAGAGCCCGAAACCGCTCTTGAAGCCACCGCCCGGGAGATGCGCGACGAACCCCAGGACCCGGCCCAGCCTGCCCAGCAGGCGAGTGACGGTTCGCTCCACCGCTTCCCCCGCGGCCCAGCGGCCGGCACCTTCCTGCACGGCCTGCTGGAGTGGGCCGGGCACGAGGGCTTTTCACGGCTGGCCGCCGAGCCCGAGCGCCTGGACGACGCCCTGGCGCGGCGCGCCAACCTGCGCGGCTGGCGCGAGCGCATCCCGGCGCTGCAGGCCTGGCTGCGTGGCCTGCTGGAAAGCGAGCTGCCGGTGCCGCAGGCCCCGGAGGGGGCGGTGGCGCCGCTGCGCCTGGATCGGCTGGAGAGCGCTCACTACCAGGTGGAGCTGGAGTTCTGGTTCGCCGCCCACAAGGTCGACACCGCCCGCCTGGACGCCCTCGTGAGCGCTCACACACTGGACGGTGCCGCTCGCCCGGCACTGGAGCGCGACCGGCTCAACGGCATGCTCAAGGGCTTCATCGACCTGGTGGTGGAGCACGAGGGTCGCTTCTACGTGCTCGACTGGAAGTCCAACCACCTGGGCCGCGACGACGAGGCCTACGCCGAGGCGGCCATGGCGGAGGCGGTGCGCGAGAAGCGCTACGACCTGCAGTACTGTCTCTACCTGCTGGCCCTGCACCGCCTGCTCAAGTCGCGGCTGCCGGACTACGACATCGACCGCCACCTGGGCGGGGCGCTCTATGTCTTCCTGCGCGGCCAGCACGCGCCCTCCCGCGGCGTGCACCGCGAGCGCCCGCCACGAGAGCTGATCGAGGCGCTGGACGCCCTGTTCCGCGACGCCGATGCCACTCCGGAGACCAGCCATGAGTGACCACCCGCATACCGCCCATGCCGCCACCGCCGAGGCCCTGCACGATACCGAGGCACTGTTCGCCCTGCTCGACCGCTGGGTGGCCCGCGGCTGGTTGCGGACCCTGGACCGCGCCTTCGCCGCCTTCCTGGCCCGGGAGGTGCCCGATGCTTCCGCCCCGCTGCTGCTGGCCGCGGCGCTGGCCAGCCATCAGCTCGGCCGCGGCCATGTCTGCCTGGATCTCGAACGCACCCTGGCCGAACCGGACCTGGCGCTCTCGCTGCCGCCGGAAGGCGACAGCCTGGAGGACCCGCCGCCTAGGCCCAGCCAGCTGCTCGGCGAGCTTGCGCTGGCCGACTGGCAGGAAGCGCTCACTCACCCGCTGATCGTCGGCCACGGCCCGGGCAACACCCCGCTGGTGCTCGACGGCCCCCGGCTCTACCTGCGCCGCTACTGGCAGCACGAGCGCTCGATCCAGCAGCATATCGCCGCCCGGCTGGAGAGCGGCGCCAACGACGCCCACAACACCGACACCCTGGCCCAGGCCCTCACCGCCCTCTTCCCCTCCAGCGACACCCTGGACTGGCAGAAGGCCGCCTGCGCGCTGGCCGCCCGCTCGCCCTTCGCAGTGATCACCGGCGGCCCCGGCACCGGCAAGACCACCACCGTGGTCAAGCTGCTCGCCCTGTTGCAGACCCTGGCGCTGGGTGGCGGGCAGCGAGCGCTGCGCATCCGCCTGGCCGCCCCCACCGGCAAGGCCGCCGCACGGCTCAACGAATCCATCGCCGGGCAGGTCAGCTCATTGCAACTGGATAGCCTGGCCCCACTGCTGACTGCCTCCGAGAAGGATGAGGGCAGCAACCCATTGTGGGAGCCCAATTTATTGGGCGATGGCGGTGTCAGCAGGCTCAGATCCGCCATCCCCACGAAGGTCACCACCCTGCACAGGCTTCTCGGTTCAAGGCCCGATACCCGCCACTTCCGCCACAACGCCCGCCACCCGCTGCCGCTGGACGTGCTGGTGGTGGACGAGGCCTCCATGGTCGACGTGGAGATGATGGCCGCCCTGCTCGATGCCCTGCCGCCCCGTGGGCGCCTGGTGCTGCTGGGCGACAAGGACCAGCTCGCCTCCGTGGAGGCCGGCTCCGTGCTGGGCGACCTGTGCGCGCGGGCCGAGGGCGGCCACTACACGCCCGAGACCGCCGACTGGCTCGCCGAGGCCACCGGCCAGGCGCTGCCCGCGGGGATGCGCGACGCCGAGGGTGCCCCGCTGGACCAGGCCATCGCCATGCTGCGAGTGAGCCACCGCTTCGATGCCGAGAGCGGCATCGGCCAGCTGGCCGGCGCGGTCAACCGCGATGAACCCGACAAGCGGAAGCGCGAAGCTATCCGTGGCGTTCTCGACCACGGCTATGCCGACCTCTCCCACCTGAAGCTCGAGGCCGACCACGACCGCAGCCTGGAGCGGCTGGTGGCCTCGGGCCACGCTGCGGGCTTCCCGAATTCAGGCGAGGGCCGCATGCTGCGCGGCCAGCCGCTGCCGCCGCCGGTGGGCTATCGCCACTACCTGGAGGTAATGAAGGCCGCCGCGCCCCAGGCGGGCGCGGATGGCGAGATCGACCGCGAGGCCCTGGACGACTGGGCCCGCGCGGTGCTCACCGCCCACGGCCAGTTCCAGCTGCTCTGCGCCCTGCGCCGTGGCCCCTGGGGCGTGGAGGGGCTGAACGAGCGCATCCGCACCGCACTGGAGCGGGAGGGGCTGATCGACACCGGCGATGGCCGCCGGCTCTGGTACCCCGGCCGCCCGGTGCTGGTGACCAGCAACGACTATGGCCTGGGGCTGATGAACGGCGATATCGGCATCACCCTGGCGCTGCCGCAGCCTACAAGCTCCAGCGATGGCGCAAAACGCGGCCCCGCGCTGCGCGTGGCCTTCCCCGCCGGGGACGGCAGCGGCCAGATCAAGTGGGTGCTGCCCAGCCGCCTGCAGGCGGTGGAAACGGTCTACGCCATGACGGTGCACAAGTCCCAGGGCTCGGAGTTCACCCACACCGCCCTGCTGCTCCCCGATGCCCCCAACCCGATCCTCACGCGAGAGCTGGTCTACACCGGCATCACCCGCGCCAGGCACTGGCTCACCCTGGTCGAGACCGGGCGCGGCCAGCTGATGGAGGCGGTGGAGAGGCGCGTGATGCGGGTGAGCGGGCTCGGGAGGTCGTCAGCTCACTGACGTTGCATTCAGCACCAGGTCACCAAGCGCGGTGTCCTCAGCCAGCGGCCGGTGGAGATCCTTGATGAAGCACTGATGCATCATCGCCAGGCGCTGCGGCACACCTGACCCGCGTTTGGAAAACGGGGTTGTCTCTGCCAGCATGATCCGCCCATACATCCTGTGCTCGGATGACGGCGCTGCTTTCCTGGCGCACCCTGCTGCACTGACGCTCTCGGCGGCGCTTTCATCCTTCTTGCAGCGAGCTGAACCACAGGAGGCCCGCATGAAACCCCGTCAATCGACGCTACCACCCCTGGATCCGTCACGCGTTGCCACGATCGAGGCATTCGGTGGAACCATCACCCCGCTGGATCCTCTGGGTGCGCAGGTAGAGGGCATCGACTTGTCATCCAGGGACGTGCCGCCACCCGAGATTCTCGAAGCACTGGAGCACGAGATGGCGAACCGCGGGTTTCTTGTTTTCAAGAACGAGAAGCCATTGGATGCCGATGATTTTCTCCGGGCCAGCTGTTGGTGGGGCGGCAGGGAATTGCACAGCACTCATGGCGTCCATCCGGCGACGCCTGGCGGCAATCAACATATCTTCCGCCTGTCGAACGATCAGCGTCACGGGATCCCGGGTGTGGGACCGCAATGGCACAATGATGGCAGCTTCAACGCAGACACCTTTTCACACTCGGGCTACCACATCATTCGGCCGGCCGAAAAAGGCGGAGGGACATACTTCGCCCATCAGGGTGCCGCCTATGATGCTCTCCCGGAGGATCGAAAGGAGTACTGGAGCCGTCTTTCCTCGGTGAACTCCGCGTCGGGCGTCGTTCACCCCGTGGTGCATGAGCATCCCATATCCGGTCGCAAGTGCATCTGGTTGCATCTGGGCATGACAGGGGCGGTGATTGAAAAGCTACCCGATGAAGATGCCTTTCGCCTGTTGAATGCCGACGAAATGAAACGGCTCTGTCATGAATACAACGACATCCTGAATGCCGGGCTGGAGGATGGATACGCCACCGCCTACGAGTATCAGGAAAACGACTGCGTATTCATCGACAACCTCGCCGTTGCGCATCGGGCGGCGCCCGAGGCCCATTTGCCGGTCGAGGAGCAGGGCTTGCGGATCATGCACCGCAGCACCGTTCGCGGCGTGCAAGACCTGGCGCCGGGATTCGGGCTGCCGCAACACGTCGATATTCAGGGGCCCAATCCATTAGGCGAAGGGGTCTGGAAAGGCGGCGGTATCGGCTTTCGATGGGAAGATGGCATTCCCATGCAGAACTGAACGACGCGGTGGCGCAACGGGTCAGCGGGCCACGAGCCGGATGAGCGTTGGCACCCGCCCGTTTTCCCGTCATCTAGAAACGCTTATATTACAATGTGCCGGCAGGAGGGATGCTCACCCCGAACGCCAGAACGGTGAAGTCTTCTATAACTACTGGACGGGGAGAGTCGGCCGTTGTCGTCACCCATGACAAGCCAACGTCTGAGCCGGCTGACCGGTCAGTTTCTCGAGCCAGGCAGGGAAGCGCTGTATCGCCAGGACATCGCGCCCAGGGTTCGCCTCGAGTCCGGCCTGGCGCTCTGCGTGGCGGCCCTGGTCTTCGGCATGTTTGCCATCTCCGACTACCACTACACCGGCGTCAGCACGGAGCTCTATCTGCTGCTCGCCATGCGCCTGATGGTGGTGGCCTCCTGCCTGGTGCTGGCCTTCGTCATCGGACGCGTCGGCGACTATAACCGCAGGGTGTGGCTGCACGCCCTGCCCCTCTGGATACTGGCGACGGCCATCATCCTGATCGTTCCCCTGCGCCCCGAGAGCCTCCCCACCCAGGTCACCGCGGTGGCGGTGGCCACCATGGCGTTCTACCTGCTGATCCCCAACCTGCTGCCCGTCGTGGCCATCGCCAGCCTCTACCTGAGCCTGGGCTTCCTGGCCTCAGCGGTGATGGTGGCGGACACTCCTGCCGTGGTGGCACTGCGCATATCGCTGCTGCTGATCATGACCAACGCCGTGGGCTTCTTTGCCCTGCTGCGCCTGGAAAAGCTGCAGCGAAAGCAGTTCGCGCTCCTGCAGGAAGAGCGTGTCCAGAACCACCAGCTGGTCGAGGAAATCTCTCACCGCAAATCGCTGGAAGCCCAGCTGCGCAGGGTCGCCGAACGGGATGCGCTGACGGACCTCGACTCCCGCAGCCACTTCATGACGCGAGCTGAGGCGCTGCTTCGGCGCTCGCGGCATGAACAAGCGCCCTTCAGCCTGATGATGATAGACGTGGACCACTTCAAGGCCATCAACGATACCTGGGGGCACAGCCAGGGCGATCGGGTGCTGGCCGCGATCGCGGAAACCTGCAAGCGATCCCTCCGGCCCCAGGACGTGATCGGGCGTTTCGGGGGCGAGGAATTCATCGTCGCCCTGCCGGACACTCACCTGAAGGACGCGCAAATGGTAGCGGAACGGCTGCAGAGGAAGGTCGCCGAGCTGCCGGTGAGGGAGGAGATGCCCGAACACCGCCTGACCGTCACCATCGGTATCGCCGGGGTTCTCGCCGAGGAGACCGACTTGGCCGATCTGATAAACCAGGCGGACCAGGCCCTATACGCCGGCAAGCACGGCGGCAGGAACCGGGTCGTGATGAGTCAGGAAGTGGAAGACGAGGCGTGATGGGGTAGCCATCGGAGAAGTCGCAAGGCTATGTGAAGGCTGTGGCATTGCCCTATTGTGGCCCCTTCTCCCGCAAGGAGCACTGCTGAGGGCAGAGCGTTGGTCACGGCCGAGGCCGACGTCGGCGATATCGCCCCCTCGACAGTCGCCGCGAACCGTTGCGAAGCCTACGTCACACACCACCAAACAGCCTGGCAAACAGCTCGGTCCGAGATCGGGTCCGCGCCTGCGTCAGTGCCCGTTGATGGCCAGATACAGCCCCGAGAGGCCGACGAGGATCAGGCTCAACGCCCAGACCAGATCGAGGTTGAACCATGTGCGCTTCAGAAACCTGAGCCCGAGGTAGTAATAGGTCCCTGCGGCGATCACGCCGCCGGCCACCGTCATGGCAGCGGTATGTGCCAGCGCCACGACGAACGCCGAGCCGATGTTGCGCCCCATCAGTTCGCGCGCGGCCGCGTGGCCGGCCTCGCCCTGCTCAGTTCCGGAAATGCCCAGGTAGATCGGCAGCAGCATCAAGCCGGCACCGTGCGCCATCGCGGCGAGAAACGACCAGAGCACCAGGCGCGAGGGATGCACCCGGGCAAGAATCCTCGGATGCCGGCGATTGATCAGCAGGTAGGCGCCTGCGGCAATCACCAGTGCTGCGGCGCCGACGCGGATTTCGGTCTGCCAATCGAGCAGTACGGTCATCATGGAGAAGGGCAGCAGGATCGCCAGCATCGCCAGAAGGTGGCCGGCCGCCAGCGCCCCGAGCGCCTTGACCATGGCCTGGCCCCGCCCGTCCATCAAGCTGGACGATACGGCAAGCGGCCACCCCATCCCGGGATTGACGCCGTGATAGAACCCGGAAAGCAGGACGGCCCCCCAAAGGGCCGTCACCGTGCCCGCGTCGAGCCCCATTCAGAGGTTGGGATAGCAGAAACTGTCGGTCGAGCAATCACCGCCCTCAAGCCGGATCTGGTGGGCGCGATAGCCCTTGGGGAAATCGACGTAGAAATCGGGATCGAGCGTCAGACCGCCATTGTCACCGACACGGGCCATGACCATCTGGCCTCCCTCCTGCCCGGGATAGAACTGATTGTCCCATGAGGAATAGAGCGAGTTGGTCCAGTAGACCCGTTTGCCGTCGCGGCTGATCTCGACCATCTGCGGGCC
Source organism: Halomonas rhizosphaerae (assembly GCF_030012485.1). Lineage (NCBI taxonomy): Bacteria > Pseudomonadati > Pseudomonadota > Gammaproteobacteria > Oceanospirillales > Halomonadaceae > Halomonas > Halomonas rhizosphaerae. The sequence continues at coordinate 166,377 of NZ_JASCQQ010000026.1, forward strand.
AAAGGCGAAGGCCCCGCCGCCTGGATGGGGCGTGCCACGGCCGATGCCGCCCAGTTCCACCTTTCCGGTCAGGACCGGGTTCATGGGGTCCGACACGTCATACTGGTGCATCTCGCCCAGGCCCCAACAGGCCACGTACAGGTACTTGTCGTCGAGACTGAGATCGATATCGGTGACCAGCGGTGGCACCGCCTCGAATCCCTGCAGGAGCGGCGGCAGGTTTTCCGCCACCTCGGGGCGCGGATCGATGGTGATGGTCTTTTTGGACTGCCAGGTGCCATCGTCACCGCGCCACCAGGTGAAGATCGCGCCTTGCAGGTTCGTGGTGTCCACGACAATGCCGCAAAAACCGTAGGATTTCTTCGGGTCGTGCGCGGGCCGAATCTCCAGCGCCATCTGGTAGTTCTCGCCGAAATCCATCGTCTGGATATTCTTGCGCCGGCGCAGATCCCAGAAGTGGATCGAATGGCCGTACTGGTTCGCCAGAAGATCCTCGGCGACGATGCCATTCTCGAACTGCGGCGGCAGCCCCCATTCGGAACTGACCATGTAGTCCTGCGGCAGGTTCCACCAGAAATCGTAATGCTTGTCCTGCTTGCCCCGGTCCATCTCGTAACGGCCGAGGATCTCGAAGGTCTCGCAATCCATGATGAAGACGCCGGGCGGTCCGTCCGTGCCCTCCGCGCCGCCGCCACCGAGTGTCGAGACATAGATGCCCTCGGGCCCGCAATGGACGGTGTGGGGGCGCGAATAACCGGTCTTCTCGAAAACCTCTTCGGGCTCGATGATCTTGTGGATCTTCGCGTCGAGCGGGTCTTTCACGTCGATCACGTAGATGCGCGAGGAGCGGATCCCCGGCACGATCAGGTAGCGGCGCTCGAGGAAGGCATGACCGGACATCGGCGACAGCGACGAGGAACAGGCGTTCCAGCCGAAATGATGGAACTCGTCGCCTGTATAGGGCATGGCCAGGGTGTGCACGATGGTGCCATAGCGGTCGGAGTCCGGATTCAGATCGACCACGGCGAGCGCGTCCGGTTGCGCGCCGTCCGGGCTGAGCATCACGGTGAAGCCATAGTTCTCCACGGGCGCCTGCATGGCCAGCTGCGCCGTGGCGTGGAATGTCGGGTCGGGTCGAAAAGTCATGGTGCCCTCCCTTGGAAAGGACAGGAAATCCACCTGCGTCGTTGACAAGACCACCGCAGTCCCAGGATCGCTCCACCGAGGCGGCCGTGCGCCTGTAGGCGCTGCGGGCGAGCAGCGCCGGAAAACGGCCACGCTTGCCGGCGGCCCCGCCATACCAGCGAGTCTAGGACACTCCGATCACCTTCGCCTGCCTGCCCAATCCGAAGGTAGACACCGTTTTCGCTCTCTACCGCTGACCCCGTTTCCGCTGCCCCCGTTTCCGCTGCCCCCGTATCCATGGCTCAGTCGCCGGAATGCGCGTCCATTCTCGATTCCAATGCCTGCCTGGTCGAGGTCGGCATTGACGTCGACTTGCGCGTCTTCTTGACGAAAAAAGACCTCTGTCACCTCGTAGGTGGCATGCACATCACGCGTAACCACTGCATAACAAGTACTAGACGGAGCGTTCTATGATTAGGCAAACGTGCGGGCACGTTTGCGCGACAAATGTAGCCTGCCAAGGTTATCTCAAGCCATTGATCCCTATATTTATTAATTAATATTAGGCTATATATTCAAAATTCTCACGCCCGATGCCTTTTCCGAAATGGACGCTTCGGGTTGCCAGCTGCCAAAATCTATTCATCAGCATAGACTAACATTACTCATTCGGCCAGAAGCGGTCTTTTAGTGAGTACTGATATAATTCGGAGCGGCAATCCTGTCCGGCGTAGGCCCAGTCAGCGAACAGGGACGAAACCACTCGAGCGATATTTTATGCGCTCGTTCGACGAATACGAGTCACCAATTAACGTCGTCCTATCGAGTAGAAAGGTGTCCCTTATTTTCTGCTTATATCTGGCCTTATCTGGCGAGTCAGGCAGTCTATTGCAGAGACTCCAGAATGAGGATGAGCGCGATATTGACCCATCGGAAAGTTAGCCGGCTATTCGCTCAAGTCTTGGTGCTTTGATCGCTCCTCTCGACGCCGCTTGCGAATGGTGCTGGACTTTATAAATGGCAGTAATTTCAGCAGGGCCGTGACAATGCGTGATCGATAGTACTCGACGCGAACGATGAAGCGGACAGCCCAGTGTTCCTTCCCCAGCTTGTCCTTGGCCGCTGTCATCGCTGCATTACTGCCGGCGTTGCGGACGCTGGACAGGCGGAATAATTCAATCTGTCGGAGCAGCGCCGATTGTCGCAGCAGTGGCAGTGGGCGGAGAAGTCTTGCCAGCCGAGTGGACTGGAGTATCTCGTGCAGCATTGGAAAGGAAAACAGGATAATCAATACCGACAGCCAGTTGTCTTTTGTAGTTTGCCAGCGGTTTTGCGAGATGGCCATATAGAAAGCATATTCGACCATAAATACTGCCCAGATCAGCCAATCGGCGACAGTGATCAGGGGGTGTTCCACTTCTAACCAGTATGCAATCGTCAGCGGTATTGTAAGTATGGCGGCAATGATGACCGCAAAGATCAGGTAATTGCTGAGCGACTCTTCACGCGCAGATCCAAGCTTCAGTCGCATCGGGTCTCTCCCGCTACCCTGAATGGCCGCAAAGGGTCGAATGCTGAATCCATCACACGTTGAGCATGTTTTGGACCATCCTATACATTCCATCCGTGGAGGTCCATGCCATGAACGTTTCAGAAACCAATACCCGCGAACCATGGAACAAAGGCAAGCTGGTTGGTCAGAAAACACCTTTTCGCATCAAAGACATCTGGGCCATTCGTGTCCGGCTGCAGCTTGCTGAGAAGGTACGAGACTTGGCGGTTTTCGAGCTGGCAATCGATAGCAAACTACGCGCCTGTGACTTGGTGGCTTTGCGTGTCCGAGATGTGACCCATGGTGACCATATATCGTCAAGAGCCACTATAATGCAGAAGAAGACGAAGAGACCGGTACAGTTTGAGATAACCGATCAAACTCACAATGCTCTAAAAACATGGATTCTACGTGCCAAGCTTCGAAACGAGGACTACCTATTCCCAAGCCGTTCGAGCAGGATAGATCACCTGTCTACGCGACAGTACGCCCGGATTGTTAAAAGCTGGGTAACCTCTATCGGGCTGGACCCATCAGCCTATGGCACTCACACTCTTCGACGAACTAAAGCAACTCTAATCTACCGCCGAACAAAAAATCTGAGAGCAGTTCAGCTGTTATTGGGCCATACGAAGCTTGAAAGCACTGTTCGATACCTTGGCATTGAGGTAGATGATGCATTAGAAATGTCCGAGAAAACTGAAGTATAAGAAAGAATAGCGACGACCTAATTTTTGGTCGTCGCTATTCGGCCAGAAGCAGTCTTTTGCCACATTCTTATATAACGCCCTGGGTGAGCTGCGCTGCTTTGCCACGTAGGCTCCACACCGTTGTTAGTCCCGAGCACCAAACGCCTCATGGAACGTGACCACTCCGCTGGGGAACGATGGTCCAAACGACAATGCCTGAAAATACTCCGGTGGCACATCAGAAAGTATCAAGCTGGATTCAGGCTTGAAGCCGAAACGTGAGTAATACGCTGGATCTCCCACCAATACACAGCCCGCCGCGCCCTGCTCCTGCAATAGACGCAGAGCACTCTGCATGAGAAGACTGCCGATGCCTTTTCTTTGAAGTTCCGGCTTGACCGAGATTGGGCCGAGCCCATACCAGCCCTCAGAACCATCCGAGATCGAAACCGGCGATACCGCCACATGGCCTACGACTTCTCCCTCCTGCTCAGCCACGAGCGAGATGGCAAGGGCACCAACCTTACGCAGGGCATCAACAATGAACTGTTCGGTATGCGCCGTGTGCGGTGCGTTGCGGAATGCAGCGCGCGTTAGGTCGTGGACGGCCGCAGCATCTGAAGATAACTCCTGACGGACAACCAGGTTCATCGCACATTCTCTCTTGGGGCTAAGAGTTCAGAACTTCCTGGGAAGGCCGCTTTGGGTCGCCAACAGTCTATATTGACCATACATGCATAGACTGATATTCTGCAACCGCCCAGAAGCGGACGATTGATCAAATCTAATATAACGCTTGAGCTATCGGGCGTCGTAAGGACGTGCCGACTTAAAGAGCAATTAGGAAAATCACTCCTCCACGAGAAGCTCGCCTACTTCATTCAGTACATGTAGGAAAACAGCAAGGTTGCCAAGCCCCCTCTGTCAGGATTGATGTCGTGTGCCCGTGAAATTCTGAAGCGTGGGAAGGGGAGTCAAATTCCACGGTTAATCGAAGGGTTGCGGCCAGTCCTACGTGGACGAGCCAGCTACTTCATTCTGGAAGTGTTTGATCAATGGCTGCCGACTGCATTGCGTGATAAGGCGACAGTAGAAGTGTCCCAGAACCCGGCGTCGGAAATGACAGGTGCTGATTTCAGATGTCAATCTTGCCCGGTGGTGTGAGAGGACGGGGGAGGCAACTCCCCCTCCTATTCGGTGCGTGATCGAGCAGTTTAGAACTTGAACAATGCACCGATGGAAAACAGATCAATGTCATTGTCAATATCATACCACTCCCACTCACCGACAATACCGAGCTGGTCAGTGAACATATATTGACCGCCGAGGCCATACATGAGGTCGGTGCCATCGTCGTTAATGCCGGAAGCAGCACCGCCCCCTTTAACATCCCACATAATCATTCCGAACTTGCCGAACACGCCGAACTGCTCGTTGAGCGGCAGAATGCCTTTCGCAGCGAGCGTCCAGCCGTCCGCTTCGGCGCTGACTGCCGAATCGTCTTCGGATCCACTGATCTCACCAAAATCTACCCAGGCGGCCTCGAAGGCGATATTCGAATTCATCTCCCAACCGCCGAAGATCTTCCAGCTGGTGTCCTTATCGTCGCAATTGGTGACACCATCGCACGCATCGATGGTTGCCTGCCCGATGCCCGCTCCACCATAGAAGCCATTCTCTGCGAGGGCATTGCCCGTCAGACCCAGCGTCAACAAAATGGCACCAATGATTTTCGTTTTGTTCATGACCTGCTCCTAATAGCAGCCCCGCAAGAATCATCCGGACAAACCTTTTATACCTGCTGTGCAACAGTATAGTGTAATTCGACTGACCTTCCCCTCTACCTGAATCCGAGAGGCCGACCCTGGAATGCATCTAACCCACTGACCTGCATGGCAATATAGCGGATATCGCCATTCGCCCAGAAAGTACTATGCGGCAGCGCTTTCAGATCACCGGTGTCGACAGCATCGATAGCCGCTTCCCCACCACCTGTGCATGCGCACCAGCGACGTGGTCAAGAGCTACCTGGGCCTGCCGTGTCTGAGCATGAGCGACTATGACGCTATCCTTCCGCCGCGACAAGCCCTTCCAGCAGCTGCTGCCCCTGCAAAGGTGCCGAGCACGGCGACGCTACGACAGCGGCTTCGACAGCCAGGAGCACCTGGCGCTTCTGGAACAGCAGCGGCTGGCCTTTGCCGCCATGTCAGCTTTGGGTCGCGAACAGTCAATAATGATTCCATCAGCATAGGCTAACATTCCACATTCGGCCAAAAGCAGACGTCCAGCACATCCTGAATGAGGTGTGACGCTTATTAGCGTCAGCTGCATCGCCTTTGTAAGGTGTCGAGTCTCGGATGTTCAGCTGAGCTAAGGATAAAGCCCGGTATACCCACCTCCTTAGCCTCGGCGCAACAATGGCTCGAGGTGCTGTCGATATAGTTGGACGAGATCTATGCCAAACCCCGCAATGTTGGGCTGAAGAAGCAAGACATTGCTTTGAACTTCCTTGGCGGTTGCAATTTCGCGATAAGTGACCTCGACGTAGAGGTTGTTTTTTCTAATGCGGTCTTCCATGCCTTGGTCAAGCCGCTCCTTGATCTGTTTTTTCATGTCTTCATTATACAGCGATTGGGCAATTCGGGTGATTGACGAGCCGTAAAGTGAAGAGACTTTATCTCTCTCCTGAAACGAACGCTCTTGATACGCGGTCTTCGCAAACGTAATAGGATCCTTCTTATTCTCCGAGAGCAACAGAGATGGGTGAGCTACTACGAAATCTTTTAGGAAATCGCACCTTGCCAGAAACTCGTCCAAGAGAAAGTTTGCAATCGCCTCGAGAGTCATCGTTGAGTAGGTAATTCCTCGAGAGTTCATCTCCTGAAGGACCTGCGTAGTCATCTTCGGTATCTCGCGATTTCGCTCAGTGAATTCTTGATCAGCGATTTCTTTAAGGTAGTGCTTAAGCATAGGTATCATGCCCGACGCCTGATATTGATTAGTCAGCCGGCACGGATATCCTGATGAACGTGCCAGCAGCATTTACTTCCATGTCAGCTTTGGGTCGTCAGCTGCCAGCTGCTGTTTATCAGCATAGACTAACGTTCCCCATTCGGCCAGAAGCAGACGTTGCAATCATGCTGATATAACGCTTAGGTAACCGGCGCCGGAGCGCCAGCGTAGGGAACCAAAAGCGGTACGCTTTTGGCCTCCGGTTGACCGTATTGTTCGACCACTGCTTACACTGACATCCATCCCGAAAACGTTCTGAAAAAGGGGACACTGATTAGAAGATAGACTACGATAACAACAAGTTGTGTAGCTATAAATACGAGTCTGTTCTTAAATTTCTGACTCAAGAAAAGTGGCAAAAACAATAGCAAATTGATGACCAATGAGGCGGCAATAAAGATAAACCTCCACGCCAGTAGCGAGTCTAAAACGCCCAAGGACCAGTATGAGACGACTAAGGGAATGATCACTGGCAGCAGGGCTTTCGCCGGGAATGGCAATGGGCCATGTTGAATATACTTTGCCAGAGCGAAGCTGAGTGTGGTCGCGAGCACTGCGGTGATCAGATATGGATATGCGTGGGACTTCTTCATTTTCTCGTGGCTCGAACGCGAAGCTTAGCGGCGCCCTTGCAATGGAGGCGAAGCCGCAATGAAAAGGGCGTCCGGCGGACATCGGCCGCGCACAACAGCGACTGGTTAAATACAGGCTTACTCAGACCCTGAGTCCCATGAATAGCTGGCATTTTTACCTTTTCCCTTACCGAGTTTTTTGCGGTCAATCATCCGGGATTCAAACTTAAAGCTCTCGTCTATTTTGACAACGAGTAGCTTGTTGAAATTGCCTGCCCTCTTGACCACTACCTTACCTTTACCTTTTTCAGGGGAAATCGTCTTGATCTCTACCCAGTCATTCCCCATGCGACCATCTGAGCCGGCCATACCAGGGCGATGGCGCTCGATCCCATATTTAATCTCAGCGTAAAGCTCACCGAGCTCTCCCCAAATTTGAAGGTAACGACCAGTGAGCTCGTAGTACTCTGCTGCGGAATAAACCAAATCCTCAAACACCTTGATAATTTCGATGGGTGCATTGGGAAACTCAGCCTTGAGGTCTTGCTCGTGCAATTGACCATTAATCCACTCCCAGCTGATCCATTCGCCATCATCACAAATGCCATCAGATGGATCGCTGATGGGAAGTCCTGTCATTGCACACCGCATCTCGGTGCCTCCCTGTATTTAACACCCGCATTTGCGGCTAGTTTGGAGCGCAGCGGAAAACCAGTCCGACAACATGCGCTTGTTATACGTTCCTATGCAACAGTAAACATGCTTAATTTTTGGATAAATATAGGCATTAGTCGCTCTCGTTCTACATTGTACTGCCACAACGATTGGCCGAAGCTTCTTATTCGATCATTTTCATCCAGCTGTTCAAACTGCTCATCCGTTATAAGCGAAAACTTAAGCCACATTGTTAAAAACTGCAGCCTTCTCAAATTTCTATCTTCTTGATCATGCTCAGATAGCCCAGTCTTTTGGCAAAGCTCTTCGTAGGTTATTTTTTGATGTAAGAGAGCCTCATACACGGATGGATCAACTACTTTTATAACGGCCAGAAAAGAAATTACTGGGACAAGCCTAAGTTGATTTTCTGATGAAGATGCGTAAAAAACAGCCAGATTTGTGTAGACCCGCTCAAGTTGGCGTAATGACAAATTAAAGTGCATTGCGAGCACGTCCAAGGAATCCAATAGATTGCGGCCATCTCCCCACGTTTCAATTTCATGTATATCGAAAAGTCTTTTATTGTACTGATTGATATCGCTATAGTGACGGTCACCAATTTTCTTGGGGATCGCAGTTTCTATGTTAATGAATTTTTGAAGATAAGTGTGCGCATCTATGTTTTCTCCGTAAACACACTTAACGGCTTCTTCAAGCTGCTTTCTATGCATGACGAGCACAAATACAACATTCTTCACAGAAAATAGATGCTTAACTTTTTCGATTAGCTCTACGGCGTAAGTGGGTTTACATCGATCCAGCTCATCGATAATTATTACGAGAGGCTTGTCACCTTCAGGACTAAGAAGGCTTGGCATTTCCGATAGTAAGCTTTTAAATGACTGAAGCAGCTCTACATCTTGCTTGTGTGATGCTAGCCTTTCACCAACAAAGTCTCCTACGACTGTAGACAATCCTTTAGCTACATCGGATTGGATATCTTTTAATTCTTCTATGTCACTATTCTTTATTGCACCCAATGTGGCTGCTTTAATTCCGACCTTAGCAGTCCAGGATAACAATTGAACTCCAACGTGCTTTGCCTTTTCACTAAATTCCTTTGACCTTTCAGAATCCGAGCTTACAGAATTCTCTTCAATATATGTTGTAATTGCACTAGCAACAGCAATAAATGCATCATCTATATAATCGTTTGCAAAAGCATCAATATATATACTAGGCACCTCCGCCTGGTTAAGCATGCCTTGCCACATTTTTACAAACGTAGTCTTTCCTTCACCCCACTTTCCATCGAGAGAGATAACAAGCTCATCGCTTGACTGAGAAACTAAATTCAATAGAGATTGACCAAAATTACTTCGACCAAGGACATCTTGCTCGAATGCCTCATCTTCTCCGACGATAATCGGGGGGGTAACGATGTTCATTTATACTCCTTTACGTATAACAGGTATTAGACCGCACGGTCTGATATCGGATGAACGCGCATGCACGTTCAACAATGTTATACTGCACGCCACCTTCCTCCTAACCCATTGAAATTCATAAATAACAAGAACAGCTCGGCTACATAACACTAGTCACCGCGCATGCCGCATAACAAGGATGAACGAGCATGCTGCCTTTGCCGTCATGGCTGCTTAGGGTCGTCAGCTGCCAAACGGCTTTCATCAGCATAGACTAACATTCCTCGTTCGGCCAGAAGTGGTCTTTGAGTGAGAGCTAGTATAACGCCGCTAATCAACGGAAATTTCGGAGCGCAGCGGAGAAAATTGTCAGAGTGAATTTGCATTGTTATGTTTTAATACTGTGTGATGATGTGATCAATTGCATTCGCGGCAAAACGTTTGTTTAGCTTATCAATCAGCTTTCTTCTTGAAATGTTGTAGTCTCCGGCTCTCTCGTCCAATTGCCTCGGATTACTCGTAATCTTTTTCTGATCTCGCTTGAAACTCTGGTATATGCTTTCAACCATCTTCTCAATATCAGTGATGAATTTTGAGTAGGCTTGGTCCCCAATCATGCTTGACGGTATCGTTTGGACGAGGACTGTCTTTGACCAGTTGTCATGCAAGACCCCAACTTTCAAAAATGCCTTGATAGAGACAAGTGCGGATTCAAAGTTCTGGTAGTTCCTTTCGAGGAGAAAGTCCTCAGTAAAAGCAGGGCGGTCAAAAGCAAGACGTACGGCTGCCAGATGATTTTTCAGTTCAGCTTGGCCAAAGTGCTCCCTGAATGATTCGTAGCTTGATGTCATTACGGATTGGAAGCGATTGATGTCTCGATTTATGTCGTCCCAGAACCAAATCTGCAATCTGAATGGATGAGCTTTATGAGAATTCAGGTTTATGACGTGATCTTGTAGCTTAGTGTCGATTCTTGCCGTGGTAGCGATAATCAATAAATCTAAAGCAGGAGAGAATTGTTGAGCTTTGATAATTTCCGCGTCGATAATTGTTGTAGTCAATGATTCTTTTTTGGTTTCTTTGCATTGCAGACCAATATGCTTATCAAGGTGGTCTTGCGCATATACATCGATACCTTTCTGCGCTTGCCCCAGACGCCCATATTCTTGGACTGAACTTTCAAGAAATCGAACTCGAGCCACTTCTACAATTAGGTCTTGGAAGTCTTGCCAATTCGAGGGTGGTGGTAAAAAAACTTGCAATTGGTTCATAAGGTGCTCTTAGGCTGGCCCATTTCCGACTAATGTAAAAATATAACGCTTGGCTTTGCGGCGCACCGTAGCGCTCGCGGAAGTGCGTCCGACAACAGCCATTTGTTAAGGATCGATCTTTTTTCTATATCTTGGTGGTCGGCCGAAAGCCTGCCGGAGTTTCGAAATGCCTTCACCCAAGGGAGGAAGCTCTACTGACAATGGCCCAAGCTTATACTTGCCCCCCGACACCACGACAGCTATAGCCAGTATGATGGCAACCCCCGAGAAGACTATGGTGAGAGGGTTATCCCTCTTAATATCAACGATACCCAAAGTCTTATCGCCCAGGTCAGCATAGGCAAGTGATGTAATATCCCGCCAGTCAAGATCTTTCAGCTCTAGCTCTACCTCATTAATTAAAGGACGCAAGCCCTCATAATTTGGGAAATCATCATCCGAACTATCAACATGAAGAGCCGCTGCGTAAAGCGCACGGAAATGGTAAAGAAACTCAGTTAATTCGGCAACATCAATTGGATTTCCATCGGTTTCAATAACCACTTCAAGTGTTTGAGTATCTTGCATTTATTGTCCTTTCCCTGATAGTGAAACGAGATTCTTAACAGGTACTAGAAGGCCTGCTTGTTGAATTTCTTGAACGAGCACGCGAGTTCAAGAATATTATGCCGCGCGCACGCAGAGGGCCTAATGTACTGAAATATCGAATATTAAGTATAGCTCAACCACATAGACCCAATCACCGCGCATGATGCATAACCCCGGTGAACATGCTTGCTGCTTTTGCCACCGTGCTCCCTCCCCTTTCTGGGATGTCCGCTTCGGGTCGAAACCGGTCATTCAACTTCTTCATCATAAAATGCCAATTTCCCAGCAAGCGTCTCCATTCCGCCAATAGGCTGCTGATAACTCCAAGCCACATCCTTGTGCTCACCAAATGAGAAACACGAGGCATCGCCCTTGAACGGGCAGTGGGTCACGGTCTCGGAGGGGGTCAGCAGGTCCATCCGTACGTCGTCGCGGGGAATATACTGCCGTGGCGGGTAGCCGCGTTCTCGGAGTTCGATGGCGCGGGTGGTGTCGGCCAGCAGGGTGCCGTCGATGACGACCCGCACCCGGCTTGAATGCGGGTGCAAGGTGATGCGCGCCGCGGGGGCATCAATCATGGTCGTTCCCTGTATGTTTTTTCTAATATGCCAGCAGGGTAGCAGTCAGCCTCTCCGGCGCCGATGGCCAATCGCTTACATCGAAGGTATAGCGGGAGGGGCGTGCAGGCACACCGCGGCCTTGCGAGGCCCCCCGACCGATATGCCACCCTGAGGGAAGTGTCCTGTCGGCCCGACGACAGGCTATCTTCAAGGTTCCATGAACCCGAAAACGGAAAGGAGCGCCCCATGAGCAACAGGGAAGCCTACGAACAGAAGCTGCGCGCCAAGCTCGATGAGCTGCAGGCCGAGGTGGACAAGCTGAAGGCCCGGATCAGGGGGGCCGAGGCCGATGCGCGTATCGATCGGGAGGAAGAGATCGACCGGCTCGAGGCGAAACGTGAAGAGATGCGCAAGAAGCTCGAGGAACTGCGCCACTCCAGCGACGACGCCTGGGACGACATCAAGGCCGGAGCGGAGCGTGCCTGGGGATCGCTGAGCGACGCCATCGAGAGGGCGCGTTCCCGCTTCAAGTGAACGAGCACGCACCCCGATGCACACGCCCCCTCCCCGTGCCACCCGGGGCGATGCGTTCGGCGCGGCCAGGCTGACGGTCCTGGGCGGCCGCGACGTCCTCTTCGTGATGGCGGCCGAGGCCGAATACGGCCCGCACCTCCAGGCGCGTTTCGCCCCCTTCATGACCGGCGTCGGCCCCGTCGAGGCGGCCGTCGAGCTCACCGCCGCCCTGGCGGCCCTCGCCCGGCACCAGCGCCTGCCGCACCTCGTGGTGTCGCTGGGATCGGCCGGCAGCCGGGTTCTCGAACAGACCGAGGTCTACCAGGCGACCTCTGTCACCTACCGCGACATGGACGCCTCCCCGCTGGGTTTCGCCAGGGGCGCCACGCCCTTTCTCGACCTGCCGGCGACCGTCCCGTTGCCCCTGCGCATTCCCGGCATTCGGGAGGCTTCGCTCTCGACCGGCGCCAATGTCGTCTCGGGTTCGGCCTATGACGCCATCGCCGCCGACATGGTGGACATGGAGAGCTATGCCTGCCTGCGCGCCTGCATGCGCTTCGAAATGCCGCTCGTGGTCCTGCGCGGCATCTCGGACGGCAGGACGGAACTGCGCCACATCGACGACTGGACGGAGACTCTCCATGTCATCGACGAGAAGCTGGCCACTGCCGTCGACCGCCTCGGCGAGGCCATCGCCGCAGGCCATGTGACGCCCTGAGGCGCCGGGTCGTGGCAGGCCGGTGGCCAGCGCGCGGCGCGACGGCTTGCGGTGGCCTTGCCCAGCCTCGGTGAAGGTGCCATCGTCATCCCTCCCTTCCCTGCCTGACGACAAGGAGCGAGCACCGTGTACATCGCCATGAACCGTTTCCGGGTCAATCCCGAGAGAACACAAGAGTTCGAGCAGATCTGGCTGGAGCGGGACACGCACCTGCAGGGCCTGCCCGGCTTCGTCGAGTTCCACATGCTGCGCGGCCCCGAGAAGGAGGACCACGTGCTCTACGCCTCCCACACCGTCTGGCGCTCCCGCGAGGATTTCGAGGCCTGGACGCACTCCGAGGCCTTCCGCAAGGCGCACGCCAATGCCGGCCAGAGCAAGCGCGAGGGGCTCTACCTGGGCCCGCCGAGTTTCGAGGGCTTCGAGGTCATCCAGACAATCAGCGAGGCGGACAACGCCTGAACCCACCGAGGCCTCCATGAGAAAGATCCTGCTCGTCGACAACGGCTCCCTGCGCCCCCAGGCCACCCTCAACCTGCGCCGCCTGGCCCGGGCCCTGAGCCGGACCACCGGCCACGAGGTCGAAGCCGCCTCCCTGCTGCACTCTTACAAGATCCCCGCGGAGGCGCTGGAGGGTCGCAAGGCGGTCTCGCTGGGGCCGCTCGCCGAGCAGCTGGCGGCAGAGGGCGCGACCGAGCTGGTGATCCTGCCCTTCTTCTTCGGCCCCAGCCAGGCGCTGACCCGCTACCTCCCGGAGCGGCTGGCCGAGGTGCAGGCCCAGTACCCAAAGCTCGACATCAAGGTGGCGCTGCCGCTGGTCGACACCCTGGCGCCGCTGGACCTGCGCCTGGCACAGCTGCTGGCCGACAACGTGCGCGAGCAGATGGATAGCCTCTCGCCGCCGAAGGTGGTGCTGGTCGATCACGGCAGCCCGATTCCCGAGGTCACGGCGGTGCGCAACTACCTGGCCGGCCAGCTCAGCGTGTTGTTGAGCGAGGAGGCCAGCTGCGTCACCTTCGCCTCCATGGAGCGCCGCGAGGGCGAGGCCTACCGCTTCAACGAGCCGCTGCTGGTCGATCTGCTGGCCTCACCGGCCATGGCCGACAGCGAGGTGATACTCGCCATGCTGTTCCTCTCCCCGGGGCGTCATGCCGGCGAAGGCGGCGACATCGCGGAGATCTGCGAGCAGGCGATGGCGCACTCGCCCGGCCTGCGCGTCACCACCACGCGCCTGGCGGGTGAGCATGATGCCATCCTCGAGGTGCTCACGACCCGTCTGTCCGAGGGCCTGGTCGGCTCGCCGCTGCTGCTCTCGCTGCCGGCGAGCGAGTGAGCCCGCCGCGAGGCCGGGCCGCCATCCACACATTCTGTTACAGAACATCATGAACTCCTCATAGCTGGCGGCATCACAGGGCAGGCACGACCGCTCAAGCAAGCCACATAGAGGTATTCATGCAAAAGCTCACCGCCCTGTTCTCCGCCGCCCTGCTTTCCGCCGGCCTGTTGGCCACCTCGGCCGCGCACGCCCAGGAAGGGTCCGCCGCCACCGGCCAGCAGGACCCGTCAGCTGCCACCACGGCACCCCAGGCCAGCGCTGACGACTTCTCCGACGAGGATATCCAGCAGTTCTCCGTTGCCGCCGAGGAGGTCTCCAGCATTTCCCAGGAATACGGCCAGAAGTTCCAGCAGGCCGAGGGTGAGCAGGCCCAGCAGGAGATCCAGATGGAAGCCAACGAGAAGATGGTCGAGGCCGTAGAGGACAGCGGCATGGATGTGGATACCTTCAACGCCATCGGTCAGGCGGCCCAGCAGGACCCCGAACTGATGAAGAAGATCCAGGAACAGTCCTGATCCCCCCGAGCACGTTTCCGCCGACTCCCATCGGCTACTATCAGCAGGCCTCCCTAGCGGGAGGCCTTTCTGTTCGGGACCGAACATCACGCGGAGAGCAAGCCGATGCGACCCGGTGCCACCTCCCCCCTGCACCCTGACGGCACATGGCCCATCGGGCACCCGGCAACCACGCAATCCGCGTGAGTGCCTCGCCTCCAACGCGGGGCTGGCTGCCTTGCAAGCCGTGGGGCGTTCAACGATGATCCTGTCACTGCCGGCAACTCCCTTGTCCCCGGGCGACTCATCGAGGCTCCATGCTACTACTGGCTGCATTCGCCATCCTTTCCATCGGCGTATCCTTCATCTGCTCGCTGCTCGAGGCGGCGCTGCTCTCCATGACGCCGAGCTATGTCGCCCAGTTGCGCGACTCGAGACCGGAGCTCCACGAAAAGCTCACCCGCCTGAAGCAGAACATTGACCAGCCCCTTGCCGCTATCCTGACCCTGAACACCATTGCCCATACCGTCGGGGCCACAGGGGTCGGGGCCCAGGTGACGGTGGTCTTCGGCGAGGCCTGGCTCGGCATCGCCTCGGCGGTGATGACCCTGCTGATCCTCTTCCTGTCGGAGATCATTCCCAAGACCATCGGGGCGACCTACTGGCGACCCCTCTCCTCAATGATGGCCACAACGCTCGACGGCATGATCTGGATACTGAAGCCCTTCCTCTGGATGTCCGAACAGATCACCAAGCGCATCGGCAAGGGCGCCCACGACACGGACATGCGCGGCGAGATCAAGGCCCTGGCACAGATCGGCCTCGAGGAGAAGGCGCTGGAGGCCGATGAGACACGGGTCATCATCAACATCCTCAACCTGCACGACATCCAGGTGAAGAGCGTGATGACGCCGCGGACCGTGGCGTTGACCGTGAAGCCGCAGATGACGGTAGACGAGTTCGACGTTGCCCTGGGGCGCTCGCCCTTCACCCGCTTTCCCGTGATGGACGGCGGTGAGCAGGCGCTGGGTTATGTCCACAAGGCCGACACCTACCATGCGGAGGGGGACGCGAACCTCAAGTCGCTGATGCATCCCGTCAAGTCGGTGACGGCCGAGGATAACGTCGAACAGGTCTTCACGATGATGGTCCTGGACCGACAGCACCTCTGCGTGGTGTATGACGACCTCGGCACCTGGGTCGGGCTCATCACCCTGGAAGACGTGATCGAGACCATCCTGGGCCAGGAGATCGTCGACGAGACCGACAACGTGGACAACCTTCGCAAGTATGCCCGGCAACGCTGGACCAAGACGCTCAAGAAGGAGCGAGCCTGAGGCTCATCGGCGCTCGCCCCGGGCTCGAGCGGGCGCCTGCCCGGGATGCGCGACGAGCTGACGTTCTCCCGGCAGCGCTTATCGTGACCCTTGACGGGGCACCTGGTCACGAAGTGCCCCACTGCCATTGCTGTGAGAATTCGCCATGTCACGACTCCCCCCCCTGATCGCACTCTCCTATTTCGAGGTCGCCGCGCGCACCAGGAGTTTCGCCGCGGCCGCCAAGGAGCTCAATGTCACGCCGGCGGCGATCAGTCACCAGATCAAGTCGCTCGAGGAGTATCTCGGCGTCGATCTGTTCGTCCGCCACCACCGACGAGTCAGCCTGACCCCGGCCGCGCGCGTGGCCCTGCCGGAGCTGCATGAGGGGTTTGATACCCTGGGTCGTGCGGTGGACAAGATCCGCGCCTATGGCGAAGAGCGCCTGATCGTCACCGTGTGCGCCGAACCCCTGTTCGCCACCAAATGGATCGTGCCACGCCTGCACCGTTTCTATGCCCGTTGCCCGGACGCCGAAGTGCGGCTGCAGGCGAGCCTGCATTCGGTGGATCGCCTCCGTGACAGCGACTTCGGCCTGGCCGATCTCAAGCGCGCGGGCATCGACGTTTCCGTGCGACTCGGCTACGGCAACTACGCGGACCTGGCGCCCCAGCGGCTGATGAGCCTGGATCTGGTGCCCATCTGTACACCGGACCTGGCCGCCACCGTGGAGGATGTCGACGCACTGCGCGGACTGCCGTTGCTGTGTGACAGCACCCTCACCCGCCTCAACGAGCCCTACGGTTGGAGAGCGTGGTTCAGGCAGCAGGGACGTGACATCGGAACGCTACGGGAGCTGCGATTCGGCAACGGGCTACTGGCACTGGAGGCGGCCATCGCCGGCCAGGGCGTGCTGCTCGGCAGCCGGGAGCTCCACCAGGCGGAGCTGAGTGCCGGAAAGTTGGCGGTGCTGGCCGATTCTCCCCTGAACTGTGACCAGGCGTACTACCTGGTCAGTGCGGGCGAAGGCCTGGAGCGACCGATCGCCGGGCAGTTTCGTGAATGGCTGCTGGATGAAGCCAATATGCCCTCACCCGGTCTAGCCGGTGACGCCGCGCAGGTCTAGGGCAGGGTAGTCGGGCGCGATGAACAGCCGCCCCACGATCCCTTCTGCGTTGGCCGCACGACGGATGCCCGGCCGCTCGGCCAGCGCCTCCAGCAAGCCAGCAAGCCTCGGCAAGCGCTCCCAGGGAAGCGCACGGCAGGGGTCATCGACGGGGTAGAGCTGCATCCAGCGCACCAGACAGGCCAGGTAAGGATCGAGCACGCTGGGCCCTTCCTCGAGCAGCCAGGGCCCCCGGCCATGTTCGGCGAGCGACTCCAGTTGCATGAGATGCGCCACCATGCGTGGCCGAAGTGCATCGCGCAGCCGCTGGGCATCCTCCGCCCGAGGCGCATAGCGTGGCGTATAGAAGCAGAGTCGAAGCTCGGTGTGGACAGTGTTGGAGAGAAAGAACAGCCAGGCCAGCAGGCGGCCGCGGCCTGCCGGTTCTGCAAAGCGTGCGCCGTGGCAGCGCTCGGCAAGGTGCAAGAGGATGGCACCGGTCTCGAAGAGCGCCGTTCCATGGCGCGCATCCACCAGTACCGGCAACAGGCCCTGGGGGTTGAGCCGACGGAAGGCCGGGGCATCCAGTCCACCCGCGGCCCGGTCGACCCGCTCCTCTCGATAGGGAATGCCTTCGCTCTCGAGCACCATGCGCACGACCAGGTTGGCGCTGTCGGGCGAACCGTAGAGACGGTAGTCAGGCAGCGTCCCGGTGTCGGTATCGAGGTCCATCACGCTAGAGCTGCACGGCTTCCGGGGATTCGGGGTTGAGCGCTTTCGGGTCATCGCGCCCCGGGTACCAGGGCACGCGGCCCTCGAGCACCCCCGTCGTCTCGATGATCTCCGCCACGCTGTGCTCCTGGCGGTAGGCCATGATGTGCGCGCCGCTGACGCCCGGAATCTCGCGGATCTCGTGAAGCAGGTCCATGCACAGCCGCTTGCCCTCCTCCTTCTGGTTCTCGGCCCCCTCGAGCCGAGCGATCACCGCGTCGGGGATATGCACCCCGGGGACATTCTCGCGGATCCAGCGGGCGCTTCGTGCCGAGGCCAGGGGCCCGATCCCGGGCAGGATGAAGACGCGGTCGGGACCTTCCAGCAGACCGAGGTCGTTCACCTTGAGCATGAAGTCGCGCAACCGCTCGATATCGAAGCAGTACTGGGTCTGAATGAACTGGGCACCGGCCGCCACCTTCTTGGCCAGGCGAAGGGGTCGCCAGTCCAGCGGCGGCACGAAGGGGTTCTCGGCCGCACCGAGAAAGATCCGCGGGGGCGTCTCGATGCGTCGCCCGCTCTCGAAGCGCTGCTCGTCGCGCATGTTGCGGGCGACCTGCAGCAGCGAGATGGAGTCGAGGTCGAAGACCGGTTTGGCCTGGGGATGGTCGCCGGCCTGCACACCGTCACCGGTCAGACACAGCAGGTTGCAGGCGCCCATGGCCGCGCCACCGAGGATCTCGCCCTGCATGGCGATGCGGTTACGATCACGGCACGAGATCTGCAGGATGGTGGCATAGCCGACCCGAGTCAGCAGCGAGCAGACGCTGACGCTGGACATATGGCAGTTGGCGCCGGAGCCATCCGTGGCGTTGATGGCATCGACATAGCCATCGAAGATGGCCGCCCGCTTGAGCACCTCTGCCGGGTCGGCAGAGTCCGGCGGGTCGATCTCGCTGGTGATGGCGAACTTGCCCGCCCGCAGCACCCGCTCCAGCCGCCCGGGGGAGACATGGCCGGGCAGGATCGGCAAAGAGTAGCCCGGAACGGGCTCGTCATCGAACTTCATCTTGTTGTCTCTCTGTTGGCGGTTGAAGACGAGGTATCGTCCAGCTGGCGTGCCACGCGAAGCCAGGACGAGCTTCCCGTGAGGCGATGGTCGACCGGCAACTGGACGGCGTGGATGAGATCGCCCTGCTTCATCTGACGGCTTCCTTCCCAGGCATCGACCCAGACACACACCATCTCGGGCTTCACCTCGCAATGCCCATCGGCACGCACTCCGCCACAGGGGCCGTTGCGCAGTGTCTTGGGGCAGTTCATGGGACAGGACATGCCGGTGGCAGAGAGAATGCACTGACCGCACATCTGGCAGTCGAAAAGCGCCCCCTTGGTGGCCTGTTCCACCCTCCTGACCGGCGCCTCGACACGCTCGTGACCGAGTCGCCGCCACACTGGAGCGAGCTTGAACAACACCGGCTCGAAACGCCGGTAGATCATCTCGAAGAGTCTGGAATGGCGAACCACCCAGCGACGCACCCTGTGCATGATAGTTTCCTTCTTTCGTCGAGGGGCAGTGGCCTCGTTCCGCCAGCGCCACTGCTTCACCGCCTCGGCCTCGATCAACTCAGGCGGACAGGCTGGTCTCAAGCTGCTTGCGCAACTGGAACTTCTGGATCTTACCCGTGGGGGTGGTCGGCAAGGGTCCGAAGATCACCTTCTTGGGCGCCTTGAAGCGGCTGATATTCTCCCTGCAGAAGCGGATCAAGGCGTCTTCGCTCAGCTCGCTACCGGGCCGCAACTGGACGAAGGCCGCGGGGACTTCGCCCCACTTGGCATCCGCCATCGCCACGACCGCCGCAAGCTCGACCTCTTCATGCCGCTGGATGATCTCCTCGACCTCCATCGAGGAGATGTTTTCCCCGCCCGAGATGATCACGTCCTTCAGTCGGTCGCGAATCTTGATGTAGCCATCCGATTCCACCACACCCAGGTCACCGGAGTGAAACCAGCCGCCGGCAAAGGCTTCACTGGTCGCGGCCTCGTTGCGCAGATACCCCTTCATGACGATGTTGCCCCGGAACATGATCTCGCCCACCGTCTCACCGTCGGCAGGGACGGGCTCCATCGTGGCCGGGTCGAGTACCGCGATGCCCTCCTGCAGGGGATAGGTGACCCCCTGGCGTCCATTGAGCCTGATCCGCTCCTCCAGGGGGCGTTGGTCCCAGCCATCCTGCTTGGCACACACCGAGGCGGGGCCGTAGGTCTCGGTCAGCCCGTAGACGTGGGTGAGCTCGACGCCGAGCGTCTCCATCCGTTCCAGCACGGACGCCGGCGGGGCCGCACCGGCGATCAGCCCCGACACCTTGTGGTCGATCGGATCCTGCCCGGCACCGGCAGCACCGGCAGCATCGGCGATCATCGAGTGGACGATGGGCGCACCGCAGTAGTGGCTGACCCGATGCTGCCTGATCAGGCGCAGGATTTCCTCCGGGTCGACCCGGCGCAGGCAGACGCTGGTCCCGCCGATCGCCGCCAGCGTCCACGGGAAGCACCAACCGTTGCAGTGAAACATCGGCAGGGTCCACAGGTAGACCACGCCGGAGGGCAGGGTCCAGGACAGCACGTTGCTGACCGCATTCAGGTAGGCGCCCCGATGGTGGGTGACCACCCCCTTGGGGTTGCCGGTGGTGCCGGACGTGTACCCCAGCGCAATCGCATCCCACTCGTCGACCGGCAGCTGCCAGTCGTCCAGCGCCGGCTGCTCGGCCAGCAGCGCCTCGTACTCCAGGTCGCCGATCAGGCGCTCCTCTCCCTGGCTCGGGTCAGAGACGTTGATCACCGTGGGCTCCGGCCCTTCCAGCCGGGCCAGGGCCTTCTCGACCACGTCCACGTACTCGGGGTCCACCAGCAGCAGGCGCGAGCGGCTATGCGAGAGGATAAAGGCCACCGCCTCCGGATCCAGGCGAATGTTGATCGCATTCAATACCGCGCCCAACATGGGAACCCCGAAGTGGGCTTCGTACATGGCCGGAACATTAGGCAACATGACGGCCACCGTATCGCCCCTTTCGATGCCGAAATGCTTCAACATGGAGGCCAGTCGACAACAGCGGGCATAGGTCTGCTGCCAGCTGTAACGCGTCTCGTTGTAGATCAGCGCCGTCCTGTCAGGATAAACGGCGGCAGCCCGCTTGATGAAGCTCAAGGGTGACAATGGCACATGATTCGCCGCCGTCTTCTCGAGAGCCTCATTGAAATGGCAAATATCACTCATGGTCTTACCCCTGTTCTTGTAAGGGAGGGTTCAGCACCCCGGGCTTTCCACCGTCATTTCGATTCTCTGGCGCTAGTGGCCGGGCTGCTGCCAGACGGGCTTACGCTTGGCGAGAAAGGCATCGATCCCCTCGCCTGCGTCAGGGCTCAACATGTTCTCGGCCATCACATCGCCGGCAAAGTCGTAGGCGTCCTCCAGGGCCATCTGACGCTGGGGGTGGAACATGGACTTTCCAAAGCGCACCGCCGCAGGGCTCTTGCTCAGGATCTGGGCCACCTTGTCGGCCACGGCAGCGTCCAGATCGGCATCATCGGTGACGCCACTCACGAGCCCCCACTCCAAGGCCGTATCCGCATCGATGAAGTGGCCGGATACCAGCATGTCGAACGCCCGCTTGGGGGGTATGTTGCGTGACAGCGCCACGGCGGGGGTCGAACAGAACAGGCCCACGTTGATGCCCGATACCGCGAAGCTGGCCGAACGGGCGGCGATGGCCAGGTCGCAGCTGGCCACCAACTGGCACCCCGCCGCCGTGGCCATGCCCTGGACGTTGGCGATGACCGGCACCGGCAGCGCGACGATACTCTGCATCACGCGGCTGCAGCGACGAAACAGCGCCTGGTAATAGGCTTGATCAGGATTGGCACGCATTTCCCGGAGGTCGTGACCCGCACAGAACCCCCGCCCCTTGGCTCCGATCACCACACAGCGAACGGCAGGGTCGACGGCAATTGCGTCCAGTTCCTGCTGCAACGCGGTCAGCATCGCCTCGGAAAGGGTGTTGAACTTTTCCGGCCGATTCAACGTGAGATAGACAGCGCCGTCCTTATCCTCTCTAAGCAGAATACTTTCCGATGATTGGCTGTGATTCATGAATGACTCCCGCCAGGAATGGCTGATTAAACATCATTGATCGTCACCTCGGCGGTGATCGAGTTGCGGATGAAACAGTTCTTGTGGGCGTTGGCATGGATCCTGGATATCGCCTTCTGGTCAGGCACCTTGTCGCCGCCGAAGGTAATTCGGGGCGACAGCTCGATACGCGTGATCTCCATGCCTTTCCTGTCATTGCTCTCCAGGTGGCCGACGGGATCGTCATCATAGGATTCGACCCGATACCCCTGAAAATCGGCGATCGCCAGGAAGAACAGCATATGACAGCTGGACACCGCGCTGACCAGCATCTGCTCCGGGTCGGCGCAGCTTGAGTCCCCCTTGAATTCCACCGACGCGGAAACGTTGACCTGCTGGCCACTATCAAATGTCACAAGATGGTTGCGCGAGTAAGTATCGGCATCGATTTCGTGAGGGTTTCGCTGCCAACGGATGGCGGACTGGTGGACTGACATGGGTAGGCTTCCTTTCTGCGAATCACCGAATCGTATGTGATCCGGGAAGCGCCCGGAAAGCGAGGATTTCTAAGCAGTTGGGTTAGCCTGGCTAACGTGAGGCCTTGCAACCTCCAGAGGGAGGCCTTGTATGCACCACCATCCCCTGCCATGAGCGGACCCGGACCGCCAGCCCGCCAACCCGCCAACCCGCCAACCCGCCAACCCGCCAACCCGCCAACCATGGATTAGAATAAATAACCCAAATACTTAGAATCTATCGCTTTACCGCTTGAAAGGCCCCGGATAGCCTGCCTTGGGCTGACGACATTTAAACCATCTCACTAAACGCAGCAAACGCTTTTTACTATCGTCCCGGCAGCCTTCAATCATTGGGCCAGGG
This sequence comes from Halomonas rhizosphaerae, assembly GCF_030012485.1. Classification (NCBI taxonomy): domain Bacteria; kingdom Pseudomonadati; phylum Pseudomonadota; class Gammaproteobacteria; order Oceanospirillales; family Halomonadaceae; genus Halomonas; species Halomonas rhizosphaerae. Next base: position 189,028 of record NZ_JASCQQ010000026.1, read on the forward strand.
GGTGCAGCCAATGGCGACACCCCTCAACCACCCAGGTACACCTTGAACAATACAACACCTTTTACAATGAGGCGCCGCATGAGCGAACCTGTCATGAAGACCATGAATGTTGAATACGCGATCATCGGTGCCGGGACCGCCGGGCTGGGCGCCTACTCGAAGATCAGCCGCCAGACCGACAGCCTGGTGATGATCCAGGACGGTCCCTACGGCACCACCTGTGCACGGGTCGGCTGCATGCCCAGCAAGCTGATGATCACCGCTGCCGATTACGCGCACCACCTGGACAACAGCGAGTTTTTCGGGGTGACAGCGACGGGTCGCGTGGATGGCCGCAAGGTCTTCGAACGGTTGCGCCGAGAGCGAGATAATCGCTTTGTCGCCAACAATCTCCGCTACGTCGACAAGATTCCGGCCCATTACAAGCTTGAGGGGCGCGCCCGCTTTATCGGACCGGGCCGCCTCAGGGTGGGGGAATCGGTTGAGGTCAACGCGAAGAAGGTCATCCTCGCCTGCGGCTCCAGGCCTGCGATCGGCGAGGTGTTCGAGCCCGTCATGGCCCGCGTCCTCACCAGCGATACGATCTTCGAGCTGGAGGACCTGCCCCGCTCGATCGCCGTGATCGGTACGGGAGTGATTGCGCTGGAGCTGGGGCAGGCACTCCATCGACTGGGCGTCGAGACGACAATTTTCGGCCGCTCCGGGAGGATCAACGCCCTCACCCATCCGGCCATGCAGCAGCAAGCGCTCGACCTCCTCGGCGCCGAACTGGATATCTACCCCGTGGGCCGGGTGGTAAGCACCCGGGAGGACGCTGAAGGCGCCTGGATCGAGTATGAGCAATCGAATGGACAGCGGCTCACCAGGGTGTTCGACAGGGTACTCGTTGCCACGGGGAGGACCCCCAACGTGGACCGGTTGGGTATGGAGCATACGGGCGTGGAAGTCACCGACTCAGGCGCAGTGACCTTCGATCCGCAGACGATGCGCTGCTCCGACCTTCCTATCTTTATCGCCGGCGATGTGACCGACCACCTGCCATTGTGGCACGAAGCCTTCGACGAGGGGCGTATCGCCGCCGATAATGCATTGAGCTATCCGAATCCGGTGCCTGCACAGCGCAGACCACCGTTGATGGTGGCCTTCACCGATCCCCAGATCGCCACCATCGGCCAGAGCTTCCGGCAACTTGAAGGCCAGGAGATCGTCATTGGCGACCTGCCGTTTACCAGTCCTCGCCATGTGGTCTGGAACAAGGTCCAGGGGCGCATCCAAGTCTATCTGGACGCGAAAACCAGCGTCATACTGGGCGCCGAGTTGCTCGGGTACAAGGCCGAACACCTGGCACACCTGCTTGCCCTGGCCATCACGCACGGCATGACGGCCGAGCAGGTCCTGTCGATGCCGGTCTACCATCCCAGCGCCGAAGAGCTGTTACGGGACGTCTTGATCGACGCCCGGGACAAGTGCAGGCGCTACGAAGCCGAAAGCATGAGCCATTGACCCGACTCGTTCATCATGGCGCGGAATACGCAGCGTCTCCATCAGTCCATGTGTCGACCGTCACGAGGCCAATTCCATCGCAACGATCTAAACTGTGCACTCAGGCCAGATCCACATGAAACGACGACGGCCCCTCCTTCGGGAATCACGCTAGAGGCTGGGAACACATGAGGAAAATTACCATTGATGCTGCGGACATGCGTATTCTGTCCGCAGTGCAGCAGCACGGGCAGCTCAGCAAGACAAGGCTGTCAGAGCTGGTCAACCTTTCTCCGACGCCCTGCTGGATTCGTTTCAACCGATTGAAGGAAGCTGGCCTGATACGTGGCTATCATGCGGACATCTCGCTGGACAGGATCGTGGATGTCTCGAAAGTCATCGTGACCGTTTCGCTGAAGGGGCATCAAAAATCGGCTTTCGAACGCTTCGAGGCCTATATCCGCCAGGTGGACGAGATCGTCGAATGCATCGCCACGGGTGGCGGCATGGATTATGTCTTGAAAGTCGTCGCGCCCAGCCTTTCCGCCTTTCAGAACGTAATGGACGAGCTTCTTTCGGCGGAGCTGGGGGTCGAACGCTACATGACCTACATCGCAACCAGAGACATAAAGTCGACTCACCCCAAACTTGCCTGCTTGATGGCTGACTCAGGAAACTGAACCGGAAGCGCAACATATCGGCGACAGGCTCCGATATCCGTTCGGCAGCACTCCCCTACGGGGACCGACTCTGGCAGATCGCCGCTACCGAGATCCGAGCGCTCATCGAGACGCTGTGTGATCGACCTCGGACATGGCCGGGTATCGGTCACCGGCCCATGTATGGCTTGGGGAGTACTCAGGTGCCCGGATACCCACAGGCCCGCCGTCATGGGGTGACGGCGGGCTTTTCCGCGTCATCCACGTCGGGCTCCTCCAGTGGCTCGCCCTCCTCGTTCTGGATCTGGTGATCGTACGCCGCCTGGAGACCGGTGTCCTCCTCGTCCTCCTCGGCCTGGGCGATGTGGCCCGGGTAGAAGGGCGACAGGATCGCCACCAGGATGCCGAGCGCGGCGAACATGGCAAAGGCATCGGCGTAGCCGAAGGCATCCACCAGTCCACCGACGACAGGCGAGCCGGACGCCTGCCCCAGCGATACCGCCATGAAGGGCAGTACCGGCCCCATCGACAGCCGGCCCGGCAACAGGCGGATGCCGGTCATGAGATAGAGCCCCGTCAGACTCATGTAGGCCAGGCCGAAGACCAGTGCAGAAAAGACGGTCAGCAATGACTGACCGGGGCTGGCGGCCAGCAGTGCCAGGCTCGCGGCCAGCATCATCAGCATCAGTGCCTGCGTGATGGGTGGGTTGTTGCGATCGGCCAGGTCGGCCACCGCGGCCCCGCCGAGGCCGGCGATGCCCACCGAGAGCCATAGCCATCCGGTGGCGCCGGACGGCAGGCCGCCGAGGGTGACCACCAGGTCAGGCGCGAAGATCCAGTACGCGGAGGAGATGAAGCCCATCAGGAAGGCAAACAGCGAGAGCCTGACAAGGCGCGACCAGGGCAGTTCACTGATAGGGGGCGGCGGCGCGGCGTTCCCCGGCATGATCCGCGACACCGAGGGCAGGAAGAGCCACGCGGCAATGACGCCGATGCCTGCCAGGATGGCGAAGGAGAGGTACGCCAGGCGCCAGGCGCCGGCCAGGAACAGCACTGTCGGTACGGCAACGATCACGCCGATGCTGGTGCCTGCGTTCATGACCGAGCTGACGCGCCCGTGCATCGAGCGTTTCACCACCGCCTGCATGGCGGCCGTGAGCGCGGGCATCATCAGGCCGGTGCAGATGCCGCATGCGAACACCCCCACGCCCAGCATCAGCGCGTCGGGGGCCAGGCCGCCGACGCCGAACGCCCCGGAGAGCACCGCCGTGTTGCGGGCCCCGAGATGATCGGTGGTGAACGGCGCGATCGCCGTGGCCAGCAGGAAACTGATGAGCGGCAGCGCGCCGATGATGCCGATCACATACGGCGTGAGTTCCAGCTCATCCCGGATAGGGGGCACGAATAGCCCGAAGGCGAAGCGTGCGAGCCCGTAACTGATCGCGACCAGCGCGGCGCCAAAGATCGCAAACCCTGTGCTCGATAGCGTCTTCATGGTGCCTCCACGCGACAATCATCGACGATTCCGGCCCATGCAGTTGCCAGACGCTCCCCCTGCCGCGGGATGCCTCCCCGTTGATGCGCGATATCACGCTTTCTCTTGATCACCATGCATCCCTCACATCCTCGATTCATGGAATGACTGCCCGACCCTGGAACAGCAGGCAAGGGCAAGAGGGCCAGCGCCGTCCCCTCCCGGTTCTGCGACGAAAATGAAACAGAGCCCGGGATACCGCCAGTTGCCCCAGCCCCAACGGTATCAGACTCCCCCCTGCTTTGACTTCGGGATGAGCCAACGACGGGTCGCCCGATTGCTGGAGCAGTGAGTCAATCCCACGCCAGCGGCGTAGGGGCCTGGTATGGATAAACCGGACCAAATGGACTGCGCTGCGTAAAAAACTGGTCTGTTCAGTTCTGATTCGCCGTGATTTTAGGCCGCTTCACACCGCCATGTGAGCCTATAGTGAGCTGTGCCGAATCAGCCAGTTCGCGCGGTCTCTTGAACTTAACATCACGAAAGGTAATTACAATGACAAATCTTACTTCAGCCAACATAGAAAAAGAAGATGACTTTGGGTTCGGGACTCAGATCCGGAAATCCCCCTACTTTGACGCAACGGTCCGCTGGGGAGCAAAGGGCTTTTCAGTATACAACCATATGTATATTCCGCGTGACTTCGGGGATCCGGAACAGAACTTCTGGAACCTCGTGAATGAGGCAATCCTTTGCGATGTTGCCGGCGAGCGGCAGGTGGAGATCACCGGCCCGGATGCGGCGAAATTCGTGCAGAGCCTAACCCCGCGTGATCTGTCGGAAATGGCTGTTGGACAGTGCAAGTATATCCTCATCACCAATGCGGACGGTGGCATTCTGAACGACCCGATCCTGCTACGGCTGGCAGAGAATCACTTCTGGATCTCGCTGGCTGACAGCGACATCCTGTTGTGGGCGCAAGGTATTGCGGTTCATGCCGGGATGGATGTCAGCATCGGCGAACCCGATGTCTCCCCTCTGCAATTACAAGGCCCGAACTCGGGCGAGGTGATGAAGCAGCTCTTTGGCGAGGGCATCATGGACCTGCGCTACTACTGGTTGCGCGAGATCGAGCTTGATGGCATTCCACTGATTGTCTCGCGCACCGGCTGGTCGAGCGAACTGGGCTATGAGCTTTATCTGCGTGATGGCACGCGGGGGGATGAACTCTGGGAAAAGATCATGGCTGCAGGTGCGCCCTTTGGGTTGAAGCCTGGTCATACCTCTACGATTCGCCGCATCGAAGGTGGAATGCTTTCCTATCACGCTGATGCGGACATCAACACCAATCCTTACGAGCTTGGGATGGACCGTCTGGTGAACCCGGACATGGAAGCAGAGTTTATCGGCAAGGCCGCGTTGCAGCGCATCCGTAAAAATGGCGTGAGTCGCAAGCAGGTCGGGCTGCGTATTGATATGGCGCCCCTCAAGAGACCCAACACCAGGTTCTGGCCCCTCAGCAAGGATGGCGAGACCGTCGGGAAGGTGACCTCTGCGGTCTATTCCCCGCGCCTCGAGCAGAACATTGCTCTGGCCATGGTGGCCACTGAACATGCCGCGATTGGCACTGAACTGCAAATTCCAACCGCATCCGGCCCCGTGAAGGCGGTTGTGGTCGAAAAGCCCTTCTTCGACCCCAAAAAGAAAATCGCCATATCGGCTTGAATAACAGCCTGGTGGTTGACCTACAAAGCACCTGCATCCGTGAGCGCCATGGAACCTTACAATATCAGCCTCTTGACCAGGAAAGTATTTATCTGGAAAGACAAGAAGTTTTTTGTTGATTTCAAGGGGCGAAGAAGGTGTCTCACGGATCCAGGGATCAATGATCAGCTCCACAGTGGCGTTGCCGTGAAAGGAGAGACATATGTATTCCATTCGTCTTTGGGCCGTGCGGCACGCAAGATTCCTTGAGGGCGTATACCGAATATTCGAACCGGTGATCGTCAAGTTGCAGCCGCTTTGGAGTTCGGTAGGCTACCAGCGCGCAGAAAAGCCGGTGAGCATGCTGGAGAAGCTCAGCAAGGGATTGCTTTTCGACTGCAAGATGTGTGGTCAGTGCATCCTCAGTTCTACCGGAATGGCATGTCCCATGAACTGCCCTAAATCCTTGCGCAACGGTCCTTGTGGTGGGGTACGCGCCAACGGCCACTGTGAGGTCAAGCCGGAGATGCGATGTGTCTGGGTCGAAGCCTGGGATGGAAGTCAGAAGATGAAAGGCGGCGACAAGATCCAGGTGGTGCAACTGCCAGTGGATCACAATCAGAAGGACAGTTCCTCCTGGCTGCGTGTCGCACGTAATGCCTCGAAGCTGACCGAAGGCCATAACGAGGCTTCAAGGTGACTTCTAACGATGTGGACCTTGGTCGCAATAGTGAACAACCCGCCAGGCAATCCATCCTGATGCCTGAATAAACAACATCAACGACATCAATCTGCTGTCAGCGAATCAACCAACTAACATCAAATATAAAGGTTATCTGCCATGAGACAAGTCACGGACTACTCCAACCAATACATCCTCACTGTCAGCTGCAAGACTGCGCCAGGAATCGTTGCCGGGATTGCATCTTATATCACAGAGCGCGGCGGCTATATCGCAGAGCTATCTCAATTCGATGACAAGATCAGCGGTCAGTTCTTCTTGCGGACGTTATTCAATATCATCCCGGACTCCCGACATACCTTTGAAGACATCCGCATTGGATTTAATGCCCTGGCAGACAAGCATGGCATAAAGTGGGCGATGCATGAGGTCAGCCACCCGACCAAGGTCATGATCATGGTATCCAAGTTTGACCACTGTCTGGTCGATCTTCTTTACCGTTATCACAAGGGCGAATTGAATATCGATATTACGGCGGTAGTATCCAACCATCTGGATCTTCAACCGCTAGTTGAACGTGAAGGCTTTCGCTTTGTTCACCTGCCAGTGACACCAGACACCAAGCTGGAAAAGGAAGCCGAGCTGCTCAGTATTATCAACGAGACAGGAACCGAGCTGGTGGTACTGGCGCGGTACATGCAAGTCTTGTCCGATAGCCTCTGTAAGCAGCTGCACGGCCGGGCCATCAATATCCATCACTCCTTCCTGCCCGGCTTCAAGGGTGCCAAGCCTTATCATCAGGCATTTGAGCGTGGCGTCAAGCTGATTGGTGCCACTGCGCACTACGTGACCGCTGACCTGGATGAAGGCCCGATTATCGAACAGTCCGTGCTACCCGTCAATCATGCCTACTACCCGGAAGAACTTGTTGCCCTTGGCCGAGATACCGAAACCAAGGCACTGGCAAGCGCCGTTAAACTTCATACAGAGAACCGCGTGTTTCTTTCGGGCAACAAGACCGTTATTTTCAAATAGACGCAGGGGGCATGATGGCTCAATTAATAGACGGAAAACAGCTTTCGGATCAGGTCTTGCAAGAAGTCGCTTCTGAAGTCGAGCTGCTCAAGGGTAAGTATGACATAGTGCCGACGCTGGCTGTCGTGTTGGTGGGGGAGGATCCCGCTAGCCAGGTGTATGTGAGAAACAAGGTGAAGCGGGCGACCGAGGCGGGGATGGGCTCTATTGAACACCGCCTTGATGCCGAAACCTCCCAGAACACCCTGAATGCGCTGATCGATCATCTAAACAATGATCCTGAGGTGCACGGCATTCTGGTGCAGCTTCCACTTCCATCACACCTCAATGAGGATGAGGTGATAGCGTCCATCCATCCGGCCAAGGATGTTGATGGCTTCCACCCACTAAACGTCGGGGCACTTGCTTCCGGGCGGCCATCGCTAGTGCCGTGCACGCCACAAGGTTGCATGATCATGCTGCGCCAGGTCCATCCGGACCTTAGTGGCAAGAATGTCGTGGTGGTGGGGCGCTCCAATATCGTGGGAAAGCCGATGGCTGCACTACTTTTACAGGCAAACTGCACTGTCACTATTGCGCATTCACGAACGAGGAACATCGAATCACTGTGCCGCAATGCCGATATTGTGGTAGCCGCGGTCGGCCGGGCGGAGTTCATCAACGCTGACTGGATCAAGCCCGGTGCAACGGTCATTGATGTCGGTATCAACGCCATTGATGTCAATGGCAAGAGAAAGCTCGTGGGTGATGTGGATTTCGAATCGGTTGCCCGCGTGGCGGGTGCAATTACGCCGGTACCCGGTGGCGTGGGTCCAATGACGATCGGCTGCCTGCTGTTGAATACGACACGTGCCGCAAGGCGTCAGCTGGCCTGACCTTTATATCTCCCCCACACACGCCAGAAATGTCCGGCATCGCCTTACAGGCGACGCGACAATAACAACAGAGGACCTCACATGAACCACAACGACGATCCCACCATGGCCCCGGGCCATGACAACACCCAGGTGCTGGGCCTGGATTTCCACAACCCCGTATTTCCCCTCTCCGCCCTGGCCATCCTGGCCTTCATCCTCTATGCCCTGGTCTACCCCGATGCCGCCAACGCCCAGTTGACGGCCGCACGGGGCTGGTCCATCGAGCACTTCGACTGGCTGTTCATGATCGTCGGCAACCTCTTCGTGCTGCTCTGCCTGGTGCTGATCGTGCTGCCCCTGGGGCGCATCCGGCTGGGCGGCCAGGACGCCCGGCCGGAGCATTCGCTGGTCTCCTGGTTCAGCATGCTGTTTGCCGCCGGCATGGGCATCGGCCTGATGTTCTGGAGCGTGGCCGAGCCGGTAGCCAACTACACCGACTGGTACGGCACGCCGCTGAACGCCGCCGCCGGCACCCCGGAAGGGGCTCGTGCCGCCATGGGCGCCACCATGTTCCACTGGGGACTGCATCCCTGGGCCATCTACGGTGTGGTGGGCCTCTCCCTGGCCTTCTTCGCCTACAACCGTGGGCTACCGCTGAGCCTGCGCTCCGCCTTCACCCCGCTGCTGGGTAACCGGGTACGTGGCTGGGCCGGCCACCTGATCGACATCACCGCGGTACTGGCGACCATCTTCGGCCTGGCCACCTCCCTGGGCTTCGGGGCCTCCCAGGCCGCCGGCGGCCTCAACTACCTGTTCGACGTCCCCAACACCCTCGGCACCCAGCTGGCGATCATCGTCGGCGTCACGGTGGTGGCGCTGTTCTCGGTATGGCGGGGCATCGACGGGGGCGTGAAGCTGTTCTCCAACATCAACATGGTGATCGCCTTCGCCCTGCTGGCCTTCGTGGTGATCACCGGCTCCACCCTGCTGTTCCTCAACGGCCTGTGGGACACCACCCTGGCCTACGCCAGCCATGTCGTGCCGCTCTCCAACTGGATCGGCCGAGACGACACCACCTGGTACCACGGCTGGACGGTGTTCTACTGGGCCTGGTGGATCTCCTGGTCGCCCTTCGTCGGCATGTTCATCGCCCGGGTCTCGCGCGGGCGCACGGTCCGCGAGTTCCTGACCGCCGTGCTGCTGGTACCGACCGTGGTCACCATCGTCTGGATGAGCGCCTTCGGCGGCACCGCCCTGGCCCAGTCCGCGGCCGGCGTCGGCGAGCTGGCCCATGGCATCAGCGACGTCTCCCTGGCGATGTTCCA